>JAOZVS010000060.1 GCA_025869435.1 Zavarzinia sp.
CATCGGCATTCTCGGCTGCGGCGGCCGCATGGGGCGCAGCCTGATCAACGCCGGCCTCGCCGCCGGTGCCACCATCGCCGGCGGCACCGAACGGCCGGGGGCCGAGCTGATCGGCGCCGACCTCGGCACGCTGGTCGGCAAGGCCCCGCTCGGCGTCGTCGTCACCGACGATGCCGCCGCGCTCTTCGCCGTCTCGGATGTCGTCATCGACTTCACCGCGCCCGTCGCCGCGCCCAGCCACGCCACGCTGGCGGCCAAGTCGGGCAAGGCCCTCGTCATCGGCACCACCGGCCTGTCCGCCGACCAGCAGGCGGCCATCGCCGCCGCCGCGGGCCATGCGCCCGTCGTGCAGGCAGCCAATTTCAGCCTCGGCGTCAATCTGCTCGCGGCCCTCACGCGCAAGGTCTCGGCCATCCTCGGGCCGGAGGAATGGGACATCGAGATCGTCGAGATGCATCACCGCCACAAGGTCGACGCCCCCTCGGGTACCGCCCTGGCGCTGGGCCAGGCGGCGGCGGCCGGGCGTGATGTCGCGCTGGACGCGGTGTCGGACCGGGTGCGCGACGGCCATACCGGCGCCCGGGTGAAGGGCCACATCGGTTTCGCGACCTTGCGCGGCGGCGATGTCGTCGGCGAGCATTCGGTGGTCTTCGCCGCCGATGGTGAGCGGGTCGAACTCACCCACAAGGCGACCGACCGCGGCATCTTCGCTCGCGGCGCCATCCACGCCGCCCTCTGGGCCGCCGGCAAACCCGCCGGCCTCTACGACATGGCGGACGTCCTCGACCTCGGTTGAGAGAGATATCGTAACAACGAAAATTGTGGCGCCGGCCCTTTTTCGTTGTTACGTTAATTCATGCGCATCACCCGGGACGAGCCGAAGCGGCAACTGAATCTCGCCAAACACGGATTCGACTTCGTCGATCTGGCCGATGGTTCGTTCTTCGAAGCCGCCGTGATCACCCCTTCGGTCCAGGGCCGGTTCAAGGCCATCGGCATTTTGCGCGATGGCACGATCGCCGTCATTTTCGCCCGTCTCGGCACGCAAGGGATTGCCGTGATCAGTATGCGCCCCGCCAACCGCAAGGAACGGAGTCTGCTGCCATGACCGCCAAGAAGAAACTCCTGACCCGCTTCGAGCCCGGCCACGGTTTCAGCAGGCAAGACTGGGACGAGGTCGAGGCTATCGAAGCCTCTTTCACCGACGAGGACCTGAAAGCCGCCCGGCCCTTCGCCGAAGTCTTCCCCGATCTGGCCGAGAGCCTGCGCCGCAGCCGGGGCCGGCCGAAGTCGGACAGTCCCAAGGTCTCGACCACCATCCGCCTGTCGCAATCCGTGCTCGACCATTTCAAGGCCGGCGGTCCGGGCTGGCAGACCCGCATCGACGAAGCCCTGAAGAAAGCCGCTGGAATCAAGTAGAAAGCCGCCCAATCTATGGCTTGCCGCGCGCGCCCGTGGTAAAGGGGCGCCATTCAACGCTTCGAGGACATGCCGATGCGGACCGCCACGATCGCCCGCAAGACCAAGGAGACCGAAATTTCGGTCGCCATCAATCTGGACGGCACCGGCCAGTACCAGGTCTCGACCGGGATCGGCTTCCTCGACCATATGCTCGAACAGCTGTCGCGCCATTCGCTGATCGACCTCACCGTGACGGCGAAGGGCGATACCCACATCGACTTCCACCACACGACGGAAGACGTCGGCATCGCCATCGGCGAGGCTTTCACCAAGGCGCTGGGCGACCGCAAGGGGATCCGCCGCTATGGCGACGCGCTGATCCCGATGGACGAGACGCTGACCCGCGTCGCCCTCGACTGTTCGAACCGGCCCTATCTGATCTGGAAGGTGAATTTCACCCGCGACAAGCTGGGCGAGATGGATACCGAACTGTTCAAGGAATGGTTCCAGGCCTTCGCGCAAAGTGCCGGCGTCACCCTGCATGTCGAGAATCTCTACGGCGAGAACAACCACCATATCGTCGAGAGCAGCTACAAGGCGCTGGCGAGAGCGCTGCGCGCGGCGGTCGAGATCGACCCGCGCGCCGCCGCCGCCGTGCCCTCGACCAAGGGCGTGCTGGGCGGCACCCTCTGATGCGGCCCATCGCCTATACCGTGCACGGTCCCCTGCCGGAGATCGAGCTGGTGGCGGAGCGCTTCTCGCTCGCTGCCTTCCTGTTCGGTCCCCTGTGGCTGCTGGCCCATGCCGCCTGGATCGAGGCGATCCTCTGGCTCGGCATCGTCGCCGCCGGCATCGCCGCCGGGATTTTCCTGCTGCCCGACCGGCCCCTGCCCGAGTTGAGCGTGCTGGCCGCCGCCCTGTTCACGGGCTTCGAGGCCGGCGAGATCCGCCGCCGGGTGCTGGCTCGCCGTGGCCATCAGGCCATTGGCGTCGTCTGCGGCGACAGCCGCGCCGACGCCGAGGACCGCGTCGTTCTGAAGGTGCGTTCATGACTGTCAAACCCGCCGTCGCCATCATCGACTATGGCGCGGGCAACCTGCGTTCCGCCGCCAAGGCGTTCGAGCGCATGGGCGCAGAGGTCGGCCTGTCCCCGTCGCAGATTGTCGTCACCGACAAGCCCGAGGTGGTGCTGGCGGCCGAGCGCGTGGTGCTGCCGGGCGATGGCGCCTTCGCCGACTGCAAGACCTCGATCCAGGCCCTGCCCGGCATGATGGATGCCCTGACCGAAGCGGTGAAGGTGAAGGCCCGGCCCTTCTTCGGCATCTGCATCGGCATGCAGCTGATGGCGACCGAGGGGCTGGAACACGGCCACCATGCCGGCTTCGGCTGGATTCCCGGTGTCGTCGACCGGCTGGCGCCGGACGACAAGCGCCTGAAGATCCCGCACATGGGCTGGAACAACCTGTCCATCCGCCATCATCACCCGGTGCTGGGCCATGCCCGCTCGGGCGAGCACGCCTATTTCGTCCATTCCTATGCCCTGCAGGTCGAGCGCGGCGAAGACCTGGTGGCGACCGCCGATTACGGCGGCCCGGTCACCGCCATCGTCGCCCGCGACAATCTGTTCGGCACCCAGTTCCACCCGGAGAAGAGCCAGGCTTTCGGCCTGTCGCTCATCGCCGGCTTCCTGAGGTGGCGTCCGTGATCCTCTACCCCGCGATCGACCTCAAGGGCGGCGAATGCGTCCGCCTCGCCCAGGGCGACATGGCCCGGGCCACCGTCTACAACAAGGACCCGGGCGCCCAGGCCGCCGCCTTCAAGGCCCAGGGTTTCGAATGGCTGCATGTCGTCGATCTCGACGGTGCCTTCGCCGGCAATGCGGTGAACGGCCCGGCGGTCGAGGCGATCCTGAAGGCGACCGATGTTCCCGTGCAGCTCGGCGGCGGCATCCGCAGCCTCGCGATGATCGAGGGCTGGCTGAAGCGCGGCCTGACCCGGGTCATCCTCGGCACCGTCGCCCTGCGCAACCCCGCCCTCGTGATCGAGGCCTGCAAACTGTTCCCCGGCCATGTCGCCGTGGGCATCGACGCCCGCGACGGCATGGTCGCGGTCGAGGGCTGGGCCGAAACCTCCTCGATCACGGCGATCGACCTCGCGAAGCGTTTCGAGGATGCGGGCGTCTCCGCCCTCATCTTCACCGACATCGCCCGCGACGGGCTGCTGACCGGCGTCAATGTGCCGGCGACGGCGGCTCTCGCCGACGCGGTCTCGATCCCGGTCATCGCCTCGGGCGGGCTGGCTGGCCTTGCCGATATCGAGGCCCTGATGGCGGTCGCGGGCACGCCCATCGCCGGGGCCATTTCGGGCCGCGCGCTCTACGACGGGCGGCTGGACCCGGCGGCGGCGCTGGCCCTCACGAAAAGGGCGGCGTGATGCTGAAGGCCCGGGTCATCCCCTGTCTCGACGTCCACAACGGCCGGGTGGTCAAGGGCGTCAATTTCGTCGACCTGCGCGATGCCGGCGATCCGGTGGAACAGGCGAGGCTTTACGACGCCGCCGGCGCCGACGAGCTGACCTTCCTCGACATCACGGCGTCCAGCGACGATAGGGCGATCATGCTCGACGTGGTGCGCCACACGGCGGAACAGGTCTTCATGCCGCTGACCGTGGGCGGCGGCGTCCGCACGCTGGAAGACGTCCGGCAATTGCTGCTGGCCGGCGCCGACAAGGTCTCGATCAATTCCGCCGCCGTGGCCCGGCCCGATTTCGTGCGCGAGGCGGCGGAAAAGGTCGGCAGCCAGTCGATCGTCGTCGCCATCGACGCCAAGGGCGACAGCCAGGGCAAGTGGCATGTCCATACCCATGGCGGCCGGCGCAACACGGGGATCGATGCCGTCGAATGGGCGCAGCGCATGGTCTCGCTCGGCGCCGGGGAAATCCTGCTGACCTCGATGGACCGGGACGGCACCAAGGCCGGCTTCGATATCGGCCTGACCCGGGCGGTTTCCGATGCCGTCACCGTGCCCGTCATCGCCTCGGGCGGGGTCGGCACCCTCGACCATCTGGCGGACGGCATTCTCGAGGGTCATGCCTCGGCCGTGCTCGCCGCCTCCATCTTCCATTTCGGCACGTTTTCGATCCGCGAGGCCAAGGAACACATGGCCGCGCGGGGCGTGCCCATGCGCCTGTGACGGGGAAGATCATGAGCGATCCCGCCATCCTCGACCGGGTGTTCCAGGTCATCCTGTCGCGAAAGGGCGCCGACACGGCGAACAGCCATGTCGCCCGGCTGTTCGCCAAGGGCCGCGCCAAGATCGCCCAGAAGGTGGGCGAGGAAGGCGTGGAAGCCGCCCTCGCCGGTCTTGCGGGCAGTGAGACGGAACTGGTCGGCGAAGCCGCCGACCTGATTTTCCATCTGTTCATCCTGCTGGCCGAACGGGGCCTGACCCCGGCCGATGTCTGGGCCGAACTCGAGGCCCGGGAAGGCCTGTCGGGCGTCGCCGAAAAGGCCAGCCGTCCGAAGGGTTAGTTCCGATGGCCTATGATCCGAGCAATATCTTCGCCCGCATCCTGCGCGGCGAGATCCCCTGCGACAAGGTGCACGAGACCGAGCACACGCTGGCCTTCCACGACATCCACCCGCAGGCGCCGGTGCATGTCCTGGTGATCCCCAAGGGATCTTACGTCTCGTGGGACGATTTCTCGGCCAAGGCGAGCGATGCGGAAATCGCCGGCTTCGTCCGCGCCGTGGGCGAGGTCGCCCGCCTGGTCGGGGTCGATGCCGG
The DNA here is from genome assembly GCA_025869435.1 of Zavarzinia sp. Lineage (GTDB taxonomy): Bacteria > Pseudomonadota > Alphaproteobacteria > Zavarziniales > Zavarziniaceae > Zavarzinia. The sequence goes on from JAOZVS010000060.1 coordinate 5,187, forward strand.
CGGCTACCGCCTGCTGGCCAACCATGGGGCCAACAGCCACCAGGAAGTGCCGCATCTCCATGTGCACATCGCTGGCGGCCGTCCCCTGGGCCCCTTGCTGATGAAGGCGGGCTGAGGCCCGCGTTCCCTAAGCCGCCGGGTCGGCGGCGCAGGGTTCGGCCAGCACCTTGTGCCAGCAGGCGAGGAAGGCCTTCGCCGCCGCCGAGAGCGGACGGCTGCGCTTCACCAGATGGCCGATCGCATTGACATAGGAAAGCTGGCCGGGAAGCAGGGCCCGCATCAGCCCCTGCTCCACCCAGGGCCGGGCGTGATGATCCGGCAGATAGCCGGTCAGCCCCCCTGACAACACGAGAATGGCCATGGCGTCGATGTCATCGGCGATGGCCGCCGGACTCGGCCGGTTCCGGCGCCGGACCCCGGCCGCGGCGATTTCCATATAGGGCCGATGCGCCTGATCGAGCCGCGCGACCTCCTCGGCCGTGATGTCTCCCGCCACCCGGTCGAACAGAGGATGACCCGCGCCGCAATAGAGCGACACGCTTTCACGGCCAATGCCGGTGAATTTCAGGTCCGGGTCGAGGTCATGGGCGATGTTCACGCCGAGGTCCGCCCTCTCGGCCAGGACGGCCGCGTTGGTCTCGCCGACAGAGCGCGACGACAGCGCGAGATTGACGCGCGGCGCCATCGCCCGGAAGGCGCTGATCGCCTGCGGCAGCCGCAGGTCCGGCTGGGTGATCACGGCATGAACCACGACGATCTGCAGATTGCCGGTCAATTCGCCCCTGATCCCGCCCATGACACCGGCGAAGTCGCCAAGCTGCGCGAACAGCCGCTCCAGCGCCTGCCGGACCTGCTGGCCTTCGGGGGTCAGCGCGAAGCCGCGCCGGCCCCGATCGCACAGCCGGAAACCGAGGCGATGCTCCAGATCGGCGATCTGGGCACTCACCGTCGACACCGAGACATTGAGCGCGGCGGCCGCGGGCGTCAGTCCATCGCGGTCGATCACGACCATGAAGACCTTCAGCAAACGCAGATCGAGATCCTGAAGCGGCGGCAGAAGCATGGCGGACAACCGAGGTGACCGGAGAAAATTACTCTTATACCAATCTGACTTTGGCTGAAATGCATAGATATTTTTCCCACTAACAGACCCGCCCATCCTGATCCCCGCACGTCAACAGGAGGTCGGGATGATGAAGCGGATAATCGGGATGGTGGCCGGGGCCTGCGCCCTTGTGGCGGCGATGACGGCAGGGGCCGGGGCGACCCCGCTCAAGGTCGCCTATTCGGTCTGGGTCGGCTATGGCCCGCTCTTCGTCGCGGCGGAAAAGGGCTACTTCAAAGACGAAGGACTGGATGTCGAGCTGGTCCTTGTCGAGGACACGAAACTGCGTTTCGCGGCGCTGGCGGCCGGACAGATTGATGTCATGGCGACGTCCGTCGATGCCCTGCCGCTCTATCTGAAGCCGGGACAGGACTATCGCTATCTGTTCGGCATCGACGAATCCGTCGGCGCCGACGGCGTGCTGGCCCGCAACGAGATCCGTACCGTCGCCGATTTCAAGGGCAGGACCGTCGCCTTCTCCAAGGGCTCGGTGACCGAATTCCTGTTGACCACCCTTCTGGACGAGGCCGGCCTGTCCATCGCCGACATCACCCCGCAGAACATGCAGGCGGGTGACGCGGGCAGCGCCTTCATCACGGGGCAGGTCGATGTCGCCGTGACGTGGGAGCCCTATCTCTCGAAGGGTGACGCCACCGAACACGGCTACAAATTCACCGACAGCAGCAAATATCCGGGCCTCATCGTCGACGCCATGGTCACCACGCTGCAGGAGACGGAAGCCCGCAAGGCGGAACTGGCCGCGCTCTACCGCGCCTGGACCCGGGCCGTCGCCTTCACCGCCGCGAACCCGGAAGAGGCCAATGCCATCATGGGCAAGGGACTGGGCGGGTGGCTGGCCAAGCCCGCCGTGATCGCCGACGTGCTGACCGGCGTTCGCCTGATGGGGGCGGAGCGCAACGCCGAATACATGGGCACGCCCGCGGCCCCCGGCGCGATCACCGCCGTGATCGCCAAGGCCCTGTCGGTCTGGCAGCGCCAGGGCGCGCTGCAGGTGAATGCCAAGCCGGAGGAGCTGATCTCTTTCTCGGCCTTGGGCCAGTGATCGGCGGGATCATGAGCCTCGCCGATCTCACACGGCCGAAGCAGGCGATCGGGCGCAGGGTCTATCTGACCCTCGCCACCGCCAGCGGAGCGAGCGTGATGCTGCTGTGGCTCGTGCTGAGCCACGGCGGCTTCGTCGGGCCGGATTTCCTGCCGACCCCGGGGACGACGCTGGCCACGCTGGCCGAGTTGATCGGGGACGGCAGTCTGGCGCGCAACATCGCGGCGAGCACCAAGGTCGTCTTCGCCGGTTTCCTGCTCGCGATCGTCGTCGCGGTGCCGCTGGGCATCCTGATGGGCAGCTATCAGGCGGTGGCCGCCCTGATCGAGCCCGTGACGAATTTCATTCGCTACATTCCCATCACGGCCGTGGTGCCCCTGCTGATCCTCTGGGTCGGGATCGGCATCGAACAGAAGATCGCGGTCATCTTTCTTGGCACCGTGTTCAACCTGACCATCATGGTGGCCGATGTCTCGGCCGCCGTTTCGCGATCGCTGCTCGAGGCCGGCTATACGCTCGGCGCCAGCCGGGGTCAGGTCTTCCTGCGCATTCTGGTGCCGGCCAGCCTGCCGGGCGCGATGGATGCCATGCGGGTGAATGCCGGCGTCGCCTGGACCTATGTGGTGGTGGCCGAACTCGTCGCCAGCAACAGCGGCATCGGTTTCATGATCCTGAACGCCATGCGGGGACTTTTCACCGACGTCATGTTCGTCGGCATCCTTGTCATCGGCCTGCTGGGCCTTGCAACCGATCAGGGGCTCAAGGGGCTGCGGGGCTGGCTGTTGCCCTGGGCGCGTCACGGGAAGTAAGGACCATGCCCGAACTTCATATCGAGAATGTCTGCCTGTCCTATGGCGCGGGGCCGGTCCAGGTCATCGACAATGTCTCCCTGACGGTGCCCGAGCATCAGTTCTCGGTCATCGTCGGCCCGTCGGGCTGCGGCAAGACCAGCCTGCTGCGGATGGTGGCCGGGCTGGAGAAGCCGACGTCGGGACGCCTGCGGCTGGGCGATGACGTCGTCACCGGGCCGGGTGCCGACCGAGGCATGGTGTTCCAGTCCTACACACTGTTTCCCTGGGAAACGGTGCGCGGAAACATCGAATTCGGCCTGCGCCTGAAGGGAATGCCCAAGGCGGAGCGGAAGGATATTTCCGACCATTTCCTGCGGCAGGTCGGACTGGCCGGCTTCGCCGACACCCATCCCGCGCATCTTTCGGGCGGCATGATGCAGCGGGTCGCGATCGCGCGCGCCCTGGCCAACGACCCGTCCATCCTGCTGATGGACGAGCCCTTCGGCGCCCTGGACAGCCAGACCCGGGGCCTGATGCAGGAATTGCTGACCCGGATCTGGTCCGAGAACCGCAGCCAGATCCTGTTCGTCACCCATGACATCGAGGAAGCGGTCTTCCTGGCGCAGCGGATCTTCGTCATGGGCGCCCGGCCCGGCCGCATACGCGAGATCATTGACGTTCCCTTCGCCTATCCCCGAACGATCGAGACCCTGACATGCCCAGACTTCATCAGAATCCGTCAACAGGTGCTGGCGGCCATCCGGGAAGAAGTGCTGAAGATGCGGCCGGAGCCGGCCGAAGCATGACCCGCGCGCAGCCCACCCTGACCGCGCCCATCCTGACCGAGAACGAAGCCGCCGCCATCGTGCGGCCGATCGAGACGGCCCGTACCCTGCCCCGGCGGGCCTTCACCGATCCGGCCTTCTTCGAATTCGAATGCGCCGGGCTTCTGGCCAACCACTGGCTGGCGGTCGCCTTTTCGGCCCAGGTTCCGCCTTCGGGCGCGCTGCCGCTGGACATCCTCGGGCAGCCGCTGCTGCTGGTGCGGAACGCGGCCGGGGTGCTGCATGTCTTCCACAACGTCTGCCCCTATGACGGGACCCCGGTCGTCGACCGGGCGACGGACGATCTCGCTGAAATCGAGACCCCCTATCACGGCCTGGTCTACAGTCTGGAGGGGCGCCTGATCCGGGCCGCCTATTGGGACGGCACGCCATCCGCCGCCGGGGTGGATCTCGGCGTACTGGCGCTCGATCTCGCGCCGGTGCCGTGCAGCGAATGGATGGAGACGATCTTCGTCAACCCGGACGGTACCGCCGGCCCCTTCGCGGTGCAAAACGAGCCGGTGGAACATTATTTCGCCGATATCCGGCTGGAAGACCTCGCCATCCATCGCGGTCTCGATGGCGGGCCGCGCTTTCACAGTCTGGATTGCGCCGCCAACTGGAAGACGATGTACGAGAATTTCTCGCCCAACGTCTATCACGAGAATTACGTCCACCACATGTACCGCCAGTCCGCGCATGTGCCGCGCGTGGATACAGAAGGCAGGCGGACCTACGACGAGGTTCTGGACGACAGCGGCATGATCGGCCTTGCCTATGACAACCGCATCGCCGGCAGCTATTACGGCGATCCGGTGCTGCCGCCGGTCCGCTGCCGCGATGGCCGCGTCAATCCGGTGAATCACATCCTGAACGTCTATCCCAACTGGGCGATCATCGTGACCGGCTATTTCGCCCGCATCGCCTTCATGCTGCCGGACGGCCCGGGGGCTTGCCGTCAATCCATCGCGACCTATTTCGATCGCGCGATCGCTGCCGCGCCGGAGAGTTTCGCGCACAGGGAGGCTTCGGCCAAGGCCGGTTTCATCGCCCGGATCGAGGACAACGCCATCTGCGAATCCGTGCAGCGCGCGAGGCGATCCCCGGCCTGTGACACGCTGCCCTACAACCCGTTCTGGGACCGGCCCCATCATCTGCTGACACAGGTGTTTCTCCGCAAATATCGTGCGGCCGGCATGGCGATCTGACATGGCCGAAATCCGCGTGACACTGCCGGACGGGATCGTCCTTGCCTGCGATATCGTCGGCGACGCGGGTGCGCCGGTCGTCCTGCCCATCCTCGGCATTACCGACAACATGACCGACTGGCCGGTCGCCTTCGCCCGCCCCTTCGTCGAGGCGGGCTTCCGGGTCATCCGTTTCGAGCTGCGGGACATGGGACGATCGAGCGCCTGCGAGGATCGCCCGCCCTATGACATGAACGATGTCGCCGACGATGTCCTGGCCCTGATCCGGCACCTCGGCCTCGGGCGGGTCGATGTCATCGGCTATTCCTATGGCGGGGCGATCGGCCAGCGCCTGGCGCTGAAGGCGCCGGCCGAGGTCCGCAGCCTGACCTGCCTGCAGTCGACGACATACCGTCCCGGCCTACCCGGCCGGTCGGAAGCCGTCATGGCGGCCATGACGGCGGCCTGCGCCGATTACCCGGACGAGCAGGGCCGGATCGCCGCCATCAGGAGCCTGCGGCTGGCCACCGGCGGCCGGCTGCATTTCATGTCGGAAACGGAGGCGGAGGAAAGCGCCCGCCGGTCGGTGGCGCGGGCCTATGTTCCTGCGGGCACGGCCCGGCTGGTCACTTCGCGGCAGATATCGGCGCCCATCCATGACGACCTGCCGCGCATTGCCTGCCCGGTCCTGGTGCTGCAGGGCGAGGACGATCCGATTTTTCCGCTCGGCCACGGCGAGGATATCGCCAACCGCATCCCGGGTGCCCGGCTGCTCCATCTCGCGGGCGCGGGACATAATCACCCGCGCAGTCTGCGGGATCGGATGCTGGGCCCGATCCTCGGCTTCCTGAAGACCCTTTAGTCAGCTGACGGCGCCCGCGTCCGACGCGGGCGCCGGCGAGCCCGATCAGTATTTCCCGGCGACGAAGTCGGCGAGGCTGACCTGCGGCCGCGGGCCGAAGTGCGCCAGCACCTCGGCGGCGCAGAGCGAGCCGAGGCGGCCCGAGCGGGCAAGGCCGAGGTCGCGGGTGAGGCCATGGAGGAAGCCGGCGGCGTAGAGATCGCCGGCGCCGGTCGAATCCACCAGCTTCCCGGGCACCGCCGCGTCGATCACATGGACCTCGTCGCCGCCGACGATGACCGAGCCCTTTTCCGAGCGGGTGAGCGCGGCGGTGATGCCGAGGCCCCGCGTCGCCTGCAGGGCGGCGTCGAAGTCGCCGGTCTCGAACAGGGCGGAAATCTCGCCCTCGTTGGCGAAGAGGATATCGACCCCGCCGCCCGAGACGAGGTCGATGAATTCGCCGCGCCAGCGGTGGACGCAGAAGGCGTCGGACAGCGACAGGGCGACCCGGCGCCCGGCTTCATGGGCGGCGTTGATCGCCTTGCGGAAGGCGGCCTTGCCGTTTTCCGGGTCCCACAGATAGCCTTCGAGATAGGTGATCTCGGCATCCGCCACCTGGGCCGGATCGACGTCGTCGGGGCCGAGGCCGACACAGGCGCCGAGATAGGTCGCCATGGTGCGCTGGGCATCCGGCGTCACCATCACGAGGCAGCGCGCGGTGTTCGGTCCTTCCGTCGCCGGCGCGGTCTCGAAGGAGACTCCGACGGCGCGGATATCATGGGTGAAGACCTTGCCGAGGCCATCGTCCCGCACCCGGCCGATGAAGGCGGCGGCGCCGCCCAGCGAGGCGACGCCCGCCATCGTGTTGGCGGCCGAGCCGCCCGAAGCCTCGACCCCCGCGTTCATGCGGCCGTAGAGCGCCTCGGCCTGGGCCGCGTCGATCAGCGCCATGGAACCCTTGATCAGGCCTTCGCGGGCGATGAAGGCGTCATCCGCCGGCGCCAGCACGTCGACGATCGCATTGCCGATGCCAAGGACATCGAAACGGGCAGTGGTCATGTTCATCCCCGAAAATCTCGCGGGCGCAGTATAAGGATGGAGACGCACCCGTCCAGAACCGAGGAAATTTCGCCCCATGTCGCTGATCCCCGCATTCCTGAAAGGATTGGAGGATGCCCTGTCGCCGCCCTTGCGGGCGATCCTGTGGCGGGTGCTGTTCATCGGCCTTGCGCTCAGCTTGCTGCTGGTCGCCGGCGCCTATCAGGGCCTCGGCTTCGCGCCCAGCACCGGCTGGGGCTGGCTGGACGAGAGCCTGCGCATCCTGGGCGGCATCCTGACCGGCATCGGTCTCGCCTTCATGTTCCCGGTGATGATGACGACGCTCCAGTCGCTGTTCCTCGACGAGGCGGCGGCCAGGGTCGCCGCGCGGGATTATCCGGCCGATCCCCCCGGGCGCGACATCGGCTTCGTCGAGGGCGCGGTCTCGGGGCTGAGGTTTCTCGCGGTGACCATCGTCCTGAACATCCTGTTCCTGCCCCTGCAGATAGCGGGCTTCTTCCTGCCGCTCCTCAACCTCTTGGTTTTCCTCGTCCTCAACGGCTATCTTGTCGGACGGGAATATTTCGAGCAGGTTGCCATGCGGCAGGCGTCGCCCGCGGAAGCCGCCAGGCTGCGGCGGGCGAATCGCCCGCTCGTATTCGGTGCCGGTCTGCTGGGGACGGCGCTGATGGTGGTGCCGGTCGTCAATCTGATCGCGCCGCTCGTCACGCTCGCGGCCATGGTGCATCTCGAACG
>JAOZVS010000061.1 GCA_025869435.1 Zavarzinia sp.
CTTCCTGATCCGGACCATGCGCGAGGCCATGGCCCTCGTCGACGATCCGGGTCTGAAGGAAGATGCGCGCGGCTTCATCGGCCAGGAGGGGCAGCATTTCCAGAACCATCGCCGCTACAACGAAATGCTCAAGGCCAGGGGCTATCCGGAACTGGCCGAGGTCGAGGACGAGATGGAGGCCGACTACATACGCTTCCAGAAGAAGTCCCTGCGCTGGCGCCTCGCCTACACGGCCGGTTTCGAGACCATGACCGTCGGCCTGACGGAATGGTTGATCACCAATCGCCGCGCCTTCTTCGCCGACGCCGATCCTTCGGTCACCTCGCTCGTGCTGTGGCATATGGTCGAGGAGACCGAGCACAAGACGGCGGCCTTCGATCTCTATCAGGCCGCCTTCGGCGATTACTGGCCGCGCGTGTGGGGCGTCTTCTGCGGCAGCCTTCACGTCATCAAGTGCAGCCGCAAGGCCTATATCCTGATGCTGGAGCGGGACGGCCGGTGGCGCAACGGGCGCAGCCGGCTGCGGGTCTGGCGCCGGGCGGCGGACATGCTGTGGAATGTCGGCAAGGTCCTGGTCGGCTCGATGATGCCGGGGCATCACCCCAGCCGGGTCAGCGATCCCGCCTGGGTCCGGCAATGGGCCGATGCCTATGCCGGCCTGCCCGAGAACCATATTCCCCTGCTCGACACGCGCGATCCCGAAATCCCGGCGCGCTTCGCCTGAGCGGCAATAAAAACGACAAGAAGGAGAGGAAAATGGCGTCTTCACCCGAGATTTCGAGGCTGCAAAGGGTCCTGATCGGCCATGGCGCGCTGCTGCTGTTCGCGGCGGGGGTCATCGGTTTCGGCTTTCTGTTCTTCCTGATGGGCAAGATCGCCCTGTGGCCGATCCCCGGGGAGATCGATTATCAGATGCCGGGCACCTATGACGCCTGGCGCATGGCCCATATGGAAGGCATCGCCAACGGCCTGCTGCTGTGGCTGACGGCGGTGGTGCTGCCGCTGCTGCCCTTCGCCTTCAAGGCGCGCAAACGCATCGCCTATGGCATGATCGTCATCGGCTGGACCATCGTCGTCGCCTCGGCCATCGATCCGCTGTTCCCCGACAGCCGGGGCCTGCAGTTCGGCGGCCCGATGACCAATCAGATCGCCTTCTTCCTGTTCTATGTCGGCGTGCTCGGCGCCATGGTGGTGCCGGCCCTCATCGCCTATCGCTGCCTGCGCCCGGCCAAAACCGAGGCGGCGGCGCTGGAAACGGCGCGCGAGCGCGTGGCGTAAGACATGAAAAAGCCCGCCCCGGTCGGCCGGAGCGGGCTTTTGATGGGCGAGAGCCCTTCGGCTTACGCCTTCAGGATCGAGCGACCGGCGTAGCGGGCGATATTGCCCAGCTCTTCCTCGATGCGGATCAGCTGGTTGTACTTGGCGGTGCGGTCCGAACGGGCGAGCGAGCCGGTCTTGATCTGGCCGCAGTTGGTGGCGACGGCGAGATCGGCGATGGTCGAATCCTCGGTCTCGCCCGAGCGGTGCGACATCACGGCCTTGTAGCCGGCGCGGTGGGCCATATCGACCGCTTCCAGCGTCTCGGACAGGGTGCCGATCTGGTTCACCTTGACGAGGATGGCATTGGCCGTGCCGGCCTTGATGCCGTCGGCGAGGCGCTTCGGGTTGGTGACGAACAGATCGTCGCCGACCAGCTGGACTTTCTTGCCGATGGTCTCGGTCAGCAGCTTCCAGCCGGCCCAGTCGTCCTCGGCCATGCCGTCCTCGATCGAGACGATCGGATAGGCCTCGACGAGACCCTTCCAGTAGTCGACCAGGGCGGCCGATTCCAGCACCTTGCCCTCGCCTTCCAGGTGGTACTTGCCGCCCTTGAAGAATTCGGTCGAAGCGGCGTCGAGCGCCAGGGTGACATCCACGCCCGGCTTGTAACCGGCTTTCTCGATCGCCTTCATGATGAAGTCGAGGGCGGCCACGGTGCCGTTCAGATTGGGGGCGAAGCCGCCCTCGTCACCCACGTTGGTCGAGAAGCCGGCGGTCTTCAGTTCGGCCTTCAGGCGGTGGAAGATCTCGGCGCCCATGCGCACGGCGTCGGCCACGGTCTCGGCGGCCACCGGCTGGATCATGAATTCCTGGATGTCGATCGGATTGTCGGCATGGGCGCCGCCGTTCACGATGTTCATCATGGGGACCGGCAGCACGCGGGCGGTCGGGCCACCGATATAGCGGTAGAGCGGCACGCCCTGCTCTTCCGCCGCCGCCTTGGCGATCGCCATGGAGACGCCGAGGATGGCATTGGCGCCGAGGCGGGCCTTGTTCGGGGTGCCGTCCAGATCGATCATCTGGGCGTCGAGCGAAAGCTGGTCTTCCGCGTCCTGGCCGGCGAGGGCGTCGAAAATCTCGCCGTTCACGGCTTCGACGGCCTGCAGCACGCCCTTGCCCATGTAGCGGGTGCCGCCGTCGCGCTTCTCATTCGCCTCATGGGCGCCGGTGGAGGCGCCCGAGGGCACGGCGGCGCGGCCGAAGGCGCCGGATTCGAGGACAACGTCCACTTCGACGGTCGGGTTGCCGCGGCTGTCCAGAATCTCGCGGGCGTGGATATCGACAATGCCGGTCATCTTGAGAATCCTCGAAATCAGGCTTGCTGTTTTGCGTTATAGGCCTTGGTCAGGCGGTCCAGATCGACGAGGCCGGCAAGAATGCCTTCGATCTTGTCGAGCGGCACCATGTTGGGGCCGTCGGAAGGCGCGCTGTCCGGGTTCTCGTGGGTTTCCATGAAGACGCCGGCGACACCGACCGCGATGGCGGCCCGGGCCAGCGTCGGCACGAAGCGGCGATCGCCGCCCGAGGTGGTGCCCTGCCCGCCGGGCTGCTGCACCGAATGGGTGGCGTCGAAGATCACCGGGTGTCCGGTCTCGGCCATGATCGGCAGCGAGCGCATGTCGGAGACCAGCGTGTTGTAGCCGAAGGAGGCGCCGCGCTCGCACAGCATCGTGTTCGGATTGCCGGTCGATTCGATCTTGGCGGCGACATTCTTCATGTCCCAGGGTGCCAGGAACTGGCCCTTCTTCACATTGACCGCCTTGCCGGTCTCGCCGGCGGCGATCAGGAGATCGGTCTGGCGGCACAGGAAGGCCGGGATCTGCAGCACGTCGACCACTTCGGCGACCGGGGCGCATTGGTCGGGCAGATGGACGTCGGTGATCACCGGCAGGCCCAGGCTTTCCTTGACCTCGGCGAAGATCGAAAGCGCGGTGTCGAGGCCGATGCCGCGGTTCGACTTGACCGAGGTGCGGTTGGCCTTGTCGAAGCTCGACTTGTAGATCAGCCCGATGCCGAGACGACCGGTGATCTCCTTCAGCGCCGCCGCCATCTCGAGGGCATGGCCGCGCCCTTCCATGGCGCAGGGCCCGGCGATCAGGGTGAAGGGCAGATCGTTGCCGATGGTGAGGTTGCCAACGGCGACATGGCGCGGCGCGGTCATCTGCCTTCTCCTTGGTGATCAGACCAGACGGGACTGGTCGAGTGCGGCCTTGATGAAGCTGGCGAACAGCGGATGCGGATCGAAGGGCTTCGATTTCAGCTCGGGGTGGAACTGCACGCCGATGAACCAGGGATGATCCGGGATCTCGACGATCTCGGGCAGCTGGCCATTGGGCGACAGACCGGAGAACAGCAAGCCGTGCTGCTCGAGACGCGGCACGTAATTGATGTTCACTTCATAGCGGTGGCGGTGGCGCTCGCTAACTTGCGTCGTGCCGTAGATCTGCGCGGCGTGGGAGCCCGGCTTCAGCACCGCGTCATAGGCGCCGAGGCGCATGGTACCGCCCATGTCGCCTTCGGCGCTCCGGGTTTCCTTCTCGTTGCCGCGCACCCATTCGGTCATCAGGCCGACGACGGCTTCGTCGCAGGGACCGAATTCGGTCGAGGACGCGTGGGCATAGCCGGCGAGATTGCGCGCCGCCTCGATCACCGCGATCTGCATCCCGAAGCAGATGCCGAAGTAAGGCACCCGGTGATTGCGCGCGAAATTGGCCGCCGCGATCTTGCCCTCGACCCCGCGATAGCCGAAGCCGCCGGGCACCAGGATGCCGTCGACCTCCTCGAGGTGGGCGACCGCGTCTTCCTTCTCGAAAGTCTCGGACTCGATCCACTCGAGATTGACCTTCACGTTGTTGGCGATACCCCCGTGGTACAGGGCTTCGGCCAGCGACTTGTAGGCGTCCTTGAGGCCGGTGTATTTGCCGACGATGGCGATCGTCACCTCGCCCTCGGGCTGGGTCCAGCGGCGCTTGATTTCCTGCCAGCGGGCCAGGTTCGGCGCCGGGGCCGTGAGGCCGAAAGCGTCGAGGATGCGGTCGTCGAATTTCTCGGCGTGATAGGAAATCGGCACTTCGTAGATCGAGCCGACATCCAGCGCCTGGATGACATTCTCGGGCCGGACGTTGCAGAACAGCGCGATCTTCCGGCGCTCGCTCTCGGGCACTTCCCGATCGCAGCGGCACAGGATGATGTTCGGCTGGATGCCGATCGAGCGCAGCTCCTTGACGGAATGCTGGGTCGGCTTGGTCTTCAGCTCGCCGGCGGACGGGATATAGGGCACCAGGGTCAGGTGCACATAGACCGCGTGCTGGGGCGGCAGATCATTGCCGAGCTGACGGATCGCCTCGAGGAACGGCAGGCTCTCGATGTCGCCGACCGTGCCGCCGACCTCGACGAGGACGAAATCCGTGTCGTCGGTATCGGCGAGGACGAATTCCTTGATCGCGTCGGTGACGTGCGGAATCACCTGCACGGTGCCGCCCAGATAGTCGCCGCGCCGCTCCTTGGTCAGGATGGTCTGGTAGATCCGGCCGGTGGTCACATTGTCGGACCGCCGGGACGGAACGCCGGTGAAGCGCTCGTAATGGCCGAGGTCGAGGTCGGTTTCCGCCCCGTCGTCGGTCACATAGACTTCGCCGTGCTGATAGGGACTCATGGTCCCCGGATCAACATTGAGATAGGGGTCGAGTTTCCTCAAGCGAACGGAAAAACCCCTGGACTGCAGCAGGGCACCGAGTGCCGCCGAAGCCAGACCTTTGCCGAGCGAGGAAACCACGCCGCCGGTGATGAAGATGAACCGCGCCATGGGCGTACAGCATACCAAATGGCGCCGTCGTTACTCAACGACGGCGCGTTGCACCAAGGGTTTCCGTCAGTTAGCCGGGGCCGGGGGAACGGCGTCCGGGGTCGCTGCGGGCGCGGGGGCCGAATCGCCCGCCGCCGGGGCCGGGACCACGGGGGCCGCCGGCACGTCGCTCGGCACCAGGACCGGCGACTGCTGCTGCTGAATCTGATCGACGATCGACGAGCTGCCGTGACCATTGGCGAGCACGCTGAGGCCGAGCGAGGTCAGCATGAAAAGGCCGGCCAGAATCGCCGTCGCCCGCGTCAGGAAGTTGGCCGCGCCGCGGGCCGACATGAAGCCGCCGCCGCTGCCGCCGATGCCGAGAGCGCCGCCCTCGGACTTCTGGACGAGGACGACGCCGATCAGGGCGACGGCCAAAATGAGGTGCAGGACGAGAAGATAGTCCATGTCGCTTCCGATTGGATGAAGGTGGGGCGACAAGGCGCCCTTCGATGACCGCGTCTCTTACACGTTTGCGACGGTCATTGCCAGTTCCGCGGCGCCGCGCTCCCCTGCACGGCGCTCATGGCCCCCGCCGGGATCAGACGGCCGCGTCGATGATCGGCAGGAAATCAATGGCCTTCAGGCTGGCACCGCCGACCAGCGCGCCGTCGACATCCGCGAGTTTCAGGATGACATCGGCATTGGACGGCTTCACCGAGCCGCCGTAGAGAAGACGGATGCCGCCCGCGACCGCGCTGCCGAAACGGGCCGCCAGGGCTTTCCGCATGAAGCCGTGGACTTCGACGATTTCCTCGTTGGTCGGGGTGCGGCCGGTGCCGATGGCCCAGACCGGCTCATAGGCGACGACCGTGTTGACCGCCGTCGCCGCCTCGGGGATCGAGCCGGCCAGCTGGCGGCCGATGACGTCGAGGGTGCGGCCGTCGTCCCGCTCCGCCTCGGTCTCGCCGACGCAGATGATGGCGATCAGCCCGGCGCGCCAGGCGGCCTGCGCCTTGGCGTTCACCGTCGCATCGCTTTCGGCGTGGTCGGTCCGGCGCTCGCTATGGCCGACGATGACGCAGGCCGCGCCGACGTCCTTCAGGCTCTCGGCGGCGATGTCGCCGGTATGGGCGCCGCTGGCCTTGCCGTGGCAATCCTGTCCGCCGATCAGCAGGACCGAGCCCGCGACCTGGGCGACCGCGGGCGCCACCAGGGTCGCCGGCGGACAGATCGCGACATCGACCCGCCCCGCGACCGCCCCCGCCTTGCCGGCGATCGCCTCTAGTTCGGACAGGGAGGCGATCAGCCCGTTCATCTTCCAGTTGCCGGCAACGAAGGGACGACGGGCCATGGCGATATTCCTGCGCGAAAGTTTCGGGACCGCGTCCCTCTAGCAAAGTGTGGCGGATTGCGAAAGCCCTCAGAGCCTGCGGCACCAATGCCACAGGCCGGCGATGCCCCTGAACACTTCGACCGACGCCAGCAGGAAAGCCAGCAAGGCCGTCGCGCCGAGCACCACGGGATCATGCAGGGCCCGGTCCGACCAGCTCGGGCGGATGATGGAAGGCGCGACACCAGGCCGCGCGATTTCCAGCGCGCTGTCGCCAAGCCCGGAATAGGCGATGACCTCGAAGCCATTGCCCTTCTCGTCACCATGGGTCGGTGTCATGAAGCCGGTCGTGACGCGGTCGAGCCGCCCCGGGCCGGACAATCGAACGACATCGCCAGTGAAGAATGTTCCTTCGGTGACGGCGACGGGCGAGCGGCGGAAAGCGGGCGCCTCGCGCGCCTCGAAACGGCCGGCGATCAGATGATCGCCGACGGAACTCTCGACCGCGCCGCCCAAGGTGATGAGGCCGCTGAACGGGATTTCGCCGATGACATCCCAGCTGTCGGCCGGGATGACCAGGCGCGAATGAACCGGCACCTCCACCCCCTCGATCCGCAACCGGGCCGCCTCCCCGCCACCCCCCCGGGGCAGGATGTCGATTTCCATGCCGGGGCCGCCGGCAAGATGGGTGATGCCGATGGCGACGCCGTCCGGCCATTCGACGATGGCCGAGGTCAGGCGCTTCTCGTCATAAAGACGCGAATCGCAAAAGGCCTGGCCGGAACCCGGCTCGGCCGCACCGGATTGCCGCGGCCGGCGCAGGCACAGGATCGCCTCGTCCAGCGGCCAGGGCCGCGCCAGGGCGCCGAGGAATTCGATGGTCATGCCATGGGTCTGCACCTGAAGGGCGAAGGACCGCCGGTCGTTGCCCAGCATGACGATGACGAGGATCGCGGCGGCAAGCAGTCCCAGAGCGACGGACAGATAGCGCCAGGCCGGGCGAAGGGCGACCAGCATGGCGATCAAACGCCGCCCCGCTGCGCTCAAGGCAGGCCCTTCTCGATCGACAGGAGGGTGACCGGATCGAAAGTGCCCCGGCGAATACTGTTCACCTCGAAGGTCAGGCGGCCCTCGCCGCTGAGGAGCGGGGCCGGAATGAGGCACAGCGTGTCGAAACTGGTCGAGGCATCGGCGGTCTTCACCGTGCAGGACAATTCGCGGCCGCTGCCCTTCTCGATCAGATAGACCTCGCTCGCGCGCATGGAATTGAGCAGGAGGACGCCGTCCGCCGGCCCCGATTGACGATCGCTGTTCCAGCTGCCCAGCGCATAGACCGCATCACCCGCCGAACAATCGCCGAGGGAGACGCGAACCGCCATTTCATCGGCCTTCAGCGCCTCCAGCCGATCGGCGAAAGCGGTCGCGAAATCGAGGGGAGAGACCCCGCCACCCCAGTCCGGCGGAACGGCGAAGCTCTGCTGGGCGGTATAGGTGCCATCGGCGGACAGCAGGCGCAGGCACAGCGACTTGCCACGCCAGGTGGCGGGCACCGCCGCCCACAGGGCCGGACGCTCGGGCGGGGCCGCGCCGATGGACTGGAAACCGGCCACCAGCACGCGCGAAATCTCCGCCTTGGCGATCAGGGTTTCCGCCAGCGGTCCCTCGGCGCGAATGGCATCATCCGCGAGGGCCGGCGCCCCGGACAAGGCAAGACCGAAGAGGATCGATGTCCACGACGCGAAAGACGTCATCTCAGCCCTTGTGCGCCCTTACGCGCTGCTATCAACTTGTGTTTCCGCTTCGCAACTGTCGCACACATGTCCGCCCTTCGAAACAGCGTTAGGCTTCTGCTTGCCCTCATCGCCCTGGCCTTTCCGCTGGCCAGCCCGGCATGGGCTGAATCCGTCGCGGTGAACCAGGGGGAAGGCCAGGGGCTGATCTTCAGCCATCGTGGCCATTGCTATCTGATCCTGCCGCAGCATGTGCATGGCCGCAGCCGCGCGGTGACCATCGCCACCGCCTCGCCCGCCCTGACCGGGGACGCGCGGATTTTCCGCTCCTTCGCGCCGGGGATGGATCTGTCGATCGGTCTCGTCTCGGCCGGGCTGGGCAACCGCTGCGCCGAGCGCTGGCAGGATCTTCCGGCCCGGACCGACGCCTTGCTCGATCAGTCGGACGAGGCGGTGCTGACCTTCATCGCCGCTTCGGGTCTGGCCGAGAACCGCGCCATGCGGATCGTCTCGCGCGATCTCGACCTGCTGACCGCGAGCGTCACCGGCGCGCGGGACCAGATCTTCAAGGGCACCAGCGGCGCTGTCCTTCGCATGAAGGGCGTCATCATCGGCATGGCGGTGACCTCGGCCGACACCAGCGAGGCCAGCTTCATCCGCATCGACGCGATCCGCGAAAAGCTCGACCGCCTGCTGGATTCGGAAGCCGCGACGCCAGCGCCGACGCCCGAAATCGCGGCCGACAACGGCACCTGCGGCCCCGCCTTGTCGTCCAGGGCCGCCGGAATCACCTGCAGCCGCGAGCCCGTGTCCGCCGACTATGCCTGCAGCAACCTGCTTCATGGCCGGCCCGTGCGGTTCTCGCCCGGGCCGGTCGAACTCATCGTCGAACTGGCCGGGGGGGCGCCGGTGCCGGTCGGTGCCCTGCGCCTCGCCAGCCGCCCGGCGGAGGGAGAGGCCATCGCCCCGAAGACGATCCGGGCCAGTTTCGATTTCGCGCCGACGCTGCGCGACCGCTGGCTACCCTTCGGCGAGGTGGATGTCACCCCCTTCGGCGACGGCGCCGTCGTCAATGGTAGCCGGCCCCGGGCGCGGCGCCTGAAACTGTCGATCACCTCGACCTGGGACGACGCCTTGCCGACCCAGATCGATTGCCTGTCGATCGAGTGAGGGGCTCGCGCCCCGCCCTATTCCATCAGCGGAATTTCAGCGGCGACCGGCAGATAATCGCCGTTGGTATATCGGAACGTCCCGACGAGCTTGCCTTCCCCGTTCAGCTCGAACGAGCCGACCCCAGAAGTCCAGGGGCCGAAGGCGATCGTCCGCCCGACGATGGTGAAGGCGCAGTAGGTGTCGGTGCTCGCGGGCGACCAGCATTTCTTCTTCGGGTCGTAAGGCTTCGTCTTGAAGACATAGAGCGCCCGCTGGCCCCCCTCGTCCCAACTGCCTTCGCCGCCCAGCCAGCTCTTGACGCCATTCTTCTCGTCGTCGCTCTTCGAGAGATCGAAGACCAGCTTGAAAGGGCCGCCCGCGTCGAAGATCGCGCCGAGGGCCGCCGCCTGCATTTCGGTGTCGGCGCTGGTCAGGCCGATTTCCTTGGCCCGGGCGACGAAGCTCGGATTGTCCGACTTGAGCAGCAGGGTCATGGCGGCGATGCGCTTGTTGCGATTGGGGTCCGCCAGCAGGGCGTCGACCTTGTCCAATTCGCCCTGCCCGGCATTCACCGCCGAAATGATGTCGTCCAGCTTGGTTTCGGCGCGCGCGCCGCCGCCAAGAACAAAGGATGCCGCCAACAGCCCCAGAACCGCTAAACGCATTCGCCCCTCCCGCTCGCAACCGGGTCCCACCACCCGCGCTCCATCCTAATCCGGCGGGCGTCCTGGCGTCAGCGTCGGAATGGCCGGATCAGCGATTCCCGTGATACCAGCGATACCAGGACACGAAGGCAGCCACCCCTTCCGCCACCGGCGTCGCTGGCTTATAGCCGGTCAGCGCGAGCAGGAGGTCGGCGGCGGCGAATGTGTCGGTCACGTCGCCCTTCTGCATCGGCAGCATGTTGCGGATCGCCGGCTTGCCGACCGCCGTCTCGATCGCCTCGACGAAATCCATCAGGGGCACGGGCTGGCCGCCGCCGATGTTGACGACGCGGAACGGCGCGACGGGGCTGAGGGAATCATCGTCGCTGACCACCGTGCCGTCGGCCGGTGGGACGCAGGGCACGAGACGCACCATGGCCTCGACCAGATCGCCGACATAGGTGAAGTCGCGCGACATGCGGCCTTCGCCGTAAATGTCGATCGGCCGGTCGTTCAGGATGCCGTCGACGAATTTGAACAGCGCCATGTCCGGCCGGCCCCAGGGGCCATAGACGGTGAAGAAGCGCAGGGCCGTCGTGGGGATCCGCCACAGATGGGCATAGGAATGCGCCATCAGCTCCGTCGCCTTCTTGGTGGCGGCATAGAGCGTCAGCGGATGATCGGTCAGATGGGTTTCGCGGAACGGCATCTCGCGGTTGCCGCCATAGGCCGAACTGGTCGAAGCCATGATGAAGTGGCGGGGCTTCATCTCGCGCGCCGCCTCCATCACGTTGAAGGTGCCGACCAGGTTGCTGTCGACATAGGCCCGCGGGTTCTCGAGGCTGTAGCGCACCCCCGCCTGGGCGGCGAGATGGAAGATGACGTCGGGCGCCGCCTGCCGGGCATAGTCGAGGAGTCCCGCCCCGTCCTCCAGCATCATTCGCTCGAAATGGTAACGGGGCGATTCGAAAAGCACCGCGTTCCGGCCATCCTTCAGGCGCGGATCGTAATAGGGCGTCATGCCGTCGAGGCCGAATACCTCGTGCCCGTCGTCGAGCAGGCGCTTGGCCAGATGGAAGCCGATAAAGCCGGCCGTGCCGGTAATCAGAAAGCGCATGGC
Organism: Zavarzinia sp.; assembly: GCA_025869435.1. Taxonomy (GTDB): domain Bacteria; phylum Pseudomonadota; class Alphaproteobacteria; order Zavarziniales; family Zavarziniaceae; genus Zavarzinia. The sequence continues at coordinate 11,084 of JAOZVS010000061.1, forward strand.
CGAATCCCCGCCCGAAGTTCCGACAGGCAGCCGCCAAAACTTGCGACCGTCAAGCCCCGCCCCTATCATGCGCCGCCCGCAGGTCAGGCGGGCCGCCTGAAGGAACACGGTTTATCATGCTCCAGTCCCTACGAAAGGGCGCGTCGACCTGGGTCGTCCGCGTCTTCCTCGGCATTCTCATGGTCAGCTTCGGCATCGGTATCTGGCAGGGCAATGGCCTGTTCAGCTCCGGGCGAGACTCGACCGTGGCCGAAGTGGGGGGCACGGAGATCCCCGCCCAGGACTTCCAGATCGCCTTCGACCGGGAAGTGCGCCAGCTGCAGAGCCAGTTCGGCGGCAGTTTCACCCGGGAACAGGCCATGGCCTTCAATGTCCAGGGGGCCGTCCTGTCCCAACTGATCTCGGACGCGACTGTCTCGGAAGCCGCGCGGCAATTCGACCTGCGCGCCCCCAAAAGCCTGATCGCCAGGGAAATTGCGGCCATTCCCGCCTTCCAGGATTTCTCGGGGCGGTTCGACCCGGCGCGATTCGGCCAGGTGCTGCGCCAGGCCGGCATGACCGAAGCCATGCTGACCGACCAGATCGGCCGCGAAATGCTGCGGGCCCAGCTCTTTGGTCCCGCCATCGGCGGCGCCCGCACCCCGGACAGCGTCGCCGGGACGCTTTACCGCTATCGCAACGAGCGCCGCTCGATCGATTATTTCGCCGTTACCCCCAAGGCCGCGGGCGAGATCCCGGTGCCGGACGCGGCGACGATCGAAGCCTATTACCAAGCCAATCCCGCCCGCTTCACCGCGCCGGAATATCGCGCCGTCACCCTGCTGTCGATCGATCCGGCCGAAGTCGCCAGGACGATGCAGCCGACGGAACAGGCCATCGCCGAAGCCTATGAGGAGCGCCTGGCCGAGTTCGGCACGGAAGAAACCCGCGAAGTCGCCCAGATCGTGCTGCCGACCCGGGAGGCCGCCGAGGCCGCCCTCACGCGGCTGAACAAGGGCGATGCCTTCGCGGCCGTGGCCAGGGAAGCGGCCGGCACCGAGGAGGCGGACACCAGGCTGGGCGCCGTGAAGAAGGGCGACCTGCCCACCCCGCTCGGCGATGCCGTCTTCGCCGCCGCCGATGGCAGCTTTGGCGGCCCGGTGGAAACGCCGCTGGGCTGGCATGTGTTCAGGATCGAGAAAGTGAATGCCGCCGCGGTCACCCCGCTGGCCGAGGTGCACGACAAGCTGCGCGATGCCCTCGCCCTCGAGGAGGCGACCGGCCAGGTCACCGGCATCGGCACGTCGCTGCAGGATGCCCTCGCGGGCGGCGCCACCCTCGAGGAGGCGGGTCAGAGCCTGAACCTGCCGGTGATCAAGATCGCCGCCATCGATGCCAAGGGCATGGACGCGACCGGCAAGCCCGTGGCCCTGCCGCCGGCCGATGGTCTCGTGCCCGGCCTGTTCCTCGCCGAAACCGGCCGTGACGGCGAGATGATCGACACGACGACCGGCGGCTATGTCGTCTCCCGCATCGACGCGGTAACGCCGGCCGCGCTCAAGTCGCTCGACACCGTCAAGGCCGAGGTGATCACCTCCTGGCAGGCGG
>JAOZVS010000062.1 GCA_025869435.1 Zavarzinia sp.
ATATTTCTCGCCAGCGACCGCCCGCCGATCAGCGCGCGGACCCTGATCCTCGACCTGCTGGACACGGGCTCGCCGCCGGATTTCTCGACCCGGGAGCTGGTCCTCGCGGGCGCCGCCTTCGGGCTGGAGCCGACCGGCATCCGCACTGCCCTTACACGGCTGCGCCAGGAAGGGCGCGTGCGCGCGCTGGACCGGGGACGCCACGCGATCGGCGCGAAGGCGGAGCCGTTGCAGCACCGGATCATGGGCTGGCGCGAGGTTCAGCGCCGACAACAGCCGTGGCGCGACGGCTGGCTGCTCGCCATCGCCGGCCCGCGGGAGCGGGCTCATCGCACCGCCTGGCGCCACACGGTGCAGGCCCTGAACCTCGAAGGTTTCGCCGAGGCGGAGACGAATATCTGGGCCCGGCCGGACAATCTGGACGGCGGCGCCCCGGCCATGCGCCAACGGCTGCTCGCCCTCGACGGCGCGCCGAGCCTGCTGGTGGTCGAGACCGGTCCCCTGGATGATGCGCGGCAGCGACGTTTCGAGACGCTGTGGCCGGTGACCGACCTGCGATCCGCTTACGCCGGACTGTCCCGGCGCCTGGCGGCCAGCGCCGCCCGCCTGCCGGACCTGCCCCTGATCGAAGCGGCTGCGGAAACCCTGCTGACCGGGCGGGAGGCCATTCGCGCCATCATCCGCGATCCTCTGTTGCCGGCGGCGCTATGCCCGCCGGATGCCCTGTCGGCCCTGATCAGGGCCATGGACGATTACGACCGGCGCGGCAAGGCGATCTGGCAACGCTATCTCGGCTTTTAGGGAAACCCGCCAGCACCGCCGGCTTGGCCGGGGCCGGAACGCAATCGAGGTGGTGCAGCACGGTGAAGGGCAGGATCACCTTGCCATAATCGGCCAGCTTGTAATCCCCGCGCAGCAGGCCTGCGACGGCCCAGATGAAGGCAGAAAGTGTCTGCCGACTCATGCCCTGTCTTGCTCCTGCGCGCGGGACGTCGCCACCCGGCCTGATCGGCGGTGGCGGCCGCCATCCTTCTTCAATATTCGCCGCCGGACACTATCGGGTGAAAACGGGCCGGGACCATTTCGGCCCCGCGTCCCGATTTCGCCATTGACGTAAATCCCGCGGCTGCTAACAATCCCCCTTGCTTTGGTGGTTCCATGGTCCTTCGGGACCGGGATTAAAAGGGAACGACGGAAGGTGCCTTTGGGCATCGGGCCGTGGCTGTCCCCGCAACTGTGAGCGGTGAGTCCGCACCCCATGTCACTGACCGCGCGCCTTCGGGCCGGTCGGGAAGACGGTGCAGGACAGAGATCCGCGAGCCAGGAGACCTGCCACCAGGGGCATCACTTTACCGCCGGTCGGGTGAACCGGAGGTAGCGGAAAATCCGTGGCAGTGATGCGTCCATAGGCGCCGTTCCGGGTCGGGGAGTCCTCTCTTCGCCGCCGTTTCCGGCATCTTTTCGCACGGACCGTGGCAAGCGGCCCGCGATGGCGCTCGTCTTTCGCCTGCCCGCACCTGCGGGCGGGGCAGGATGCGTGCGCCCGAAATCCGCCCGCGCCTGCCCGGAATGCTGGGGATCACCATGTCACGGCCTGTATCCTTCCTTGTCACCGCCTCCACCCTCGCCCTCGTCCTCGGTTGCGGCGCCCATGCCGAAGAGCTGGAACAGCTGCCCGCCGTCTCGGTCAGCGCCAACCTCGGCGAGGCGACGCCCCTGACCGCGGTCGGCAGCGCGGTCACCATCATCACGGCCGAGGAGCTCGAGGCGAAGCAGATCCGCGTCGTCTCGGACGCCCTTCGCCTCGTGCCCGGGGTCGCTGTCAATCGCACCGGCGCCATCGGCAACCAGACCCAGGTGCGCATCCGTGGTTCGGAAGGCAATCAGACCCTGGTGATGATCGACGGCGTCGTCGTCAATAATCCCGCGTCATCCTCGGAATTCGATTTCGGCCACCTGCTGACGCAAGATATCGAGCGGATCGAAGTGCTCCGCGGGCCGCAGAGCGCGCTCTATGGCTCGGATGCCGTCGGCGGCGTGATCAACATCGTGACGAAGAAGGGCCAGGGCGCATCCCGCGTGACCGCCAGCGTCGAAGGCGGCAGCCAGGGCACGATGCTGGGCACGGTCTCGGCCGGGGCCTCGGCCGAGGGGTTCAGCATCCATGCCGGCACCACCGGCTCCCTGACCTCCGGTACGTCTTCCGCCGCCTCATGGCGTGGCAATGGCGAGGATGATTCCTATCGCGGCGTGACCTCCCATGTGAACGCCAGTTTCGATCCCTCGAAGCTGCTGGGTTTCGACCTCGCCTTCCGCGACACCCATTTCAAGGGCGAATACGACGATTTCGGCCTGCGCCCGGGCGATACCACCAGCCCGCTGCAATATGCCTATGACGCCAACTCCGGCTCGCGCGGGGACGAGACCTTCGGCCGCGCGCAGGCCCGTCTGTCGCTGCTGGACGGCAGCTGGCGCCACAAGCTGGGTCTCAGCCATTTCCGCGCCGATACCGATTACCTGAAGAACGGCGCCGTCACCTCCTCCTCGAAGGGGGAGACGACGACCTATGACTACCAGACGGATTACACGCTGGACACGCCCGCCCTGGCCGCGTCCCATCTGTTCACCTTCGCCTATCAGCACAAGCGCGACGAAATCGATTCATATGTCGAGGCGGAGGTCGATCAGGATTCCTTCGTCGGCCAGTATCAGCTCAGCCTGTTCGAGGACCTGAGCCTGACCGGCGCCATCCGTCGCGATGCTCACGATCTGTTCGATGACGCCAATACCTATCGCCTGACCGCCGCCTATCATCTCGACGCCACGAACACGAAGTTCCGCGCCTCCTATGGCACCGGCGTGAAGAATCCGACCATCAACGAGCTCTACGGTTACGGCAGCACCTACAAGGGCAACCCCGACCTGAAGCCCGAACGCGGCAAGGGCTGGGACGCCGGCATCGACCAGAGCTTCCTGTCCGACCGGCTGAGCCTCGGCCTCACCTATTTCGACCAGCGGATTTCGGACGAGATCGGCACGACCTATGTCTTCGACGCCGGCAGCGGCACTTATGTCGGCACGCCGATCAACGACAGCGCCACCTCGCGCCATCGCGGCGTCGAGGTCGAACTGACGGCCCGGCCGGTCGATGCCCTGACCCTTCGCCTGTCCTACAGCTACACCCATGCCCGCGACGGCAAGACCGGCCTCGCCGAGGTGCGCCGGCCGGCCAACCAGGGCAGTTTCGACGCCACCTGGCGCTTCCTCGAGAACAGGGCGAGCGCCAGCCTCGGCCTCGTCTATACCGGCGACTTCACCGATGTCGTCTACACGAGGAGCTGGTCGTCCCAGGCCCAGGACATGAACAGTTACATCGTCGCCAATGTCGCGGGCAGCTACGAGCTGACCGACAATGTCGAGCTTTACGGCAGGGTCGAGAACCTGTTCGACGAGGAATACGAGGAAGTCTACTCCTATGGCTCGCTCGGTCGCGGGGCCTTTGCCGGCGTGAAGGCCAGCTTCTGATGAGCGCGCTCTCCCGCGTCATCGACGAGCCCGGCACCGGCAAGATCGAGATCTTCCCCCTGCCGACCGATGCCGATTTCCTGCACGGCCTGCTGACCCGCCTGTTCGAAGCGCATTGGCACGAGATCGTCTTCGGCCCCTGCGTGCAGGGCGCCGTGTTCGAGATCGTGGCCGAACGCGCGCCGAAGAAGATCGGCCTGTTCGACGGTTACCTGACCGTCGATTTCGGCAGCTGGCACTTCCACCTCTGCGTCGGCGAGAACAAGGGCGGCCCACGCAATCCGACGCCGGCCGATCTCGCCGCCCATCGCCGCACCGCGCGGGCGGAATTGTACCGGACGCTCGGCGCCGATGGTGCGCCGCGCAGCTGGGGTCTTCGCTTCTACAATGGCGCGGGCGAGCAGCAGATGACGGTGTTCCTGCCCAATCCCCTGCTCACCCCCGAGATGAAGCCGGCGCGGCCGCCGGATTTCGGCCGCCTTGCCCTATGGGACAGGCTGCGGGCCGATTGCCTGGGCCTCGCGCCCGATCCCCTCGACCGCACGGCCAAGGGATTTCCGTGCGGCGGTTGATTCTCGTCCTGTGCGGGTTGCTGGCGCTGGCGCCGGCAGCCCGCGCGGCTCCGCGCGTCGTCTCGATGAATCTCTGCGCCGACGAATTGGTGCTGCGCCTCGCCGACCGGGAGCAGATCGCCTCGGTCTCCTTCCTGGCGGCGGAGCGGCGGATTTCCACGGCCGCCGATCTCGTCGGCGACATTCCGCTGAACCATGGCATGGCGGAGGAAGTGGTGCGCCTCGCCCCCGATCTCGTCATCGCGGGACGTTACACGACGAGGACCACCGTCGGCCTGCTGCGCGACCTCGACCTGCCGGTGCTCGACCTCGACGTGCCGGCGACCTTCGAGGCGGTGGAAGACCAGATCCGCTTGGTCGCGCGCGCCCTCGGCCATCCGGCGCGGGGGGAGGCGATGATCGCCGGGATGGAGGCCGCCCTCGCCGCCATTCCGCCCCGCTCCCAACCTGCGCGGGCACTGGTGCTGCGGCCCAATGGCCTGACCGCCGGGCCGGGATCGCTGGTCGACACGCTGCTGACGCGGGCGGGTTTCATCAATATCGGCCGCGACCCGGCCTTGCAGGGTTACAGCGGCCTGCCGCTGGAATGGGTGGTGAGCCTGCGGCCCGACTATCTCGTGCTCGATACCGAGCCCGCGCCGTCGCCCGCCCTCGCCCATGCCCTGCTGCACCATCCGGTGCTGGCACATCTGCCGTTCGAGCTGCGGGTGATCGGCGTGCCCAACCGGCTGTGGACCTGCGCCGGCCCCGCCATGGCCGAGGCGGTCGCCCTGCTGGCCGGGGTCAGTCCCGTGTTTTCCGCAGAAGGTAGATATCCATGATCCAGCCGTGGCGGCGGCGCGCCTCGGCCCGTTCCGCCACGATCGCCGGCCCTGTGGTTGCCAGCGGGCCGGACAGGATCATTTCCTCGGCCATGCCGACATAGGCGCCCCACCAGATCTCGATGCCCCCCGGATCGAGATGGCGGAAGGAACATTCGCCGTCCAGCATGACGATGGCGGTATCCACCCCCGGCGGCCAGCCCTGATCGCGAAGGCGCCGGCCGGTGGTGACGACGAAGGGCGCGGCGATCCCGTTCAGGGCGATGCGATGCGCTGCCGTCAGGGCCTGGATCGCGGTGATCCCCGGGATCACGTCGATGACGGGGGCCGGCGACAGGCGGGCGGCGATGCGCAGGCTGCTGTCGTAAAGCCCGGGATCGCCCCAGATCAGCAGGGCGACCCGGCCCCTCCCGCCGGGCAGATGCTCGTAAAGGGCGCGGGACCAGGCCTCGGCGATGGCATCGTGCCAGTCGTCCACCCCGGCGCGGTAGTCGGGATGGGCGGCGTTCCGCCTCGGCAGGTCGAAACCGGCAATGATGGTCGCCGGGTTGGTCAGGACCTCGTCCAGGATCCGGCGACGGAGGTCGGCGAGATCCGCCTTGTCCTGTCCCTTTCGCGGGATCAGAACGAGGTCGGCGCGGTTGATCGCCTTGATCGCCTGCAGGGTGACATGATCGGGATCGCCGCTGCCGATGCCGATCAGCGACAGGTGAAGGGCGGGTTCAGTCATCCTCGCCCTCCCCCAGGGGGCCATAGAGGATCATCGCCGGGGAGGGGCGGGGCGGGGCCGCCGCCAGCTGCGCCGCGAGGCTGGCCACGGTGCCGCGCAGCCGCGTCATCCCGGGCAGGCTGGCATCCTCGACCAGCAGGGCCGGCGTGTCGGCGGGAAAGCCGGCCGCGATCAGCCACGCCGCCAGCTGCGGGAAGGTGCGCCGGCCCATGAAGACGGCGGTGACCGCCCCCGGATCGGCCAGCGCGGCGATGTTCAGATCGTCCGGCAGCTGGCCGGAAACGTCATGGCCGGTGATGAATTGCAGGCGCCGCGCGGCGTATCGCCGTGTCAGCGGCAGACCCGCCCCGGCGGCGGCGGCGCAGGGCGACGGCACGCCGGGCACGATCTCGAATGGAATACCGGCGGCGCGCAGGGCTTCCACTTCCTCTTCCAGCCGGCCGAAAATGCCGGCGTCGCCGGATTTGAGGCGCACCACCCGCGCGCCGCCAGCGGCGTAATCGACCAGCAGGCGATTGATGTGTTCCTGCCGGGGCGAGGCCCGCCCCGCCCGCTTGCCGACGCCGACGAGATCGGCGCCGGCGCGGACATGGCCGAGGATATCGCCGGCGGCGAGATCGTCATACAGCACGGCGTCGGCCCGGCGCAGGCGATCGACCGCCTTCAGGGTGAGAAGTTCCGGGTCGCCCGGCCCTGCCGAGACGAAGGAGACGAAGCCGGTCATGCCACCCCCGCGATCAGATGAAAGAAAGTGCCCGTGGCCCGGCCCCGGCGCGAGCCGGTTTCCGCGACCTGCGCGCCCGTGGCGTCTTCCACCTGGGCCAGGGGCTCGTCGTCCAGGGTCACGACACTGGAATAGTGGAATTCGTGGCCGCGCAATTCGCCGCCTGACGGAAACCCCGGTATGGCCGCCAGAAGCTGCGCCCGCCGATAGCCCAGATGCATCCGCCGCGCGGCGTAACTGGTGACGAGGCCGAGAAGGCCGGCCATTTCGTGGCCCGTGCCGTCCGCGTCGATCAGCGCGGCGCCCATCGTCATGTAACCACCGCATTCGCCATGGACCGGCCGCGTTTCGCCGAAGCGCCGAAGCCCGGCGCGGAAACGGGTCGCGGCGGCGAGGCTTCCGGCGTGCAGTTCGGGATAGCCGCCGGGCAGCCAGCAGACATCCGCTGTCTCGTCCGGCGCCTGATCGGCCAGGGGCGAGAAGGGCAGGATCTCCGCCCCCGCCCGGCGCCAACCCGCCAGCATATGAGGATAGACGAAGGAGAAGGCGGCATCCCGGGCCAGGGCGATGCGCTGACCGGGCGGCGTCACCGGCACGGTTTCCGCCACCCCCCCGATCCCGCCCGATGCCGCGCCTCGCAAGGCTTCGAGATCGACGTTCCCCGCGACGAAATCCGCCGCCTCGACGATCATCTCCTCGAGCGCGCCATGTTCCTCGGCCTGGACGAGGCCGAGGTGGCGCTCCGGCACCTCGATCTTCGCGCGGCGCGGCAGGGCGCCGAAGACTGCGATGCCGGCCTGTGCCATGCCGGCGCGGACCAATGCTTCATGGCGGGGGCTGGCGATTCGGTTCAGGATGACACCAGCGACACGAACATCGGGATGAAACCTCGAAAGGCCCAGCGCGACCGCCGCCGCCGTCTGCGCCTGTCCCGCGACATCGAGCACGAGAATGACCGGCCAGCCCATCAGGCGGGCGATATCGGCGCTGGCCCCGGTGCCGCCGGCCCCCGGGAGCGCGACACCGTCGAACAGCCCCATGGAGCCTTCCGCCAGCACGAGATCGGCGCCTGCCGCCTCCGCCCCGAGGGCGGCGATCATGTCCATCGGCATCGCCCAGCTGTCGAGGTTCCACGACGGGCGCCCGGCGGCGGCGGCGTGAAAGCCGGGGTCGATGTAATCGGGCCCGCTCTTGTACGGTTGCACGATCACCCCCCGGTCGCGGAAGGCCCGGGCGAGGCCGAGCATGACCGTCGTCTTGCCGCTGCCCGACGAGGGTGCGGCGATCAGCAGGCCGGGCGGCATCACGCCCCTTCCTCCGGAAAACGGGGCGCGGCGCCGACGGGGCGGAAACGCCGGTCGTAATCGGCGGCATAGAGCCGGCTTTCACCGAAATCCTCCGCCCCCAGCACCGGCCCGACCAGGATCAGCGCCGTCCGCTCGCCCGCGCCATCGACGACGGCCGCGAGCGTGCCGAGGCTCGCCCGCACGATCCGCTCCTCCGGCCAGGAGGCGCGAAAGACCACGGCGGCCGGACAATCGGCGCCGTAAAACGGCAGCAGGTCCGCGACCACCCTGTCCAGCACATGGATCGAGAGGTGAATGGCCAGGGTCGCGCCCGTCGCCGCGAAAGCCGCGAGATTTTCCCCCGGCGGCATCCCCGTCGCCCGGCCGGCGGTGCGGGTCAGCACGACCGACTGGGCGAGACCCGGCAGGGTCAATTCGGCGCCAAGGGTGGCGGCGGCGGCGGCGAAGGCGGGAACGCCCGGGGTTATGTCATAGGGAATGCCGAGGGCGCGCAAGCGGCGCAATTGTTCGCCCATCGCCGACCAGATGGAGAGGTCGCCGGAATGCAGTCGGGCGACATCGAGGCCCGCCGCGTGGGCCGCGACCATCTCGGCGATGATGGCATCGAGATCGAGGGGGGCGGTGTTGACGATCCGCGCGCCCGGCGGGCAATGGTCGAGCAGGGCTTCCGGCACCAGCGAGCCGGCATGGAGGCAGACCGGGCAGCGGGCGATCAGGTCGCGGCCGCGCAAGGTGATCAGGTCGGGGGCGCCGGGGCCGGCGCCGATGAAATGCACGGTCATGACGGGGATCTTTCGGCGAGGGCCGCCGTCGCCATGCCGTCGGGGCTGGCGACGCGGGGGCGAAACAGCCGGGCGCCCGGTCCGGCTACGGCGAGGGCCGAAGCCTCCGCCAGACTGCCGGCGCCGGTCGTTTCCACGCTGCGCAAGGAACAGGTGACGGTGCCCTGCAGGGTCAGCAGGCCGCGCGGCACCGGGATCAGCGGCAAGCCGAGGTGACGGGCCAGCGCCATCGCGACCGGCGCCCCCGCCTTTTCCGCCCCGGTGGCGAGATGGGTCACGCCCGCGACACCGCCCGCCGCCGCCAGCGCGGCAAGCAGGGAATCAAGCGTCGCCGCCGACCGGAAGCCGAAGCCCGCTACACGCATCGCGTCACACTCCATTGCACGAGGGGCCGCGCCGGCACCCAGCCCCGAAAGGCGCCGAGCGGCGCGGCGGCCGCGAGCTCGATCCGCAGCAGCTCGCCGCCATGACGCGCGGCGGCATGGGTGAGCAGGGCCTCGGTTTCCAGCGTCACCGCGTTGGCGACCAGCCGCGTGCCCGGGCGGAGCCGCGACCACAGGTGCTCCAGCCCTTGCGCCGTCAGGCCGCCGCCGACGAAGACGGCATCGCAGGGCGGCAGATCGGCCACAAGGTCCGGCCAGTCACCCTCGGCGACGACGATGCGGGACCCGAGGCCGAAGGCGGCGATATTGGCGCGCAGCGCCCCCATCCGGTCCGCCCGGCGTTCCACCGCGACGGCACGGCCGCCACCGGCAAGACACCATTCGATGGCGATGGAGCCGGTGCCGGCGCCAAGGTCCCACAGTACCTCCCCCGGCCGGGGCGCGAGGGCGGAAAGGGTCAGGGCGCGGACAGGGCGTTTGGTGATCTGGCCATCGTGGGCGAACAGATCGTCGGGCAGGCCGGGGGTGCGCGGCAGGCCGGGTCCCCCCGCGACCTCGATCCCGAGGGCGACCGGGGCGATCACATCGGCCAGATCGTATCCGGAAGCGTCGACCGTCCGCTGTCGCTCGCGCGGGCCGCCCAGGGCTTCGAGAATATGGACCCAGCTGTCGCCGCAACCCTGCCCGGCGAGATAGGCCGCGAGCACGCCGCAGGCGGCGCCATCCCGCATCAGACAGATCAGGCGGGCACCGTCGTGCAGATGCGCCCGCAGGCTCTCGACGGGCGCCGCGTGAAGGCCAAGGCAAACCGTCGTCTCGATCCGCCAGCCGAGCCGCGCGGCGGCAAGGGAGAAACTCGAGGGCGCGGGATGGGCACGCCATTCGCCGGGGACCAGACGCTCCGCCAGCACGGCGCCCGCGCCATGCCAGAACGGATCGCCGGAGGCGAGCACGGCCACCCGCCGGCCGCGCAGCGCCAGCACCGGATCGACCGAGAAAGGCACCGGCCAGGGCCGGCCCCGCCCGCCGATGCCGACAAGGGCGAGATGGCGCTGCCCGCCGAAGACGAATTCCGCGCGGGATAGCGCATTCCGGCTTGCCTCGGACAGGCCGGCCAGACCATCTTCCCCGAGGCCGATGATCGACAGCCAGGGCTCAGACATGATCCGTCCCCTCATCCTCGGCGGCACGCAGGATGCTGGCCGCCTCGCCCGCGCCCTGGCGGAAGCCGGGATCGACGGCCGCTATTCCTATGCCGGGCGGACCCAGGCGCCGGTGGCCCAGCCCCTGCCCACGCGCATCGGCGGCTTCGGCGGGGTGGAGGGCCTCGCCGATTACCTGCGGCGCGAGGGCATCAGCCATCTGATCGATGCTACCCATCCCTTCGCCGCCGGCATGAGCGCGAATGCCGCCGCCGCCGCGGAGCGCACGGGCGTGCCGCTGATCGCCCTCGAGCGGGCGCCGTGGCGTGCCGGTCCGGGCGACCGCTGGCATCACGTCGCCGACATGGCGGGCGCGGCACGGGCCTTGGGGCCGGCGAGATGCCGGGTGTTCCTGGCGATCGGGCGCCAGCATCTGGCGGATTTCGCGGGGCATCCCCAGCATCATTATCTGCTGCGGCTGGTCGATAGGCCCGATGGCCCCCTGCCCCTGCCGGACGCCGTCGTGGTCCTGGGACGCGGCCCGTTCACGGCCGATGACGACCGCGCCCTGATGATCGCGCATGGCATCGACATCGTCGTCGCCAAGAACGCGGGCGGCGACGGCGCCCGCGCCAAGCTCGGCGCGGCGCGCGCGCTGGGCCTGCCCGTCGTGATGATCGACCGTCCCGCCCTGCCGCCCCGCCGCGTGACCGAGAGCGTGGCCGAGGTCCTGTCCTGGCTCGGTCACGGCGCCGACCTCGGGGTATAGACGAAGCGGCCGACCCGCCGCGTCGCGCTGCTGCCGACGATGACGAGGGTGCGCATGTCGGCCATCTCCGCCTTTGCCTCGCCGAGGGTGGTCACCTCGATCCGTTCGTCCGCGCCGCCGACGGCCCGGGCGAAGACGATCAGCCGCGAAGGGCCGCAGGCCGCGCGCAGGACCGCCAGCGCCGTCTCGAACTGATGCGGCCGGGCCGTGGAGCGGGGATTGTAGAAGGCCATGGCGAAATCCGCCTCGGCCGCGAGGCGAAGGCGCTTCTCGATCAGCGCCCAGGGCTTCAGATTGTCCGACAGGTTGAGGGCGCAGAAATCATGGCCAAGGGGCGCGCCGACCCGCGCCGCCGCCGCCAGCATGGCGGTAACCCCGGGCAGGACATGAATGTCGAGACCGTGATCCTCGGGGCGGGTCTCCAGCGCCTCGAACACGGCGGCGGCCATGGCGAAGACGCCGGGATCGCCCGACGACGCGACGACGACGCGCCCCCCGGCGGCTGCGAGGTCGAGCGCGTGATGCGCCCGCTCCAGTTCCACCCGGTTGTCGCTGGCGTGCAGCACCGCCCCCGGCGTCGCCGCCCGTTCGACATAGGGGCCATAGCCGACGATATCGGTCGCCGCCATCAGGGCGAATTCGACTTCCCCAGTGATCTGGCCCGGCGCCCCGGGGCCGAGGCCGACAATGTTCAGGCTGCCCTTCATGCCTCGTCTCCCGCGCCGGGGCGCCGGCCCCGGCCATGGGCGAGGACGATGGCGAAATAGGGACATTCCGCCGTCTCGACCTGCGCCAGGGGACGGACCCGTTCGCCCGGCATGGTGCCATGTTCGATCAGCACCGCGTCCCCCAGGCGCCCGGCGGCTTCGAGCGCGCGGCGGATCTTCGGCAGATTGCGCCCGGTCTTCATGACGACCAGCGCATCCGCCGCCGCCATGTGACGGATCAGGTCTTCCTCGGGCAGGGTGCCGGTCAACACGCTCATGACGTCGTCGCCCCAGGTGATGGGTTGGCCGCTGGCGTGCCAGCAGCCGGCCATGCCGGGAATGCCCGGCACCACCTCGACCACCGCGCGGCCCCGCAGCCGCGCATGCAGATGCATGAAGGAGCCGTAGAAGAAGGGATCGCCCTCGCACAGCACGACCACGTCCTCGGTCCGGGCGAGATCGGCGAGACGCGCGCTCCAATCGTCGTAGAAGCGCGACAGGGCATCATTATAGGCCGGGCTGTCGAAGGGCAGTTCGGTCGTCACCGGATATTCCATCGCGTGCTCGATCGCCTGCGGCGCCAGCATCCCCTCGACGATGCGGCGGGCCTGGCCGGCGCGGCCCTTCTTGCGGAAATAGGCGATGTGACGGGCAGAGCGGATCAAGCGGTCGGCGCGCAGGCTGATCAGATCGGGATCGCCGGGGCCGAGGCCGGCGCAGATCACCTTGGCCATGGCCCTACTCCCGTTCGCCGGCGAGGGCATTCACCGCCGCCGCCGTGATGGCCGAGCCGCCCAGCCGCCCCTCGACGACGAGGCAAGGCACCGGCGCGGTCGCCAGCAGCTCCGCCTTCGATTCGGCGGCGCCGACGAAGCCGACCGGGCAGCCGATGATCGCCGCCGGGCGCGGACAGGCCGGGTCCTTCAACATGTCCATCAGGTGAAACAGCGCGGTCGGCGCGTTACCGATGGCGACCAGCGCGCCGCCGAGATGCGGCCGCCACAGCTCCAGCGCGGCGGCCGAGCGCGTGTTGCCCATCGCGCGGGCAAGGTCTGGAACGCCGGGCTCGGTCAGGGTGCAGAGCACCGGATTGTCGGCCGGCAGGCGGGCGCGGGTGATCCCTTCCGCGACCATGCGGGCGTCGCAGAGGATGGGCGCCCCCGCCTGCAGGGCCGCGCG
>JAOZVS010000063.1 GCA_025869435.1 Zavarzinia sp.
CCCCGACCCCGTCGATCCCGACCCCGGCCACCCCGGCACCCGTCGCGGCCGAGGCCCCGGTGACGGCGGCGCCGGTCGCCGCGGCCCCCGCCGAGACCGAGGCCGAACGCCCGGCCCGCGCCGATGCCGGCCTGCCCCGCATCATCGAGGCCAGCGCCCCCGTGGTGCGCCCGAAGATCCTCGGCGAAGCGCCCGTCCGCCGGCCCGAGACCGCGCCGGCGGCAGCGCCCGCGCCGGCGACCACCGGGCCGCGCATGTCGCCCAACCAGAATCCGCCCGGCTACATCCCCGGCCGCTCGACCCCGCAGCCGCAGCATCAGCGCGGCTCTCAGGGCAACCAGCCCCAGGGCGGCCGTCCGCAGCCGAGCCAGCCGCCGCGCCCCAATCCGCAGGCGCAGACCAAGGGTCGCGTCGTCCTGCGCTCGCTCAGCGACGAGGAAAAGGCCACCCGCGCCCGCGCCCTTGAAGGCGCCCGCGTCGCCGAGGAACGCGCCCGCCAGATCGCCGAGATCGAAGCCAAGCGCCGCGTGATCGAAGACGCCCGCCTCGCCGACGAGCGGGCCGCCGCCGAACGCCGCCAGGCCGAGGAAGACGCCCGCCGCAAGTCGGACGAGGAAGCCCGCCGCAAGGCCGAGGCCGAGGCCGCCCGCCGCCTGGAACAGGAAAACCCCGGCGCCGCCCGCAGGGCCGAGGCCGCCGCCGAAGCCGCGACCGAGACGACCGCGCCGCGCGGCGCCCCGCGCGCGCCCGGCAGCCTGCCCCGCGTGCTCGATGACGAGGACCGTCCGCGGCCGAAGAAGCCCGGTGGCGTGCCCTCGAAGGTCGCCCCCAAGGCGGTCGCGCCGAAGCCCGGCCGTACCGACGACAAGCGCCGTTCGGGCAAGGTCAATGTCACCGCCGCGATCGATGGCGAGGAGCGTCAGCGTTCCATCGCCTCCATGCGCCGCCGCATCGAGCGCGAGAAGCGCCAGATGCGTGGCCAGGAAGACAAGGTCAAGGTCGTCCGCGACGTCATCGTGCCGGAAGTCATCACCGTGCAGGAGCTGGCCAACCGCATGGCCGAGCGTGGCGCCGACGTGATCAAGCAGCTGATGCGCCTCGGCGTCATGGCGACGATCAACCAGTCGATCGATGCCGACACCGCCGAACTGGTGGTGACCGAATTCGGCCACCGCCTGAAGCGCGTCGCCGAGTCGGACGTTGAAATCGGCCTCGAAGGCGAAGTCGACGTCGACGAGAACCTGGTTGCCCGCGCGCCGGTCGTCACCGTCATGGGTCACGTCGACCACGGCAAGACCTCGCTGCTCGACGCCCTGCGCTCGACCGACGTGGCCGCGGGCGAAGCCGGCGGCATCACGCAGCATATCGGCGCCTATCAGGTGAAGCTGCGCAGCGGCCAGAAGATCACCTTCCTCGACACCCCCGGCCACGAGGCGTTCACCGCCATGCGGGCCCGCGGCGCCAAGGCGACGGATATCGTCGTCCTGGTGGTCGCGGCCGACGACGGCATCATGCCCCAGACGGTCGAGGCGATCCGCCATGCCCGCGCCGCCGGCGTGCCCATGGTCGTCGCCATCAACAAGATCGACAAGCCGGACGCCAATCCCAACAAGGTCCGCCAGAACCTGCTTCAGCACGAAGTGGTGGTGGAAGAACTGGGCGGCGAAGTGCAGGCGATCGAGGTTTCGGCCAAGAGCCGCATCGGTCTCGACAAGCTGGAAGAGGCGATCCTCCTCCAGGCCGAAATCCTCGAACTGCGCGCCAACCCGAACCGCGATGCGGCGGGCGTCGTGATCGAGGCCAAGCTGGACCGCGGTCGCGGCCCGGTCGCCACCGTGCTGGTCCAGAAGGGCACCCTGAAGGTCGGCGACATCTTCGTTGCCGGTTCCGAATGGGGCAAGGTGCGCGCGCTGCTCAACGATCGCGGCGAACAGCAGGCGGAAGCCGGCCCGGCCGTCCCGGTCGAAGTGCTGGGCCTGACCGGCACGCCGTCGGCGGGCGACGACTTCCAGGTCGTCGACTCGGAGGCCCGTGCCCGCGAAGTCACCGCCTTCCGTCAGCGCCGGACCAAGGAACAGCGCGCCGTCGGCACCGCCCGCGTCTCGCTGGAACAGATGTTCAGCAAGATCAAGGAAGGCCAGGCCAAGGAGTTGCCCGTCGTCATCAAGGCCGACGTGCAGGGCTCGCTCGAAGCCATCGTCGGCTCGCTCACCAAGATGGGCACCGACGAGGTCCAGGTCCGCATCCTTCACGACGCGGTCGGTGGCATCACCGAATCCGACGTGACCCTGGCCAAGGCGTCCAACGCGCCGATCATCGCCTTCAACGTGCGTGCCAACAAGCAGGCGCGGGAGATGGCCGATCACGAAGGCGTCGAGATCCGCTACTACTCGATCATCTACGACCTCGTGGACGACGTGAAGGCGGCGCTCTCGGGCCTGCTGGCGCCGACGCTGAAGGAAACCTTCCTCGGCTACGCCTCGATCCGCGAGACCTTCCAGATCACCAAGTCCGGCAAGGTCGCCGGCTGCCTGGTCACCGAAGGCGTGGTCAAGCGCGGTGCCAAGGTGCGCGTGATCCGCGACAATGTCGTCATCCACGAAGGCACGCTGTCCTCGCTCCGCCGCTTCAAGGACGAAGTGAAGGAAGTGAAGGCGACCTTCGAATGCGGCATGGCCTTCGACAATTACGAAAACTTCCATGTCGGCGACGTCGTGGAATGCTTCGAGATCGAGGAAATCGCGCGGACTCTTTAGTCTGCCCTCAAGCGCCGGGCGGCGGCATCCACCGCCTTGGCTCGCTTCGCGGGGCCGCAATGGCCCTGAAGGGAACAGTGAACTCCGGCCCGTGGGCCGGAGTTCGTCTTTCGGAAAGGACAAGCCATGTCTCGTGGTCGTTCGTCGGCGGGCAGCCGGCCGGGTCGCGACGACGATCAGCGCGCCGGCCGGGCGGCCAGCCAGCGCCAGCTGCGCGTCGGCGAGTTGCTGCGCCACCTGATCGCGGATCTGCTGCGCCGGGACGTGATCCATGATCCCCACCTGACCGGCGTCGCCATCACCGTGTCGGAAGTGCGGGTCAGCCCGGACCTGAAGAATGCCACGGTCTTCGCCCTGCCCTTGTCGGGCAAGAAGACGGCGGAAATCATCGCCGCCCTGAACCATGCCGCGACCTTCATCCGCGGCCAGGTGTCCAAGGGGACCGAGTTGAAATTCACCCCGAAGCTGACCTTCATCGGCGATGAAAGCTTCGACGAGGCCGACCGCATCCGCACCCTGCTGGAAACCCCGCGGGTGAAGCACGACCTCGAGGAAGCCGGCTGGGCCGACGACGGGGAATAAACGGATCCCCCATGAGCCTCGAGTCCGTTCGCGCCTTCATGGCGCAGCATGCCCCCGACATCGCCATCATCGAAACCGCCGAATCCTCGGCCACCGTGCCGCTGGCCGCCGCCGCCCATGGCGTGGAGCCGGGCCAGATCGCCAAGACCCTGTCCTTACGCCTCGGCGACGAGGTGGTGCTGGTGGTCGCCCGGGGCGATGCGAGGCTGGACAACAAGAAGTCCAAGGCCGCCTTCGGTGCCAAGCCCCGCATGCTGGGGGTCGAGGAAGTGTCGGTGCTGACCGGCCATCCCGTCGGCGGGGTCTGCCCCTTCGGCCTCGCCCAGCCGCTGAAGGTCTATTGCGACGTCTCGCTGAAGGCCTTCGATGTCGTCGTGCCGGCGGCAGGCTCGACCCATTCCGCGCTGTTCATCGCGCCCGACCGCCTCGCCGCCATCACCGATGCCACCTGGGTCGACATCTGCCAGGACCCGGCGCCTTGAAGCGCGGCAAGCGTATCGTCAACGGCTGGGTCATCCTCGACAAGCCGTTGGGGATCACCTCCACCCAGGCCCTCGGCAAGGTGCGCTGGCAATTGTCGGCGGCCAAGGGCGGCCATGGCGGCACCCTCGATCCGCTGGCGACCGGCATCCTGCCGCTGGCCTTCGGCGAGGCCACCAAGGCCCTGCCCTATGTCGTCGATGCCAGCAAGACCTATCGCTTCACCATCCGCTTCGGCATCGAGACCACCACCCTCGACGCCGAGGGCGAGGTGACGGCGACCTCGGACGTCCGGCCCGAAACGGCGGCGATCGAAGCCGCCCTGCCCGCCTTCCACGGCACGATCCAGCAGGTGCCGCCCATCTTCTCGGCGATCAAGGTCGACGGGGAGCGGGCCTATGACCTGGCCCGGGCGGGCGAGGCCGTCGAACTGGCGGCGCGCGCGGTGGACATCCTGTCGTTTCGCCTCGTCGAGCGGCCGGATGCCGATCACGCGACCTTCGAGGTCGATTGCGGCAAGGGCACCTATGTCCGCTCGCTGGCGCGGGACCTGTCGCTCATGCTCGGCACCGTCGGCCATGTCGTGATGCTGCGCCGGCTGCGCGTCGGACCCTTCGGACTGGATCGCGCGGTAAGCCCGGAGCAGATCCAGAATCTTGTGGAAAACCACCCGGATTTGCTTCATACATCGCCCCCTGACGGCATTCTGCTGCCCGTCGTGACTGCGCTGGACGACATCCCGGCGCTAGCCGTGACGGCAGGTGATGCCCGGGCCCTCAAGGATGGCCGGGCAATCGGGATGCCGGGTACCGTGCAGCAGCGTGACGGGGATGCCGTGGTTCGCCTGATGGCGCCGACGGGCCTTGTGGCGTTGGGGCGGGTCGACGGCCCGCTTGTCCGCCCGGTACGTGTTTTCCACCTTGATTAGGAGACCACACGATGTCGATCACGCCGGAGCGCAAGGCCGCGCTCGTTCTGGAATACGCCACGCACGAAGGTGACACCGGTTCGCCGGAAGTGCAGGTCGCGGTCCTCACGGAGCGCATTTCCAACCTCACCGAACACTTCAAGACCCACAAGAAGGACAACCACTCCCGTCGTGGCCTTCTGATGATGGTGTCGCAGCGTCGCCGCCTGCTCGACTATGTGAAGTCGCGCGATGTGGCCCGCTACACGAGCCTGATCGGCCGTCTCGGCCTGCGCAAGTGACGATACGGGCGGACGATATCACCATCGCGCCGCCCTTTCGGGACATCGGGGCCCGGCCGGCACGTCCGTAACCACGGACGCTGCCCGCCGGGCCCTTCCCCATTTCCGGGGGGTTTGCCGGAACATACCGCGCGGAAGGTCCGGCGCGGGTACACAGGGGTGCGGCAGGGGCCGCTGCCCCGACGGGGCTGAAAGCCCACGGGTTGGCCGCAAGGGCGGAAACCCGGCAGGAAGGATAGAGATATGTTCACCATTCACCGCAAGGAACTGACCTGGGGCGGTCGCCAGCTGGTCCTCGAGACCGGCCGCATCGCGCGTCAGGCCGACGGCGCCGTGCTCGTCCAATATGGCGACACCACCGTGCTGGTCACCGCCGTCGCCGCCAAATCCGTGAAGCCCGGGGTCGACTTCTTCCCGCTCACGGTGAACTACCAGGAAAAGGCCTATGCCGCGGGCAAGATCCCCGGCGGCTTCTTCAAGCGCGAAGGCCGTCCGACCGAGAAGGAGACCCTGGTCTCCCGCCTCATCGACCGCCCGATCCGCCCGCTTTTCGTCGAGGGCTTCCGCAACGAGACCCAGGTCATCGCGACCGTTCTCTGCCACGACCTCGAGAATGATCCCGACATTCCGGCCCTGATCGGCGCCTCCGCCGCCCTGACCCTGTCGGGCGTGCCGTTCCTCGGCCCCATCGGCGCCGCCCGCGTCGGTTACATCAACGGCGAATATGTCCTCAACCCGCAGCTCGACGAACTGCCGACCTCGGACCTCGACCTCGTGGTCGCCGGCACGGGCGACGCGGTGCTGATGGTCGAATCCGAAGCCAAGCAGCTGTCGGAAGAGATCATGCTGGGCGCCGTCATGTTCGGCCACCGCGAGATGCAGCCGGTGATCCAGGCGATCATCGAACTCGCCGAAGCCGCCGCCAAGGAGCCCTGGGCCCTGCCGGAATCCCCGGACGAGAGCGCCCTCGTCGCCCGCCTCAAGGACGTCGTCGAGGCTGACCTTCGCGCCGCCTATGGCATCCGCGTGAAGCAGGCCCGCTACGACGCCGTCGGCGCCGCCAAGAAGAAGGCCGTCGCCGAGCTGGGCGCCGAAGGCTTCGACGTCGCCCGCGTCGTCGAGCAGTTCAAGGCGCTGGAATCGGACATCGTCCGCAACGACATCCTCGACAAGGGCACCCGCATCGACGGCCGTGACCTCGTCACCGTCCGCCCGATCGTGGCCGAGGTCGGCGTGCTGCCGCGCGCTCACGGCTCGGCCCTGTTCACCCGTGGCGAGACGCAGGCCCTCGTGGTCGCGACCCTCGGCACCGGCGACGACGAGCAGATGATCGACGCGCTCGAGGGCACCTACCACGAGCACTTCATGCTGCACTACAATTTCCCTCCGTATTCGGTGGGTGAGACGGGCCGCATGGGCGCCACGGGCCGCCGCGAGATCGGCCATGGCAAGCTGGCCTGGCGCGCCGTGCGCCCGGTCCTGCCGGCCAAGGAAGCCTTCCCCTACACGCTGCGCGTCGTCTCGGAAATCACCGAGTCGAACGGCTCGTCGTCGATGGCGACGGTCTGCGGTTCGTCCCTCGCCCTGATGGACGCCGCCGTGCCGCTGGAAACCCCGGTCGCCGGCATCGCCATGGGCCTGATCAAGGAAGGCGACCGCTTCGCCGTCCTGTCGGATATCCTGGGCGACGAGGATCACCTCGGCGACATGGACTTCAAGGTGGCGGGTTCCGACAAGGGCGTGACCTCGCTCCAGATGGACATCAAGATCACCGGCATCACCGAAGAGATCATGAAGGTCGCGCTGAACCAGGCTCAGGCCGGGCGCATGCACATCCTCGGCGAGATGGCCAAGGCCCTGACCGGTGCCCGCACCGAAGTCAACGCCTATGCCCCACGCATCGAGACCATCACGATCCCCAAGGAAAAGATCCGCGAAGTGATCGGCACCGGCGGCAAGGTCATCCGCGAGATCGTGGAAAAGACCGGCGCCAAGGTCGACATCCAGGACGACGGCACCATCAAGGTCTCGGCTTCCGACATCAACGCGATCGAAGCCGCGATCAAGTGGATCAACGGCATCGTCGCCGAAGCCAAGGTCGGCGAAGTCTATGACGGCAAGGTCGTGAAGGTCGTCGACTTCGGCGCCTTCGTGAACTTCATCGGCTCGAAGGACGGTCTCGTCCACATCTCGGAACTCGCCCCGAAGCGCGTCGCCAAGGTGACCGACGTCGTCAACGAGGGCGACGCCGTGAAGGTGAAGGTCCTCGGCATCGACGAGCGCGGCAAGATCCGTCTCTCGATGAAGGTCGTCGACCAGCAGACCGGCGCCGACATCGTCCCCGAGAAGCGCACCGACGGCGAGTAATCGTCCCCGGCGCTTCCGCGACAAGAAAGGGCGGTCCCAAGGGGGCCGCCCTTTTTCTTTGCCGATCATGATGTCGTCGCCCCGGCGTAGGCCGGGCCCTTCCACCACGAAGGGCGCCCTTTCCGGCCCAAGATGCCGGCCTTCGCCGGCATGACAACAAAAAGGGGCCGATCAGACGAGGACGATATCCGCCGCCGTCAGGTCGGCGAGGGCGACGCCGACCAGGGTCACGCTGTTGCCGCTGCCGGCGTCGATCACCACATTGGTGCCGTCGGCATGGGCCGCCGCCAACACCGCGTCCACGGTGGCGAAGCGCGATTTCAGGAACAGCAGCTGATCGTGGCCGTTTTCGTGGATGTTGAAATCCGTGATGCGATCGTGGCCGAAGCTGCCTGAATTGAAGCAGAACAGGTCGCCGCCGACACCGCCCGTCAGCTGGTCGTTGCCGAGGCCGCCATAAAGCCGGTCGGCCCCCGCCCCGCCATGGACGAAGTCGCTGCCGGCATCGCCATAGACGTAATCATTGCCGTCGCCACCATGGACGAGATCGTCGCCCACCCCGCCATAAAGCTTGTCGTTGCCCGCCTGGCCGAAGATGCGGTCGGCGGCACCGCCGCCGGTCAGCGTGTCCTTGCCGGCGGTGCCTTCGGTCGCCGCGTCATAGGCGATGAAGGACAGGCCCGAGCCGCTGGTCAGGCCCTTGTCGCCGATACCGAACCAGGTCCCCGGCCGGTCGGAGAAGATCACCCGCTCCACCCCCTCGAGGTCCTTGAGACCATAGAGATTGCCGGTGTCGAACAGGAACAGCGTGCCATCCGACAGATGGAAGGCATCGTAACGGGCGGCGGCGCCCTTCACCTCGACCGTGTCGGTGCCGAGGCCGCCCGCCACCGTGTCGGTGCCCGTGGTCAGGCGGAAGCGGTCGTTGCCGCCGAAGCCGTCGAGGAAATCGTCGCTCGCGCCATCCGCCAGCTTGTCGAGATAATCGGTGCCGATCAGGAAGGCGGGATCGCCGAAATGGTCCGAGGTCGGCGTGGCACGGTCCTGAACCCAGGTGATCGACCGGGTGGCATTGCTGAGGAAGGAGAGCAGGATCACGCTGTCCTGCTCGATGTAGTCATAAAAGCTCGACTGGCCGATCCGCGCCACCGGGTTGGTGAAGACGCCTTCGAGATGGGCGATCCAGCCAGTGAGATTGGCCACGCTGAAAACGCCGTAAGGCCAGAGCGGGCTGGCATAGGCATCGTCGAACAGGATCAGATTGTCGACCGAATTGGCGAATTTGGGATCATTCGGCAGCAGCACATTGTCGATCGCATCCTGAAACGAGGTCGAATCCCCGGCGACCCGATGCACGACGTCATTCTCGAAGCCGATGTTGGCGATGCCCGGCCGGTCGACGATGACCGGCACCGCACCCGCGACATAATCGCTGGCGGCGTAGAAGCCGCCCCAGGCCGTGTCCTTGATCGCGAACATGTTGTTGGTCGCGCCGGCGCCCAGGCTGTAACCCGTGGCGATAATATCGCTGCCGTCGAGGCCCTTGGCCACGGCGAGATCCTTGACCGCCTCGAGCAGATAATCGAAGGCGTGGACATATTCGCCCGAGATCATCGCCGGATAATCGATGAGGTCGGTCGCATTGTTGGTCGGGGCATAGACGATGGCGATCTGCGCGATCTGGCCGCCCGCGTCCTCGCGCGCCCAGATCTTGGCCTGCGACGTGAGGAGGCCGCCCGTCAGCCCCTCTCCCGCGAAGAAGCCCTGCAGATCGACCTTGCCCGGCGCGACGCCAAGCTCCACCGCCGAAACCTCCCGCCAGCCCGAAGGCGGCTGCGCGTTTGTGCCAAGGGCGACGTTCATCAGGGGATTGGCCAGGGGCAGCAAGGGCTCCGCCCCGAAGGACTGGATGCCCGTATAGGACGCCAGCGACCAGGCGGTGCCCAGCAATTCGCGGCCGTCCTGCCCCTTGTAATCGAATATCGGCATGTTCTCCCCCCGGATGCGACGGACTTTTGTCCTGTCGCGCAGAGACTAACATCCCTGTCAGCAGGAAGGCGCGGCCGGAAGATGCCAAATCGGGTCGAGTGAGGGGGGAAGAGCCCGATCGGTGGAAGAATATTCTGGGTTGATCAAAATCAGAATATTGCCGCCATGATTGAATCCTGTCAGCCTGCCCCTGTCGCAGGAGAGTTCGATGACAGTGTCCGTCTGGTCCACCTTCACTTTCGCCATCCGCAACACGATCCGCCCCGTGACCCTGGGCTTCGTCGGCCTTCATGTCGCGAACGCCTTGGTGATAACGACGTGGATGAAAATCCGGATCGCGCAGCTCGCGGCACTCAATGATCCCGCCGCCTGGCAGAGTTATGTGTCGGAGATCAATGCCCTGATCTTAGCGCTCTCCCTTCTCTCCCTGCCCATCAATATCATGCTCTTGTCACGCCTGTCGGCCCAGGTGTTCGGGCGTCCCCTCCCGGTTACCTGGTGGCAAGGGAGCTTGCGGGCCCTCAAAGCTTGGGTGATCGGGTTTCTCGCCCTCTCAGCCCTTTGCGTTGTCCTGATGCTCCCCGTGTTCCTCCTGCAACTAGCGCTGCAGTCGGATCAGGTCTTGCTGTTCCTACCTTACGCCCTTCCGGCGCTGGCGATATTCTGGATCTCCTATATTCATATCTTTTATTTTTATGGCGTGCTGTTCAAAGGCCGGTTCGGCTTTCGGCAGGCTAGGGCCTATTCCCGGGGACGACGGGCGCGCCTGTTCGGCGGATTGGCGTTGCTCATGCTGGCCATGGCGCCGATCTACATCTTGCTGATGTACCAACCGATCCAACCTCAGTGGATTCAGCCCTATGGCAGTCGTCTGCTCCTGTCGGCGTTCTTGGGCGTGATGACCGTAGCCTTCCAGCTGCTGGTCTTGGGGCACTTCTTCGAAGCCATGGACGAAGCCGACGCCCGGATGGCCGCCAGCCCGCCACCCGAAATCGTCCCCACCGCCTTTGAGGGTTGAGCCGGTCGCCGATCCGGGGTAGCAGGGTCGTCCAGTCATTGCGGACCCGATGCCATGCCCCCTGCCCTGCTCGCCCTGATGATCCAGAGCGCGTTTCGCGTGACCTTCGAGCGGGAATCGCTTCGCCTGGCCTTCTGTCTCGGGGTTCTGCCCTCGATCGTCTCGCTGATCGTCGCTCATGGCGCGATCGCGCTGTTCGATCTCGAAGGTGAAAGCGGCCTCGTCGCGGCGGTGCTCGGCACCATGGTCGGGCTGGCCCTGGCCATTCCCTTCGCGGTCAAGGCGGGCGGCGATCTTCTGGCCCGGGTGCTGGATCGCCCGCCCGTGGTCAGCCCGGCGGTGGCGACCCGCCGCGCCTTCCTCGTGCTGGGCCAGCTCATCGCCCTGCTGGCGGCGCTCGGTGTCGTGCTCGGGGTGGCGGAAGGACTGTTCCCCGGCGCGCTGGTCAATCCGATGGTGATGCTGGTGGCCGCTGGCGGCTTTCTCTATCTCGCGACCGGTTTCGTTTTCGGCCCCGTGCTCGCCTTCTTCGGCGAGACGGTCGATCCCCGGCGCTCCTTCGCCCTCGTCAAGGGATCGCGGGCGAAACTGTTCGCCTTCCTGATGGTGGTCGGCCTGCCCTTTGTCATGGCGTCGAACTTCATCAGCTCGATTGCCCTGGCTCAGCCGGACAGCGCCCTCGTCCTCGCGGTCATCGTGGCGCTGGTCGCCGGCTTCGTCGGCGGCCTGTCCTATGCCCCCCACCTGGTCGGCCTGACCCAGGCCTATTTCGCCCTGAACGGTGCGCCGCCGCCGACGCTCAATACTGCGGCTGGGCCCAGAACCTGACCACCTTCCAGCCGCCGTCCCCGCGCCGCAGCCAGGCCTGTTCGGTCACCCTCGCATCGGTGAAGCTGGCGGCGAACTGGACATAGACGAAGTCGCCGGTCTCGCCCAGCAGTTCGGTGAAGGGATAGCTGGCGACCAGCTTGCGATCGGTCAGGTCGCCGCCGCGCATGCTCTGCACCTGGTCGAACCATTCTGTGGTATCCGGCGCCGGGCTGACCAGCAGCGACGTGGTCACTTCGCCGTTGTCGAGTCCCTGGAACAATTTGCTCGCGACACCGACCGTCTGGTCGCGCTCACCCGCCGACAGGGGCTTGGCCGCCGCCTGAATCTCGACATCCGCGAGAACCCATTCGCCCGCGCCATTGTCGCGGAAGATCAGACCATCGGCCACCGTGCCCTTGGACAGGCTGGTTTCGGTCCGGATGTAATAGAACGGCCCGCTGGATTTCGGCTGGAAGGGCAGTTGCTCCAGCTGCAGGGCGGCGACCACGACCGGGAGGCCGTCACCGTCGCCATAGCGATCGGCGCGGTCCTTGTACATGGCGACCACCGTGTCGCGGCTGACCGATTCCCGCGTGTCCGGGTCCAGCAGCTCGTCATGGATCGTACCGGCGTCACCGCTGGCGAGCAGGGCCAGATAACGGTCGAAGGCGGGCTTCACCGCCGCCGGGACCTCGGCGGCGCCCGGCGCGGGGACCGGGGCCGGCGGCGACACCTCGGGCGCGGTGGGTGCCGCTGCCGGCGGCGTTGCGACGGGGAGTACGGCGGCGGGGGGCACGGCGGCGGGCGTCTCGGCGACCAGGGCCGGCGGCGGTGCCGGATCCACCGGCTTGTCCGTCAGCATGGGCAGGACGACGAAATAGGTCAGCGCCCCGGCGATGCCGGCCAGGGTGACGAGGCCGCCCGCGACCAGCGCCGGGTTGGAGCCCGTCGCGGCGGCCGGTTTGTCCCCCGCCCCTTCGAGGCGCGGCGGCGGAGGCGGCGGCGGCGGCGACACGGGCGCGGGCTCGGGCTCGGGCGGCGGCGGCGCGGGTTCGGCGGCGGGCGCGGCGCTCTCGGCCGGGCGGGGTACGAAGACGGCCAGATCCGGCTGGGGCAGGAGCTGGATGTTCAGCGTCGCCGCGATCCCCTCGGCCAGGCGGTCGAGATATTGCGTGATGGGCGGCCGCCAGGCATCGATCCACTGTTCCGACGAAACGAAGAGTTCGAGCGCGCGGGCCGGCGTCACCTCGCGGATGCGGACGGTGAAGACATTCTTGCCCTTGGAGACCGAGCGTTCGATCTCTTTCCGCACGAAGATCGACTTGTTCGAGTTTTCCGACAAAAGGAAGACGATCGCCCCCGCCGCGTCCAGCCCGTCGATGATCTGCTCGGCGTAATCGGCGCCGGGGCGGATATCCCGGGGCGCGA
>JAOZVS010000064.1 GCA_025869435.1 Zavarzinia sp.
CTGAACCTGGGCGGCGGCAATATTCACGGACATCGGCGGCTTCTCCCGGCGCTTGTTCTCGAGGCGGCGGGAGTGTGGGCGGTTCGCAATTCGAGATCAAGGAAGCTGCGGCGCCGGAATCGAAAGCCCCGCCGAAGCGGGGCTGGACGGAGGCGTCAGGCGCTGGCCTTCTTCTTTGGCTTGGACAGCGCCTCTTCGGCGTCGCGCCCTTCTTTCGTGTTTCGCCGCACGGCCGCGCGCACCTTGGGATCGGCGAGCCATTTGGCAATGGTTCCCCGCACCCGCTCCACAGCGGTGTCGAGAAACGCCATTTGCCGTTCGCGATCCATGCGACACCATCAGTAAAATTAACATAGATTTCTCGAACGAGACCCCGAACGTACCCGCTCTAAACTCAAGTTATAGTCAATTTTCTATTTATTTTATTTTAAATCAATAAGGTTACCGTCACGCATTTTTCGCGAGGCTTCAAGAAATTTCTCATACATTGCAACCTCTATGTATATTTCTGGAATCTGAAACCGTAGAGCCAACTCGCCAATTGTAACTTTACCACTTTGAACATCACTCTGCCAGTAGTTCCTATGTTCCAAGGGGAATAGCAGCTCCAGAGCAAGGGCCACTGCAATAGTCTCAGACATCGCCGCACTATTATTTGCCGGATTTCCGGCTGATAAGAGTTCGATTAACGTTCTGAACTCTGCCTCTGTGCCCACCCGATCCCCTTCCTCATCGAGGACGACATGGCACATTTCTTTTGCAATAACGAATCTTTTCCACTCGTATTCTATTCTCGAATTAACGTAAATTGTTGCGTAATCGCCTAAGTTTCCATAGGGGCGCGCAAAGAACTTTATCTCACCAAGTATATTTTTTTGCTCATAATCAACCTCGAACACATCCAATGCTCCAATATAGCCCATTGATACTATAATATTTCTTATGGAATCTATTTTTATAGGCACAAGCCTCATATTATACTGCTTGTGATACTCTTTAAGGATGTGGCCCGCAGCGCTAAGGTTCATGGCGATTCGCAATAAAAAAGGCAGAGATACAATCTCTGCCTTTTCGCAACCATGTGGCGCAAGTCAAAACTCTTTGTCGAACCTCACTTGCTCAACCGCCGCATCAAAACAAGACACTTTCAGCACCCGACCGGCGCTGATCGCCTCTTCAATGCGCTCAATCTCCTCAAGCAACTCGGTCGCGCTCGGCAGGCCCGCCTGCGGCGCCTTGAAGAACTTGACGTTCGTCAAGCCGCTGCCGAACAAGGCCCCCAAGCGAGACTTCAATCGAGCCTCAATGTTCATGGACACCTCCTATTTACTCCAGGAATCTATCGCCCAAACCCGTTAAGGATGTGTGAACGACATTGATTCCCCAGCGGGCCGCGTTACTACAGCAATACATTGATTCTGTCAACGCCAAACGCCCATGGCTCAAGTTGGTAGTCTGCATAGGGGGCTCGCAATAGCAAGCCCATATTAGAGCCGAAGCGCAATTCTCTCGGCTCCCACCCCAATGTCCGCACAAAAGTAACACATCAGTCCTTGGCGCGTTCCATGTAGTTGCCTTCGGCGGTGCCGACGACGACGCGGGTGCCCGACTCGATATGGGGCGGCACTAGGATCTTCTGGCCGTTCTCGAGGATCGCCGGCTTGAAGGACGACGACGCGGTCTGGCCCTTCACGACCGGGTCGGCCTCGACGATCTTCAGGGTGACGGTCTGCGGCAGCTCGGCCGCGACGGGCGAGCCTTCGTAGGTGCGGATGGAGCAGACCATGCCTTCCTGGAGCCACACGGCCGGATCGCCGATGACGTCGGCGGGGACGAGGATCTGCTCGAAGGTCTCGGTATCCATGAAGGCGTAATTGTCGCCCTCGGGATAGAGATACTGGTAATCCCGGTCCTCGAGGCTCACGCGCTCGACCTGTTCCGAAGAGCGGTAGCGTTCCTGCGTCTTCACGCCGTCGCGGATGCCGCGCAGCTCGAACTGGGCGAAGGCGCCGCCCTTGCCGGGCTGCACCATCTGGGTCTTGAGCACCGCGAACAGCTTGCCGTTGATTTCAACGACGTTGCCGACGCGGATGGTGTTGGCGTTAACCTTGGGCATGGGAAATACTCTGTTTGCCTGACCGAATGGCGGCGGACCCTATCAGACGCGCCCGCAATGGACAACCGGCGCCTTGACTGCTAGGGCCATGCGTCATGACCCATGATTCCATTCCCTGGTGGCGCCCCGACGCCTTCGCCCGCAAGCGCGAGCCTCTTCTGGCCCGGGCGCGCATCCTCGCCTCTTTACGCGAAACCTTCGCCGCGCGGGATTTCACCGAGGTCGAAACCCCCGCGCTGCAGGTCAGCCCGGGGATCGAGCCGCATCTGATGGCCTTCGCCACCGACTTGGAGCCTGCGGACGGCGGGCCGGCGCGGCGGCTCTATCTTCATACCTCGCCCGAATTCGCGATGAAGAAACTGCTGGTCGCCGGGATGCCGCGCATCTTCCAGATCACCAGGACCTGGCGCAACCGCGAGCGCTCGGACACCCATCACCCGGAATTCACCATGCTGGAATGGTATCGGGCGGGCGGCAGCCTGGGCGATCTGATGGAGGATTGCGAGGCGCTGGTGCGGGCGGCGGCACGGGCGGCGGGGCGCGACCATCTGCGGGTGGGCGAGAAGGACATTCCCATCGACGAGGATTTCGAGCGCCTGTCGGTCGAGGAAGCCTTCCTGATGCATGCCGGCATCGACCTCTTCGCGACGATCGACGATCCCCTCGCCCCCTCGCCCGGCGCGCTTCGGGCGGAGGCGGAAGAGATCGGCATCCGCACCGC
Source organism: Zavarzinia sp. (assembly GCA_025869435.1). GTDB lineage: Bacteria > Pseudomonadota > Alphaproteobacteria > Zavarziniales > Zavarziniaceae > Zavarzinia. The sequence goes on from JAOZVS010000064.1 coordinate 2,838, forward strand.
GCCGGACGACAGCTGGGAAGATATTTTCTTCAAGATCAGCCTCGACCGCATCGAGCCGCATCTGGGCGAGACAAGGCCGACCTTCCTGACCGACTGGCCGATTTCCATGGCCGCCCTGTCGCGGCCGAACCCGGAAGATCCCCGCGTCGCCGAGCGTTTCGAGCTTTACGCCGGGGCGGTCGAACTCGCCAATGCCTTCGGCGAACTGACCGATGCGGCGGAACAGCGCCGGCGTTTCATCGCGGATTGCGAGAAGAAGGAAAAGCTCTACGGCTTTCGCTATCCGATCGACGAGGATTTCCTCGCCGCCCTCGAATGGGGGCTGCCGGCTTCGGCGGGCATCGCCCTCGGCATCGACCGGCTGGTGATGCTGGCCACGGGGGCTGGGCGGATCGATGACGTGCTGTGGGTGCCGGTGGTCGAGGCTTGAAGGATCAGTTGCCGGATTTGCCGGTGCTGACGCCGTCCTGCCCGTTCTTTTCGCCCGGCACCGGCAGGCTGGCGAGGGCGATCACCGCGTCGCCCGAGAGGGCCGGCAGGAACATGCGGGCGACGGGGGCGGCGGCTGCCGCGAAACCGTCGCCGATCCGTCCGCCGATCGAGGCGATGGCGCCGACCGTCGCCTTGGCCTGGGCTGTGACGGCGGCGCCCGCGCTGGCCCCCGCGTTTTCCAGCTTGTCGGCGAAACGCGCATAGACCTCGCGCACCGAAAGCGCGCGGCCGTCCTTGCCATAGAAGATCGAGCGATTGGCCGAGGCGGCATCGGGCATCACGCTGGCGGCGGGCGTCGACGGCGCCTTGGCCATGGTGGACAGGAAGCGCGAGGCCCCGCCGGCGCCCAGGAAATGCGCCATGTAGAGGTCGGTCGAATTCACGTCGCGGTTCAGCCGGCCCGTCAGATAGGCCTTGTTGTCATTGGCGAATTCCGCCCCCATCACGGCCGAGACGGCGGGATCGTCGCGCAGCGCCAGGATCTGCTTCTTCGTCGCGGCGTCGGACACTTTCATTCGGCCATCGGCGCCTTGCCTGATGGCATCGGCGAGATCGCCCAGGCCATGTTCGGCGCCATGGTCCTTGACCATCTTCAGCCAGGTCTGGTCGATGAACTGGTAGAGCCCCCGGGCGCTGGAGGTGGAAGCCTTGGCATCGGCATCGAAGCCGGATTCGATCTGGGCCTGGGCGACCAGATATTTGAAATCGACGCCGGTCTTGGCCGAGGCGGTCTGGATGCCGCGCAGGACATCGTCGGGCACACCGGCATAGGTCTGGCCGCGGCGCGTCGCATTGGCGATTTCAGTCGGCAAAGTCAGGCTCATCTGGTCGTCCTCCCGGCAATCCGGTCCTGGCGACCCGGTCAAAATTGCCGGGTGCCGTGGCGGGCCGCGACGGAAAACCCCGATTCGCCGTGCCCTCGCGGCCTGCCACGCCCCTTCACTAGCGAAAGCCGTGCCAAGTCATTCGCCCCGCCCCCCTGCCCGTCCGGCATGACCGACATTGAGGGCGATCAGGTCGAGGAGGCGGCGCAGCAGAAGGGCGATGCCATCATCCTTCGGCGTCGGCGTCAGCGCGGCCAGGGCGGAGGCTGCGCTGACGAGGCCGGAAGCGACGAGCAGCAACGCCTCGCCGTGGAGGGAAATGAATTCGATCATGTTTTGTTCTCCTCACGGTCCGATGCGAAAGAAGTGATGGCGGCCGATGGTGACCGTGGGCCGCCGGCCCCGCGCCCAGGCCGGGCGGCTACCCCTGGCGTGATAATGGTCGGCACCGCCGGTGGGATCGCCCATCCGGCCGTCCAGCGCCGCGTCGGCGATGGTGCGCGCCGGCAGCAGCACGGCGGCATCGGCGGCCAGCGCCTCCAGCAGCTTCCGGTTGGGATCGCCTGCGTTCCAGCACGAGAATTGCCAGGTCGCCCGGCAGACCGAGCGGGCATCCGGCCCGCCCCACCAGTGCGGCGCCTGGCCCTGATGGATGCGCCGGGCGGTCGCCAGCATGCGGTTGACGATGACGGCGGCGACGGCGGCCATGCCCGGCACGCCCTCGCCCCGCGCCTCGCCGTGAAGGGTGCGGGCCAGCGTGTCGCGATCCTCTTCGGTCGGGCGCGGCAGAAGGGCGATGCGGCCGGCGAAGGGCGGCAGGGGCGGGCTCATCGCCGCCCCTCCACCCGGCGCAGGCGCGCCTCGAGATCGACCACCAGGGCATCGACCCGGCCGATCTCGCGCCGCGCGTCGTCGGCCGGCAGCGCGGCCTTGCCGAGGCTCTTCAGCTCGGCGACCTGATCGCGCAGGGCCTCGATCTGGATGCGAAGACCGGCGACGGCGGTCGTGTTGTCGCTGATGGTGGCCGCCATCCACAGGATGCCGGCCGTCAACAGGCTGCCGATGGCGAGGATCGCCTGCCGTTCGAATTCGCCGCGCCTGAAGATCGGCCGGGGGGATATGTCGGTCATGTCTGGTCTCCTGTCAGCCGGCGGTTTCCGGCGCGGGGGCGAGGGCTGCTTCCGGCCACCAGCCTTCCCCGCCCTCGTCATAGGCGATAAGGTAGTGGTCGCCTTCCCGCGCGAGGACGCTGGCCCCCACGCTTTCCCTGTTCTCAAGACGGTGCACGCTGGCCCCCGGCTCGTAACTCATGGTTTCTCTCCTGTTCATGCGGCGAGGAAGGACAGCTCGACCCAGTTCGAGCCGCTGAAGACATAGCGGCCGGTGAAGGCCAGCCCGGCCGAACCGGTGCGCAGGGTGCCGCCAGCCGGCCCGCCATCGACGATGGCGAGGGTGAAGGCCCCGCCGCCGCCACGCCGGATCTCGAACAGGTCACCGGCGACGGCGCCCGTGGCGGACAGGGTCAGCACCCGGTCGGCGGTCAGCGTGGCGGTGACATGCTGGAAGACGCCATCCAGACCCGGCGTCAGCACGGCACTGGCGTCGCCCCGCGCGGCGTAACCCGGAATATTTCGTCGCCGCGACAGGTGCCCCGGCCAGACCGGGGAGGTCATCATCCGGGCGCCGGCGCCTGAAACCCCGGTGGCGCAGAACAGCCCCAGCGCTCCCGCCCAGCACAGCGCCCGCCAGTTGTTGTCCGCGGCGCTGGCGCCGATGATCCAGCTGATGCCATCGGCGGAGGTCATCACCCGGTTGCCCGTGCCCGAATTGGCGATGGCGCAGAGCAGCCCCAGCTCCGCCGCCCAGACGACGGCGCGCCAGGCATTGTCCGCCGCGCTCGCCCGCAAGGTCCAGGCGATGCCATCGGGCGAGGTCATCACCCGGTTGCCCGTGCCCGAATTGGCGACGGCGCAGAACAATCCCAAGTCCGGCGACCAGCACACCGACAGCCAGTTGTTGTCGGCGGCGCTCGCCCGCGCGGTCCAGGCGATGCCGTCGGGCGACGTCATCACCCGGTTACCCGCCCCCGTGTAGGCGACGGCGCAGAACAGGCCGAGTTCCGCCGACCAGCAGACACTGAACCAGCTGTTGTCGGCGGCGCTCGCCCGCGCGGTCCAGGTGATGCCATCGGGCGAGGTCATCACCCGATTGCCGGTTCCCGATGTCGCCACGGCGCAGAACAGGCCGCGTTCCGCCGACCAGCAGATGCTGGACCAGATATTGTCGGCCGCGCTCGTCCGCGCGGTCCAGGTGATGCCATCCGGCGAGGTCATCACCCGGTTGCCCGCGCCGTCATTGGCGATGGCGCAGAAAATCCCGCATTCCGCCGACCAGCAGACCCCGGACCAGATATTGTCGACGGCGCTCGCCCGCGAGGTCCAGTTGACGCCATCGGAAGAGGTCGCGACCCTGTTACCGCTGCCGTCACCGGCGACGGCGCACAGGAGACCCAGTTCCGGCGACCAGCAGACACCCTGCCACTGAAGATCAGCCGGCGAGGTCCGGACCGTCCAGGCCGTGGCAAGCGCATGGCGGCGGGCCGGCATGTCCCGCGCGGGCCTCGCCGCGGCCCCGATCAGGCCACGGGCGGCCGCGCCATTGTCCGCCCCCGCCAAGGCCCGGCCCAGCGCCGTCAACAGGGATGTCGCCAGCGTGTCGGCCCCCGTGGCATGGATCAGCCGGTCGGCGGCGAGGTCGAGCGCGGCCAGCGCGTCCAGCACCGGGTCGTGTCCCTGCACGCTGGCGCCGATCGCGGCGACATCCAGCTTGCCGTCCAGCGCATCGGCAAGGCCCGAGACGGCGCCGATGGCGATATCGCCCCCGGCGACGATCCAGCCGGCGCCATCCCAGGTCCGGTGCAGGCCCTCGCTGGCGACATAGGCCTGGAAGCCGGGCCAGGGCGCGACGAAACGCCAGGCCGTGCCGATCCAGACGGCGATGCTCCCCGCCTGCCCCGCCCAGGCCCCCGTCGCCCCGGCGGCGACGATATGGCAGGCACCGGCCACGGGCGCGGCCGGCGGCTCCAGTCGGTCCCGGTCGAGGACCGCGGCCTGCACCATGATATCGAGGAGGTTCAAGGCCTCGTTATGGGTGACTTCCTTCTGGGCCTGCGACTGGACGATATAGGGCAGGGCGAGACGCGGCGTCGGCATGAGCGCTTCCTCGGGCAGGGATCGATGGATCGGCAAGGGTCAGACGGTGGCCAGGGTGCCGAGGCCCCGGCCGTAACGCGCCGAGACCTGGAAGATGCGCAGCACGACGACCGAGGGCAGCCAGCCGAAATCCCCGATCGCCGCCGCCGCCGTATAGACGGCTTCGGGGGTGGTCACGGCGATGGTGCGGACGACCGCCGGCCCCGCCCCGTCCAGAATGTCGACTTCATAGGCTTCCCGCTCCTCGGCCAGGGGCACGTCGCTGCCATCGGCCCAATGGCCGGCCCGGCGGCTGCGCCGCACCCAGGTCAGGGACAGGTTTCCCGCATCGTCCCGTCCGCCCCCGACATGACAGGGGGCGAGCGGGCGAAGGCCGATGCTGCGCGCGGTGAAATCGGCGGCATCCCACGACGGATCGGTATAGGGAAGGCCGGCCGGGCCGAAGCGATAATGCCAGACCGCGTTCAGCGCGCTGGCCGGCAGGTCGAGCGGTCGCAGGGCCCGGTTCAGCAGGACGACGGGCGCCCCGGCCGGCACCGGTGCCCGCATCGCCTGTTCGGTGCCGAGACGACCGCGCAGCAGGCCGGTGAGGTCGTAGCGGCGGCTACCCCGGGGCGTCGCCACCGCGAATTGCAGGATTTCCCACTCCCCGTCGCCATTGCGGATGGCGAGAGCATTGGCATTGCCGGCCAGCAGACTGTCGCGCGGCTGGCTCGACAGCGTGCCCGAGAACAGGGTGACGCCGAGGACATTGCCCTCGTCCCAGAAATCGGCAGGGCCGTCGTAAAGTTCATAATTGGTCACGCCCATGGTGGCGGAGGCCGGCACTTGCGTGTTGAGCGCGAAACTCTCGCCCGTGGCCGAGGCCATGACCGAGATCACCGTGGCCGGCGTCGTCGAGGCGGCGACATAGGGCAGATGTTCCGCCACCGTCTCGTCGATCAGCGGCAGGTCGAGGAAATGGAGCGCCAGCCCGACCGGATCGGGCAGCCGATCCACCCGCTCGGGCCGGCCGCCGGCAAGCGCAAGGCGGTGGGCCGAAGGCTCGACCGCGATGGCCTCGATCTGCCGCGCGCTGTCGTCCGAGATGCGGCCAAGGCGGAAGACATGGCGCGACCGAGGCAGTTCCAGCGCGATCGTGTCGCCCGGCTCGAGCGCGAGGGCCGAGGGCGGCAGGGCGAGGCGCGCGGCATCCCGGCCGACCCAGGCTTCCGCCAGCAGCCGATCGGCGCAGCCTCGCGCCTGTGTCCCGTCCATGACGAGCGGCAAGGCCAGGGCCTGGCGTCCGGCCGCGCCACCGGCCAGGCGGCGGGAAGTCACCGTGGTCTGGCGATAGTCGCGGGTGACATCGACGAAGCCGACCGCGACCTCGGCCGGCAGATCGGTTTCCTGCGCCCGGGTCACGGTGATATCACCGGCATCGTCGGCGACGAGATCATCCGCCCGCAGGGTCAGCACCGGATCCCCGCCCCGATGACGAAAGCACAGCCGGCCGCCGGTCTCGGCGACGTCGATGCCATAGGCGTTGATCAGGGCTTCCAGTTCGGCCCGGGGCGCCAGCGGCCGGTCGCGCAGGTAACCGGGCACGACCCCGCGCAGGGCGCCGACGTCGACATCCGCCGGCCCGAGCCCGACCCGGCCGCAGATGGCGAGCACAAGCCCGGCCAGATCGGCGAGCCCGACCTTGCCGTTCAGCCAGTGACCGAGCGGCCAGAGATCGCCGTCGCCCCAGAAATCGCCCCGCGCCGGCCAGGCCGGAAAGGGCCGCGCGTCCCAGGTCCAGACCGCGATCGCCTGAACCATGCGCCCGCCATAGAGCGGCGAGAGCGGATTGGTCGGCGCATCCGGCCCGTAATGGCGCAACCAGGCTTCGAGCCCGGCGCGCTGGACGAGATCGTCCCGCGTCCCGGCGGAAGAATAGGGCGTGGCGGATTCGGCGGACTTGGGATCGTAGAAGACATTGGGCTGGTTGGTGCCCCGGTCGATGCTGGGAATGCCCAGTTCGGTGAACCAGATCGGTTTCGCCATCGGCACATAGGCGGTCGGGACCGAGACCTCCACCCCGCCGATACGGTCGTGGTGGAGGTTCGACCACCAGGCCCGCAAGTCCTTGGGCCGGAACACCCAGGGCTTGCCATCGGCGCCGTCGCTGATCGGCGTGCGAACTTGCGCGGCGCGATCGGCATCGCTGGCGTAATACCAGTCGAAACGCTCGCCCCCCTCGATATTCGCGGCGAGATAGGCGGCATCGTAAGGCCCGCCCCAGCCGGCCAGCCGGTCGAGGTGATCATCCCCGTCCCGCCAGTCGGACAGCGGCAGGTAATTGTCGATGCCGATGGCATCGATCGCCGCATCGGACCAAAGGGGATCGAGATGGAAGCGCAGATCCCCGCTGCCGTCCGCCGGCTGATGGCCGAAATATTCCGACCAGTCGGCGGCATAGGTCAGGGCGACGCCGGTCCCGAGGATCGCCCGGCAATCGCCAGCAAGCTCGCGCAATACCTCGACGAAGGGGTAGTCGCCGGCGCCATCCCGCAGCGTGGTCAGGCCGCGCAGCTCCGAGCCGATGATGAAGCCGGTGACGGCGCCGGCATCGATCGCATTCACCGCCGCCGCCAGTCGGGCATAATGCAGCACCATGCGCCGGAAGGACCATTCCACCGGCCCGCTGTAACCGACCGAAACCGTGTTGGCGGCCGAAACGGAGACCGATAGCTGATCACGGCCGACGCTGCCGGCGAAACTCCCGATCTCGGCGATCACGGCGTCGCTCCCGTCAGGGCTGCCGGCCAGCCCCGGCGCGACATGGGCGGTGATCCGCCCGCGCCAGGGATAGGCCGGCTGGCCGATGGAAGCGCCATGGTCCGACCAGGGATCGGGCAGCGCGTTGTCCGCCGGCACATCCATGAAGATGAAGGGATAGAGCACGACGGCGAAGCCCCGCGCCTTCAGCTCGCGGATCGCCCGCACCACGGATTCGTCCGACGGCGTGCCGCCATAGGCGAGGCGACCGTCATGGGCGCTGGTGGTCACCACAGCGGCGGTGCCGCGCGTCACCGTGTGGACTTTCCAGGCGACGGCAGCGCGGCCGGCGAAGGTCGCCTTGGCCGCCTTGTCGACCTCGGGCCGGATCCGGCAATGGCCGGCCCGCAGATCGTCGCCGAACCAGCCGACGACGAGGAAGACCGTGCGAACCCCGGGCAGGCTGGCGGCGAGATCGTCGAGGGCGGGATGGATATCGGCCCTCGCGTCCCCGGCGCTGCGGTTCTGCGGCCCCTGCGCGCCCGCCGCGCTGTCGGCGCTGCCTGTTGTAATCACCTGTGTGTCATAGGCGAATTCGCCGCTGCCCGGGATCAGGGTCACGGCCTCCACCAGGGTTTCCAGCGGCGCCTCGCCCGGCGGCGACACCCGGCGGCAGACCTCGAACACCAGTTGCGGCAGGCGATTGCCGAAGGGGGCGAGCGGCAGATCCTCGAACACGACATAGGCCGTGCCGCGATAGGCCGGGACGAGCCCCGTGCCCTCGATCCCCTCGATCAGCGGATCGGGTTCCTGATCGGTATCGCCCGGATAGACCCGCCAGGTAACATGGCTCATGTCCATCGGCTTGCCATCGGCCCAGACACGCCAGATGCGGTCGATCGGCCCTTCGCACAGGCCAACCGCGAAATTGCCGTGATAGCTGTAGGTCGTCACCTCGCTGCGCGTCGCGCCGCCGCCGCCGCCCTTGCCGCCGCCGCCCGAGCTTTCGGTGCCGGCCTGCTCGCGGAAGCGGGTCGCCCAGATCACCTGGCCGGACAGGCGGAGGCGCCCGGCCATCTCGGGCAGGGGCGCGCCCTCGGTCGAGGTCTGCACATTGGTATCGGACAGGCGCGGCCCCTCGCGCGTGATCGTCGTGCCGAACAATTGCCGGTCGATATAGGCCCCGGCGAGCGATGCCGCGACGGCCGCCGTCGCCGACAGCCACACGGGCGCGCCCGCGGTCAGCGCGCTGGCGGCGGTGGTCAGAACGAGGGTGGCCATGGCTCAGATCTCCCCGGGGAACCGGAAGGCGAAACGCAGACGGTTGCGCCACCAGGGCACGATCGACACTTCGGCGACCGGGTGGGCGTTGATGGCATGGATCATGCGGCGTTCCGCCACCTGCACCGCGCAATGCCGCGCCGGGGCATGGGCCTGATAGGCGAACAGAAGAACATCGCCCGGTCCCGCCTCGGCGATGGCGATCGGCCGCAGGTGGCGGCCCGCCGCCTCGGCCAGGGTCTCGCGGCCGCTGGCCTCGGCCCAGTCGGGACTGTAGGCGGGCGGGATTTCCGGCTCCCGCCCGTGAAGCTCGCGCCAGATGCCCCGGACGAGACCGAGACAGTCGCAGCCGACCCCCTTCAGGCTGGCCTGATGGCCATAGGGCGTGCCGATCCAGCCGCGCGCGGCCAGGATCACCCGCTCAGAACAGGCTGCCGCCGTCATTGCCGTCTCCCTGGCTGGGGTAGGACAGGATGAAGTCGTTGCCCGGGATATGCGGAAAGCCGCCGAAATTGACGGCATTGCCGAAGCGCCCGGCGCAGGTGGCGAAGGCGCGGTCGCAGCCGAGGGTGATGCGCGCGGTATCGCCCGGCGCCGCGGCCCTTGCCGGCGGCAGCAGCAGGGTCAGGACATCGCCCGCCTGATGCAGGATCTCCGCCGCCAGGCCCGCGTTGCCGCCGCCCGTCCACAGCAGCCGGCCATCGGCGAAGGCGCCGTCGGCGAAACCGTCGATGCCGGTGACGCGAAAGCTCACCCGGCTGGCGATGGCGCTCACCGTCACCTCGGCGAAGCGGCCGGGCGCGCCAAGATCGATGCCGCAGCGCGCATCGCCCAGGGTCCAGGCGCAATGTCGCTCGAAACTGCGGCCGCGGCTCTGGTCGAGGCGATGGGCGAGACCGCGCAATTCCGCCGAGAAGCCGCCCCGCCCGCGCCGCACCTCGCCGACATGACCCCGGCGCAGCAGGATGCGCTCGGTCACATCCATCCAGTTGACCAGATAGATCCGGCATTCGGCATCGTCGTAGCGCCCCTCCGCCAGATCGGCTTCGCCGATCGCATCGGCGCGAAGCGCGCCCTCGACATCGAGATTGGAGACGGCGAGCCCCGGCTGGCTTTCGATCGCGCCGGGCGAGAAGCCACTATCGGCACGGTGTGTCACGCCGTCGAAGATCAGGTCGCGGTCGTGATCGGTGAAACCGAGGGTGACGCCGTCGCGCCGTGTCAGGCGCCAGCAGCGGGCGAGCGTGGTCACCCCGCCCGCGAGATGGTCGGCGAGGCCGGGCGGCAGATCCTTCACGGCAGCACCTCGATCAAGGGAATGGACGGCACCTGCCCCGCCCTGAAATCGGCGAGGGAGAGGGACAGGTGGTCGATGTCGAAGCGGACCGGCGTATCGAATTCGAAGCCGGCGGTGATGGCGGCGCCGCCGGCCGGCGGCACGGCGAAGCTCACCAGCCCCGTGTCGTGATCGATGGAGGCGGCCACGGCATCGCCATTCATCGCGACGATCACGCTGCCCGCGACCGGCCGGGTGATCGGGCGGACATGAGCCTGCCCGCCCGAGACATAATGTTTAACCAGCGGAAACTGACGGCGATCGCCATCGCCCAGACCGACCAATTGATCCGTCATCGCGGGCGTCGCCAGCGGCGGACAGGATTTCCAGTCCAGCCAGTCACGGAAGCGGAAGGCGTGCAATTTGCCGCCCCGCGCCTCGAAGAATTCGATGACGGCGTGGAGGTCATCGTCCGAACGAAGACCAAGACCCGCCTCGTAGCGTCGGCGCGACCCGGCCCAGAGGGCATTGCGCTCCTCCCGGCCACTGGCCAGCGTCACCACGTCGACCCGCCGCATCGGCCCGCCAGCGGTGCCATAGGCGACGGAGAGGGGAAAACGCACGTCGTGAAAGCTCATGGCATCCTCAGGCATAGCGGCGGGCGGCGGCGAGGGCGCGGGCGACGGCGGCGCCGACCTGGCCCTGGCTGCGGCGAAAACCGGCGACATCCGGCGTCGAGATATTGACCGTCACCCTCGGGGTCACGGCGGCGGCCGGCGCGCCCTGGGGCTCGATGCTGCCCGCGCCCTCGGGCAGGAACAGCTCCGGTCCCTGTTCGCCGACGACATAGGCCCGGCCAGCCGCGACCGGCCCGCCGCTGGCGCGGAAGCCGCCGAACAGGCTACCCAGCATCGTCAGGAAATCACCGCCGCCAGCGGCGTTGCTGCCGGTGCCGCCCGAAAGGCCGGCCAGCGCGGCATCCAGCGACTGGTCGACGACGAGATCGGACAGGCGCAGCGCCATGCGGGAAATCACCTCGTCCCATTCGACCTCCGCCCCCGAGATCGCATCGACGAGGGATTTGCGAATGCCGCGCCCGGCGGCTTCCACCCCGGTTGACAGCAGCTCGAAGACCCCGCCCCCTTCCCCCTCCCCGGCCAGCGCGGCGGCGAGATCGCCGGCCGTCTGGCCGGCCATGCGTTCCGCCTCGGTGAAGGCGTCGCGTAAAGGTGTGAGTTCGGCCGCCAGTTCGACGGCCAGACGCTCGATCACGGGCATGGCGATGTCCTCAAGGGGTCAGGCGGGATTTCAGGTCGTCCAGTTCGGCCCGGCGCATTGGCGACGGGCGAGCGGCACGGGCGAGCGACGCCCGGCCGGACAGCGCGTTGATCAGGTCGCGCGGGGTGGCGGCCCAGGCGGCTTCCGCCACCCAGCCGAAGAGGGCGGAGCCGAGCCCCGCCGCTTCCGCCACCCCGCCGATCACAAAGGGTTGGGCACCGCCCGACCTGGCGCCAGCGCCGCCGCGAGCAGGGCGGCGCAAGCGGGTGCGGCCTTCAACAGCCCTGCATCGATCACCATCTGCCCGACCGCCGCCTCGCCAAGGCCTGCGGCCTTCAGCGCGGGCACCAGCACGGCGACGACATCGCGCAGGCCATAGCTGCCGTCGAGGAAGCGCCGGGCCAGCGGGACGAGACCGCAACCGGCCATCACCTCGGTCTCGGCCAGGGCGGTGAAACTGGGCCGCAGGCGATAGACCTGCCCGCCGAGGGCAAGCGGCACCTCGCCGCGATGAGGGTTCGGGATATCGCTCACGGTCCCTCTCACGCGAAACTGACGGCGCCGGCGGATTCGAGGGTGATGGAGAAAGTCTCCTCCCCGTCGTGATTGCCGGCGTAGTCGAGGGCGGTGATCAGGCAGGGCGCGGTCACGGTGGAGCCATCGCCCCGCGTGATGCGCCAGTTGCGCCGGGTCCGCCCCATGAAGAGATCGCGCGCCGTATCATGGGCGCTGCCGCTGTCGAAGACCCCGGCGCCGGAGAAGCTGAAGGACTGGATGCCCGCGCCATCGAGCAATTCGCGCTGGCCGGCGGAATCCTTGCTCGTGGTCTCGACCGGTTTCAGCCGGGCCTTGAGGCCGGTGGAGCGAAGGCCGGCGATGGTGGCATAGGCTCCGGCGCCGGTGGTATCGACCCGCAGAAGGAACAGGTCGCCGCGTTGCTTGCTCATGGAAGGGCTCCGCTCAATAGGGATCGACGGGTTCGGTCGCGATGCGCAGGCGCATGACGCCATGGGCGGTCACGCCGTCGTCATCGTCGAGGATGGTGGTGAAGGCAACGCGTGAGGTCACGCAGCGATACGGCGCGGCCAGGGTCAGCGGCTGGCGGTGCAGGGCTTCGGTCAGGGCCGAAAGGATGCGCTTCACCTCCGCCCGGCCGCGATAGCGCGACCAGACGTGCAGCGTCACCTCGTGGCGCTGGCCGCCCCGTGTCGCGCTGTCGTCGGCGGTCACCGCGTCCTCGCCGATGACGACATGGGGAAAGCCGCCGCCCTCCGGCCTTCGGTCATGCAACCGGTCGCCGATCAGAAGACCGAGGGGAGCATGGCCGGCCAGACGGGCGAACAGCGCCGTCTGCACCGCCAGCGATGCATCAGGTGTCATCGGCGATCGCCTCCCTCAGGGCCGTCGATATCTCGGCGGCAAGATCGAGTCCGGCGATGGCATCCCGTAGCCGGGGCCGCGCCCCTTGTGCCACCGTGCCGAATTCGCGGGTCTGCGCCCCGGCCGAAAGGGCGACGCGGCGGATATCCCCCACCGCATCCACCGCGCCGCCGAGATCGGTCGCCAATGCTTCCGCCCGATCGTCGAGAGCGGCGGCCACGCGGTCCCCGATCCGGGACATGAGGCTCGCGATACTCATTGCCCGCCTCCTTCCCGCGCCAGCAGCACCAGATAATCCCGACGCGGCCGGGGCAGGATGGCGAGAATGTCCAGCACCCGGCCCCGCCAGACCAGACGCCAGTCGGCCGAAAGGTCGGCGCGGGCGCGCAGGGTGACGCGCCAGTTCACCTCCGCCTGGCGGGCGTCGGCTTCGACCGGCTCGCTGCCGGTGGTTGCCTCGACCGCGGCCCAGACCTCGGGCAGCGTGTCGACCGGCACCCAGCTCAGGGCGCCGCCGCCCGCGCCGTCGTCGCCCAGCACCGGCCGCTCGAAGGCGATCCGCTCACGCAAGCGCCCGATCACAGCCGCACCACGCGGTAAGGCGCCCACAGCGCCTCGACCCCGAGCGGCAGGGGCCGCAGCCCCTCGCCCCCCGCCTCGCGGCTTTCGAACAGATGGCCGACCAGAAGGGCCATGCCCCGCCGGATCGGCTCCGGCACATCGGCGCCGGCATCGCCGTAGCCTGCCGTGTAATCGACCGAGATCCCGTTGACGCAGCGCCCCATGGACGGTGTCGCCGTGCCCGCGCGCAGCACCAGCCGGCCGGGTGTCGCCACCCGGTCGGCCAGCCACAGGCCCGGATCGAGGATGGCGGGCGTGCCGTCCTCGTCGAAGCCCGTCACCGCCGTTACCTCGAACAGCGGCGGCCGGGGCAGATCGACCGCCCGCCGGCCCGGCGGCCAGCGGTCGAGCCACAGGCGCAGGCCCTGACGGATCAGGGTCCGGCCCAGATGGGCCTCCGCCATCTGGCGGGCGGCGAGGATGAGGGCGGCGACGAGACCGTCCTCGGCATCGGTGTCGAGGCGAAGGTGCAACCGCGCCTCCGCCAGCGACAGGGGCTCGACCGCGGGGGCCGAGACGCGCTCGAGACCCGCCATGTCAGACGCCCTGACGCGCGGCGCGGGCGCGCAGCACGCTGATCGCGACCGCCGCCCCCGTGGTCGCGCCCGTCACGGTCAACTTGGGCCGCAGGTAACGGCCGGGGCCGATGTAACCGACCTGTTGCACCGTGTTCGCCGCCGCGCCGCTGGCGATGGCGGTGAAACCGCCGGCCATCTCCCCGGCGCCGACCGTGACATAGGTAACGCCGTCGGTCGAGGCTTCGAGCGAGGGCGTATGGGCCCCGTCGGTATAGGCGCCGACATGGACGAGCACGCTGGCCCCGTCGAAACCGCGCAGGTCCACCACCGTGCCCGTCGCCGTCGCGTTGCGAACGGCGGGGGCAAGGGCGGGAGCCGCGTCGAGGCCCGCTTTCAGATCACGCATGGTCATGTTTTGTTCTCCCGCTCAGGCGCCGAACTTAAGCAGCTTGATGGCGTCGAAATCGAGCACGTCGCCGCCGACGCGCTTGGTCGTGTAGAATTTCACCTGCGGCTTGGCGGTATAGGGATCGCGCAGGGTGCGGATGCCCTGGCGGTCGACGACGGCGTAACCCTCGCGGAAATTGCCGAAGGCGATGGACAGGCTGTTGGCGCCGATGGCCGGCATATCCTCGGCCTCGACCACCGGATAGCCGAGCAGGCTGGCCGGGCTGCCGGCGGCGAGGCCCGGCTGCCACAGATACTGGCCGGAACTCGTGTCCTTCAGCTTGCGCACCTCGGCCGCCGTCGCCCGCGCCATGACGAAACGGGCCCCGGCTCGCAGGCCCGCCTTCAGGGCATAGGTCAGGCCGATCAGGACATCGCCCGGATCGGACGCGGCGAAAGCGCCGGCGGTGCCGGTCGGGACATGCTGCAGCGTGCCCCAGGGCCGCGCGGCATCCGCCGTCGCCGCCGTCGCATAGGTGGTGAAGCCGCGTGGGCTGCCGACGCCGCTGCCGGCGACGAAGGCGGCATTCTCGGCCCGGCCCATCTTCTCGGCCAGTTTCTGGGCCAGCCAGGCCTCGACATCGAAACTGGCGTCGTCCAGCAGTTTCTGCGACACGCGGGGTTCCGCATAGAGCTCGTGCACCGGAATGCGCCACAGGCCGATCTGCGGCGTCGCCGTCTCGGCCCGGGCCTCGCTCTCGCCAACCCAGCCGGCGGCGGCTTCGCCGAGGTCCAGCATCCCCTCGACCGCGTCGGCGGTGATGGTCATGACCGAAGCGATCTGGCGGATCGGACTCGTTTCCTGCAGGCGGGCGACGATCCGTTCCGCCATCTCGGCGGCGACGAGATAGCCGCCGTCCGGGTCGGAAGCGACGCTCATCGCCTTTTTCTCGAGGCCCGGCAGCTCGTGGTCGATGCCCTTGCGCAGGAAGGTCGAGAAGGCCTCGGCATGGGCGGCCTCGGCGGCGCTGCGCCCCGCCTTCCGCTGGCTGCCCGGGCGCGCCAGCGCGGTTTCGATGGCGGTGACATGGTCGCTCAGCCGGCCGACCTCGGCGTTCAGCCGGTCGACCGTCTCGATGGTGACGACATCGGCCCGGCCCTTCGTCTCGATCTCGGCGAGACGGCGGTCGTTCTCCGCCCGGAAGGCGGTGAAGACCCGGGCGAGGTCGTCGGTGGCGCTGTGCATGGTGGCAAGATCGGTCATGCGTGGTCCTTTCAGGGCCGAAGGGCCGCCGCCGCGCGGCGGAGATTGCTGACGATGGCCTGACTCAGCCCCGCTTCATCCGGCCGGGCGGCCTTGACCCAGGCGATGCGCGCCGCCTCGTTGGCGGGCAGGGTGACGAGACTGATTTCATGAAGGGTGAGCGTCTTCAGCAGGCGGGCGCCATCGCCCGCCACACCCGCCGCCACGGTCGAATAGCCGATGGAGAGGCCATCGAGCGCGCCGAGGCGCAGCAGGGCCAGGGCCTCACGCCCGCGCGCGGTCTCCAGCGCCAGACGGCCCTCGACGAGAAGGCCGGTCTCGTCTTCCTCGATGCGGTCGAAGCGGCCGATGGGCTCGGCCATGTCGTGCTGCCACAGGAAGGGCGGCAGGGCCTTGCGCCGCCGCCAGTCGCCGAGGCTGGCGGCGAAGGCGCCGGGCAGAACCCGGTCGCCCTGCGCGTCGGTCACGGCGAAGACGCTGGCGTAGCCGGCGAAACTGCCGTCCGGGGCGAGGCGTTTCAACTGGCGGCCGATCGGCCGGCCGACCTCGAAAATCTCCATGCGTTACTCCTTCGTCGCGAGGGGGGCGTAACCAAGGGCGGCGCGGCGCTCGTCAGGGGTGAGGTCGGCGGCGCCGGCGACCTTGGCCCAGCGCTCGGCCCGGCGGGGCTCCAGCGCAGGCACTTCGTCGAGATCGGGCTCCAGCGCGGCGATGCCGAAGCCGGCGCCGAAGGCCCGGGCGAAGGCGCGCGCGATGCTCTGCGCCAGCGGCACCACCGTGTCCTCGTAAAGCGCCAGCCGCGCCTCGGCGTAATTGGCGTAAGTCTGCGCGTCGGGCACGCCGACCAGTTGCGGCGGCACGCCGAAGGCGAGGGCGATTTCCCGCGCCGCGGCGTTCCGCCCCTCGATCCAGTCCATCTCGGCCGGCGACAGGCTGAGCGGCTTCCAGTCGAGGCCGCCGTCGAGCAGCAGGGGACGGCCGGCGTTGCGCGCGCCCTCAAACTGTTCGGCGATTTCCGCCTTCAGGCGCTCGAACTGGTCGTCGGCCAGCACCGCCGGCCCGTCCTTCGGCTGATAGACGAGGGCGCCCGAGGGCCGCGCCGCATTGTCCAGCAGGGCCTTGTTCCAGCTGCCCGCCGCGTTGTGCTGATCGATCGCCTGGGCCGCCGCCTCCAGCGCCGGCAACCCGTGCCAGTCGTCGAGGGGATGGAATGTCTTCAGATGCAGGATGGCCGAGGCGCCGGTAACGGGATCGACCGGCACGAAGCGCGTCTCCTCCCCCTCGCGGCAATCGAAGCCGGCGGGAATGCCGCCGGGGCCGGGCCGTACCGTCACCCGGTCGGGACGCAGCAGATGCAATTCCCGCGGCCGGCCCCTCGGCCCGATCGCCTCGACATAGGCATTGCCGGCGATCAGCAATTGCGCCGCCAGCGCCTCGCGGAAAGCGGCGCCTTCGTCGCGCGGGTTCGGCCGCTGCATCAACCGCTCGAAGGCCGGGATGCTGACTTCCGCCCCCGCGCCATCCCGCGCGATCCAGGGAATGGCGGCGGCCGAGCGGGACACCAGGCTGACCGCGCGGTGCACGACGACATTGCGGACATAGCCTTCGTCCGCCAGGGTCGCATAACGCCGCGCGGTCCAGCGGGTGCCGGCCGGCGCGGCCCAGCCGATGACGGCCCGGCCCCTTGGCGCCGCCTTCTGCGCGGGCGCCGGGGCGATCAGGCGGCGCAGGCGGGCCATCAGGCCGGGCGTTTGCACCGGCCTGTTCGCATGTTCGGTCATGGCGTTACAGTCTCCGCAGTCGGGGGGCGGACGGGATCGGCCCGTCCATGAGATCGGTCAGGGCCCACACGAGGGCATCGACCCGGTCGCACGGCCCTTCCGGGCCATGGCTGGTGAAGCGACACATCTGGTCTTCCAGGGTGGCGAGACCGGGCAAGTGCCGCACCCTGCCCTGTTCATAAAGCGCGGCGATCGGCTCGGCCCGCACCGCCTTGCCCCTTGTCGCGCGGACGGCGCGGTAAGGCACGGCGGGATCGAGGGTCCGCACCAGGGATTCGACGAGATCGCCGCCCTGGTTGATTTCGGCGACCAGCCGGTCGGCGCGGTGGCGCCGAAAGGCGTCGATGGCGGCCCTTGCCCATTGGGTCGGCGGATGGCGGCCCGAGAGGTCGTCGAGCACGACGGCGCTGCCGTCGACAAGCCGTCCGGCGACGATCACGCCGGTCTCCGCCCCTTCCCCCTCCCCGGCGGCGCCCACGGCGGGATCGATGCCGACGACGATGCGGACGAAATCCGCGGGCGCCGCCGCCAGCCGGCACAGGTCGAGCCCGGCGCGGGTCCACAGCGCACCCGGCACATCGTCGATCACCTCGGCGTGCAACTCCTGCCGGCCAAGGCGCGTGCCCTGATAGCGCCGCACCACCTCGGCCAGGAAGCCGGGGGCGAGATTGGCCCAATTGTCGAAGGTGGAGCCGCGCGTCACCCGCACCTTGGGGTCCTGCAACAGGCCCCGGATCAGGCGCCCGGGTGCCGGCGTCGTCGTCGCCAGCCAGCGCGGGTTCCGCCCGAGACGAAGGCCGAGCAGCAATTGATCCCAGGCGTCGGCATCGCGCCATTTGCACAATTCGTCGGCCCAGGCGAGGTCATGCTGCGGCCCGCGCAACTGGCCCGGCCGCTCGGCGGAAAAGGCGGTGGCGATGGCGCCGTTCGGCCAGGTCAGCAGGCGTTTCGATGGCTCCCACAGCGGCATCATCGAGGGTGGCGATATGGCGAGAAGGCCGGACTCGCCCTCGATCATCACCCGCCGGACATCGCCGGCCGTCGCCCCGACAAGGGCGATGCGCCGCGCCCGTCCCGCCTCCACCTCCATCCGCACCCATTCGGCGCCGGCCCTCGTCTTGCCGAAGCCGCGCCCGGCCAGCACCAGCCAGCCCAGCCAGTCCTCGCCCTCCGGCGGCAATTGGCTTTGCCTTGCCCAGAAGCGCCAGTCGTGGAACAGGACCTCGGCTTCACGCCGGCTCAGACCCTTCAGGAACTCCGCCCGCTTCGCCGCCGACAGCGAGGCGAGCGAGCCGCTCCGAAAGCCGCTCGCGGATATCGGCGGCATCGGTCTCGTCATCGCCCGCCGTCATCCCCTGTTGGTCGAGCCCGAAGGCCTGGCGCTCCAGCCTGATCAGCTTCTCCGCCGTGCCGCCCAGGGCGCGGACGAGGCCGGCCACCGTCTCGGCCCCGGCGGCGAAAGGCCCTTCCCCCGGCGGCCCCACCGACGAGAGATGATCACGCAAGGACTGCTGCACGACCCCCAGCGTCTCGCGGAGGTCGGACAGGAGGCGGCGGTGTTCCCGCGCCACTTCCAGCCCGCGCCGGGCGGCCAATTGCTTTTCATCCTCGCGCGGATCGCCCCGCGCCCAACCCTCGGCCGCAGCGCGTTTGCGCAGGGCATATTCCGTGAGGCCGTAGCTGCCGGCGATTTCCGACAGAAAAAGCTGGCCGAGGCGGTATTCCCGCTCCACGGCCAGCCAGTCGATGACGTCGCTCTGGGTCATCGCCAATTCCGGAATGTATCGATTATGTACCCATAATGTGCACAATGCGCACAGATGTCAAGCGGATTCTGCGGCCCTCACGCGCGCGTTCAGGGCATCCACCGCCTCGACCACCCGCCCCGGAAATTCCATCGGAATGAAATGGCTTGAGCCGGGCACCTGTTCGATCACCGCCCCCGGCTGCTGGGCCCGCAAGGCGGCGGCGCCCTTTGGCCCCAGGGTCGACTGATGGTCGGCATAAAGGACGGAGAGCGGGCATTGCACCCGGCCGATGCGGCGCCAGAACGACAGGCCGATGGTGGAAAAGGTCTTGGCTTCCCACGCCGGGCTGCAGGCAAGGCGCACGCTGCCGTCCGCGTTGTCGATCGTGCCGCCCGCGACATAGGACTCGAGGAAGCCCGGCTCCCAGGTCTTGAAGGCACCCTTGCCGCCATAGGCCTTGATCATCACCGCGCGGGATGGCCAGACCTCTTTCCGCTTCGACGCCCGCTCGGCCAGCGGCAGGCGATGCGCGAGGCCGGCGAGCCGGGCGATGGCGAAGGCCGGCACGGCGACGCGCGGCACCACGGCGGGATCGATCAGCAGAAGCCCGGCGGCCAGGTCCGGGTGCAGCGCCGCCAGTTCGGCGCTGACCGCGCCGCCCATGGAATGGCCGACCAGGATCGCCTTCTGCCCGAAGCCCCGCAGGATGGGCACCAGGTCATGGACATAGCGCGCCCAGGATTTCAGGCGCGAAGCCTGCGCCGGCACGTCCGACAGCCCATGGCCGCGCAGATCGACGGCCCGCACCGTGTAACGCCCGGCCAGTTCCTCGAGCAGCGGGCGGTAGGTTTCGGCGTTCATGCCGGTCGCATGGGCGAAATGGACGAGCGGGGCCTGTCCCAGCTCGGGACCGCCGGCAAGGCAGGAGAAATGGCCGGCCCCGGCGGGGATTTCGATACGGTGAAGCAACGACACGGGCTGTTTCCTTGTTTTTCTTCCCCATCCTGCGGCAGGAATGCCACGGCCGTCCATCGACAGCCCGTGTTGCGATGCGATAGACTCAAGGGACATTTTCCCGCCACAAAACTCATGTCTGGTGCCTTGATGGTACGCCGTCTGACCGAAGAACCCCTGATGACCCGCGGCATCTCCGCGGAAAACACGCGCCCTGGCCATATCGGCCGGGTGGAGCCGGTGGTCGCCCTGCCGCCGCGCGGCCGGCATGGACCGGACTGGGGCCTTGTCCTCATCACCGTCGCCTTCCTTGGTGGCGCCGCCGGTCTTCTCTATTTCGGCTACATGAGCCGGCAAGGCGATTCGCTGGCCGCCGGCGAAACCCGGGTCATCGCCGGTCGCCCGGACACGGTGATTCCCGACTCAGCTTCCGCTGGCGCGCCGGTCGTCACGCCTGCCGCTTCTGGCACCGGCGGCACGGCCAGTCCCGGCAGCACGGCCGGCGCCCCGCCGCCCGCCGCCGATGGCAGCGGCTATTCCCTCAGCAGCCCGGCTCAGGGCGGCGACGTGACGACCCGCCCGTCCGCTCATAGCGCCCCAGAGCCGCGGGGAACCTCGAAGCCACGCCCCACGTCGAGCGCGCCGGGCGTCCTGCAGGCGCCCCCCGGGGTGAAGCCGGTCAAATAGCCGGTTTCACCCCCGCGCAAAAAAACGCACACACGGCTTGCACATCCCGCCGCCCTGTGGCAGTTTCCGCGCCCTGAACGCAGGCGCTGCCGTAGCTCAGTGGTAGAGCACTCCCTTGGTAAGGGAGAGGTCGACAGTTCAATCCTGTCCGGCAGCACCAGTTCAGCGCGCGTTCGCGATCATCGGCGAAGCGTCCCGTCGATACCGATCGACCTCCCCCACGACCGTCAGTTTCAATAGGCCGCCCCGGAAACCGGGAATGGCAGGTCTGCAGGTTTCACCCCCGCCATGTAAACCTATGCTTTACATTTTATCCGTAAGGCGATACCTTACAAATATGATCAAGTCGTTCAGATCGACGGCCGTTGAAGCCTTCTTCACCGCCGGCAACAGCCGGAGGCTTCCGGTGCAGAACACGGCCCGGCTGCGACGGCTGCTTCTCGCCCTTGATGCGGCGGCAACACCTGAAGACATGAATTTGCCGGGCTTCAGATTTCACCCCCTGCACGCCGCACCACCTCGCTGGTCCGTGTGGGTATCGGGCAATTATCGCCTGACATGGGCATGGGATGGCGGCGCCACCCACGTCGACGTGGAGGATTACCACTGATGACTTCCGCACTTGCCCCGATGCATCCCGGCGAACTTCTCCGGGAGGAGATCATCCCGGCGACCGGGCTGACCAAGACCGATGTCGCCAACCGGCTGCATATCTCGCGCCAGAGCCTCTACGACATCCTGAGCGGCCGGCAACCGGTGACCGCCAATATCGCCCTGCGGCTTTCCCGCCTGTTCGGCACGTCGCCCGCCTTCTGGCTCAATCTTCAGGCCACCCATGACATCGCGGTCCTGGGCGACCAGATGAAGCAGGAACTGGAAACGATCGAGCCGATGGAAGCCGCATGAGATAGGGCCGAAGCGGCGGCGCCGTTTCCCCTCATCGACTTTCGTCCGGTATCCCGGCGCCGCTTTGCGCTTGGCCTCACGGCCCGACACGAGCACAATCGCGCCCAAGCTCACAAAAAAGGAGCGCTCGGGGGATGATCAGGACCATCGATCTATCGATGAAGAAGGTGCCGCGCCAGCGCCGCGCCGAAGTCACTGTCGAAGCCATGATCGACGCGGCATCCGAATTGCTGTCGACCCTGCCTTACGACAGCGTGACCACCAACAGGATCGCGGAACGCGCCGGGGTCGGCATCGGCTCGCTCTATCAGTATTTTCCGAACAAGGAAGCCATTGTCGCCCGTGTCGTCGCCTATTGGGTGCAGGACATGCTGGAAGAGGTCGGCAATGCCCTGGCGGCGTCCACCCAGCTGTCGCTGGCGGAAGCCGCTCTCGCCATTGTTTCCACGCTGTTCGAAGTGGTCGACCGTCACCGGGTGAAGGTGCGCCTGATCCTTGAGGTGATCCCCTTCGCGCTGCAGATCCCCGCCGTCGCCAACCTGCCCCGGACCCTCGTGATGATGTCGGCCCAGGCCCAGGCCTCGATTCGTGACCGGCTGAATTTCGCCCGCCCCGAAGTCGCGTCCTATGTCCTGATGGTGATGACCCGCGCCTCGATCATCGAGACGGTGCTGCATTGCCCGCCCCACCTCGCCCGCCCCGAGGTCGAGCGGACCATCGCCGATTTCATCGCCCGCATCATGGTGGGCAACACTTCGCCCCTCGTCGCCGCCTGACGGCGTCAGAACTGATAGGTCGCGGCGACCCCCAGGAAGTCCCGATCGATGAAGGGGTTGCGCGAACCATTGGTCCCGCCCCCGGCGCCGAAGGACTTGAAGTAACTCACGCTGACCGAGAAGCTCTGCGAGAAGTCGCCGCGCAGCCCAAGCAGGATCGCGGTCATGCTCTTGGTGAAGCCGGGCAATGGTGCCGGCGTATTGCCGAACAGCCCGTGGGAAAAGGCGATGGAGGGTGTCAGCTTCACGCCGTCGATCAGGTTCGGGTAATCGAACAGGAACAGGCCCTGCACCCCGCCCGACCATCGGGTCGGCAGCTTGCCGGTATCCCAGAAGGGATCGCCCAGGGCCGTCACCGGCACCCGGGGCGAGACCTCGGCCACGCTGGTCAGGTTCAGGGCGCGACTGTAGAAGCCGGAAAAGCCGTTCTGGCCATAGGCGGCGTAAGGGTAACCATCCTTCAGATCGACATGCAACGCGCCGAACTCGACAAGGGCGATGATCGAGGACGCGCCGGTGACCTCGGCCACCCAGTCGGTTCCACCGAAGATCTTGGTCAGGCGCAGCGCCGCCTGCCAGACATCATGGCGGCGGTCGGCGCGGATGATGCGGCCAGGGATATACTGGTCGTCGAACGTCTCGCCGGCCGGTCCATCGGCGATCGGCGCGATGCCGAAGTTCTTCACGTAAAGTGGATCGTTGGGCAATGTCGTGCCGCCGATCGTGGTCGGCCCGATGGGCAGCTGGGCATTATAGGCCCCCTGATCGATCGGAATGCCACCCGCCTGATTGATCGCCTGCCCGAAGAAGGCCGGGGCCGAAATCAGCACCGGGACATCGTGCTTGTAGGAAATCTCGCCATTGATGGCGATGCCCGACCAGTTTTCCGTCGTGTTGAAGGCAAGGCCCAGCATGGCGATATCGTCGGGGTAATACTGATAGAAATTGCTGTTTTCGAGGTTTTCGAACACGGTCGAGCGCGGCAGCGTGCCCAGCGACGGCTCTATCGCCGCCGACAGGATCGGCGCCACGGCCGGACTGAGAATGTCCGAGGCGAGATTGCCGCCGGTCACGAAACCCGGCACCAGCTGGCCGATCACCGACGTCAGGGCCTGCTGCTGCTCGAGACCAAGGGCGGACAGCGCGCTGCCCAGCACGCCCGCTGGCGCCGTCGCCAGATCGACCTCGCCGGTGCCCGCCGCATAGTGCTCGGGCGCCTGGAAATAGACCGAGGGCAGGCGGCTGCGGTAGTTCACGTAGAACAGCTGGAATTCCGTATTGTTCAGCTCGGGCATGAAGTAACGCATGGCGACGCCCCAGTCACCGCCTGAAGGATCGTCGATCCGGTGCAGCGGCAGGCTGGTCGACAACGCCCGAGGGCCACTGCCGTAAGGCGCCGGCGGATTGTCATAGTCCGCCGGATCATCGCGCCCCGCCGTGAAGGACCGCGTATCGCCGTAATCGGTGAAGACCGAGGTGCCGGAGGAGCCCTCGCAGAGATTGTCGTTGAATGAGAGGAAGCTGCCGCAGACCGGCAGGCGCGCCGGCTCGAAATCGAACTGGTAAAACGCCTCGAAGGATGGGCCGTCGGCCAGTTCATAGGCCAGCTTGATCATCGGCACCGGGATCAGCGCATCCTTCAACTCCGCCCCCGGAGTCAGGATTTTCGTCACGTCGATCGGGTTGATCACCGAAATGCCGTTCAGGGTGAACAACGCCTCGCCCCAGTTCAGGATCTGATTGCCCAGCTTGATCTGCAGATTGTTGCCGAAGACATCGAGATTGGTGCCGACGTAATATTCCCGCAAGGTCGCGTCCCAATCCGCCTTGTCCTTGGCGCGGGGCGAATATCGCCCGCGCCAGGGCCGCTCCGCCGGGCCGTTTTCCGCCAGCTGGTTGTTCATGGCGATACTGTCGATGAAGGCTTCGCCGCTGATCGTCGCGAACCAGTCGCGCCACTTCAGGCGCAGCTCCGAACGCACGGTGGTCAGTTGCGAGACGATGTCGTATTTGTCGAAATTCAGGTTGCCGTCATCGGCGTCGGCCGGCGTGTAGCGCCCCCCGTTGTAATATCCGACGTTACGCGGATCGCGGTCGGCCATGCGCATCTGCGCCCCGACCGACAGCGTGGTGATGACCGTGCCCGTGATTTCATCGCCCAGTTCGAAATCATAGGCGGCGGCGGATGTCGCCATGGCCAGGACCGCCAGGCCGGCGATTGTCCCCTTCGTCATCATGGCCCCCTACTGCGCGCCCATGCGGCGCACGGCATCGGGCGAGAACATGGAGGTATCGACATCCCTGGCGTCCAGATCGAAGATCTTCTCTTCGTTCTTCATGCCGAAGGTCAGGTATTTGCCCGATTGCAGATCATAGGAGATCTCGATCACCGACGAGCACAGGGGCACGTCATAGGCGTTGATCAGCGGCCCCTCCTGCACCCGCCACAGGGTGCTTCGGGTGTCATAGGCATCGATGGCGACGATATTCCAGCTGTCCTCGTCCAGATAGAATGTGCGCCGGCCATAGATATGGCGCGAACCCTCCTTCAGGGTCGCGTCGACGACGAAGGCACGGTGCAATTCGTAACGGTTCAGGTCCTGCCTTATGTGGTTGGGGGTCAGAATGTCCTTGTATTTGTACTTGGGCGACATCAGCTCATAGGCATTGTAACCCATGTAGATCTCGCGCTTGGGCAGCAGCTTGAAGTCGTAGCGATCGGTCGCGCCGTTGTACATGTCGAATGTATCGGCCGGGGCGAGGCCATCGGTCTGCGGCGCGGGATTGTCATAGGCGATGTCGGGCGCCCGCAGGAGGCGCCTGGTGCCCGGATTGTAGACCCAGGCCTGACGCGGCAATTCCTTCGCGTTGATCGTATCGAGCACGAGGACGATCGTGCCGGCCGAGCGCGGCGGATAGGTGATGAAATTGAGGTAGGAGATACCGATGTTGTTCAGCTGGGTGATATCCGTGACGTCACCGATGCGATTCAACCCCGGTCCGTTGTAATGGGCGATGCCGATGTCGCTGCCTCGCACGAGATCGTAGGAACCATCCCGCGCCACCAGCGCGGCAGCGAAGTAGCGCCGTCCCTTGAAGCCGCGATAGCGCAGCCGGTGGTTCCAGATCGCCTCGACCCCGGTCTGCGGGATGGGAAACGGATTGCCCAGCAGGGCATCATGCAGGCCGTTGTTGTCCTCGGTCATCGTCGCGGTCAGGGCGTTCCGCTTGTTCGCCTCGTAGATCCGCTCGGGCAGGGCGCAGCTCCGCCGCGTCGGATAGACGTTGATCGCATAGGTCGGATAGAGCTTCAGCAGCGCCATCTGGCCCGTCGTCAGGCGCCCCTTGTAACTATCGGCGTTTTTTCCCGTGATGGCGAACAGTACCTTGTCGTCCGGGAAGGGTGTGACGTGGTGCCGCCCGGGCGTGTAACCCGGCGGCGGCGCCTTCACCCCGCCGTCCCAGGGCGGTATCGTGCCATCGGCATTGCCGGCCTTCTCGGCGCCCATGGCGGTCAGGTCCTGCCCCAATCGCTCGGCATCGGCCGGCGAAACCTTGCCCCAGGCCCCGCCGGCAGCCGCGGCAGCCAGCACGCCGACGACCGCCGCAATCGCCAATTTCATCGCCACCTCCCCTGCATTTCCGGTCTTTTCGGACTTTGTTCAGCCCGTATCGCCGTTTCTCTCGTCATAAGGGTGAAGGGGTCGGGCATTGTTGTGAATTCGTGTTCCCGCCATCGGCACCACGAGCCCGCAAGCCAGCAAATCAGCCGTTTTCCACCCCTCGCGAAGGGTGAAAAGTGGAATTAGTTTCCGTTGCACTCGCAAATGCCGCCGGCCACGGGCGTGCGATCGGTGAAAAACCCCTCTGATCAGAGGGGTGCCGGTTTCGACGCCTCGGCGCAGCCTTCTCTCCATAAAAGACAGGCAGAATGGCTGGGGCACATGATCGGAACTTCCACGGACACATCCATCTTCGCGGCGAGCATCGGCCGCTGGCTTTACGGGCTGCGCGCGGTTCGCGGCCTGACGATAGACGATCTGGCGGCGCGCTCCGGCTTCTGCCCGGCGCGGGTCAGGGAAATCGAAAAAGGTCAGGCGCGGCCCGCCGGTATCGATGAACTCGGCGAATTGCTGAAGGCCATCGACCCGGCCCTGCTGCGCCGTCTGGTCGAATTCGCCAGCAACCTCGGCGCCGCTTCCAACAGTATCGACGATGCCTGCGACCTGTCGCATCTGGCCAGCCGGCTCGTCGCCGCCTTCGGCGGCGTCACCTCGACCGCGACCCGGGATGCGGTGGCCGATCTTGTGGAAACCATCGCCGGCCGCACCGTCCGCCACTACCATGCGTAATCATTCATGGGACGTTAAAATACCCCTCTGATCAGACAGGCGCGGTTAATAACCAATTAATTGTTCCATTGCTTGCCACAACTTGGAGGCAGGCAATGATCGACGTCATCGGTCCCTGGAACAGGGCAAACCACAAGCGCACGCTGGAGGAAATGTTCCGTCTGCGGCACCAGGTCTTCGTCGAGGAAATGGGCTGGCAGTTGCCCATGGCCCGCGACGGCTTGGAAATCGATCAGTTCGACACACCGCGCACGGTCTATCTCGTCTGTCGCGGGGACGATGGCGCCATCGCGGGCTCGATGCGGCTCATCCCCTCGGTGCTGCCGCATCTGCTGGGCGATGTCTTTCCCAAGCTCTGCGATGGTCCCGTGCCGCGCGGCCCGGCCATTTTCGAGAGCAGTCGCAGCTGCGTGTCGCGCCGCGCGCGGGAAAACGATCGTCGGGGCACGGTCTGGGGCGCGCTGTCCTGCGGCATGATCGAATATGCCATGCTGCGCGAGCTGGATTTCATCACCGCCGTCATGGACCGGCGCATGGTCGGCATGGCCCAGGCCGCCGACTGGCACTTGAACGTGCTCGGCCCCGAGATCGAGATGGGGGGAGTCGGGGTCGTCGGCGTCACCATGCCGATCGACACGGTCGCGCTGCAGACGGTACGCCGTCAGCGTGGCGTGCCCGACCCGGTGCTGCGCCTGCGTTTCACCGACGCCGCCATCGCGGCCTGAGGTCAGGGGTAAAGCAGGCCGAAGCGAATGGCCGCCACGATGGCCTGAATGCGTGTCGAGGCGCCGAACTTCCGTTTCGCGCCCTCGACATGCCAGTGCACGGTGGTTTCGCTGATGTTTAGGATCTGAGCGATCGCCCAGTCCGACTTGCCGGCGGCGACCCAGTGCAGGCAATCCCGTTCACGCTTGGTCAGGCTGGGCAGATCCTCCGCCCAGCCCCGGCGCACCAGGATCCGGGCACGGTCGTGGGCGACCGTGGCGAGAAAACGCAGGGCCATCAGGACACGGGGATCGTCGTCCACCTTGCGGCCGGCGAAGGTCACTTCGGCGCAATAGCCGGCCGGGCCGTGAATCGGAATGGTCAGGCCGTGGTTCAGGCCAAAGCTGGTGGCTTCGTTCATGATCCGGCGCTGCGCCGTCGTCGAATGAGCCGAAGCCTCGGCCCAGGTGAAGGGCAGGACATCCGAGGCAGCCCGGCGAAACACCGGATCGATCAGGGCGAATTCCTGCGTGACGTAATGCTCCACCCAGATTTCAGGCATTTTCACGATGGCCAGGGCATCGGGATGCAGCTTATTGGTCTTCGGGATTTCCATGCAGGCGGAATGGCCATAGCCATGCCCATCCGCAACACCGGCGAGCACATCGAAGGCCCCGATCGCCGTTTCAGCCCGATCGATCCTGTCTGCCACATCCAGAAGATTGATCACGCGCCCGCCCCACCCGGCTCAATGCCCGCGACAATTGTCCACCGCTTCGCGCATTTCGCCAAGAGCCCGTGCATCATCCAGCAAACGATTGAGCGCCTCGACACCGTGATCGCGGCGGATGCGCTCGACAACGAAGATCAGCATGGCCTCGAGATCGCCGATCGGCATGGGCCGGCGGTTGCGCCCACGCTCGGTCGACTGGCGCCACTCTTCCTCGAGCAGGTGTCGCAGCACGCCATCGCCCAGGGCCGTCGCGATGGAATGCACCACGGCACGCAGCTTGGCGGCGGCCATGGCATCGTCACCAGGGAACTCCACAGGGGATGAGCTTTGACCCATGTCAGCAACCTACCAAAAGTTGTTTTTAACGCTACACAACTACCCCTGCCAGATCAAGCCCCCCCGGGACCAGTCCGCGGGCGGCAGTTCCGCATCATGCCAATAGCGCAGCGCCATGCTCCAGGCCCCCGCGGCCTCCTGCCCCGCGATGTCGAACAGCAGCCGGCGCAGGCCCGCCGCCACCTCCGCAAGACCGCAGAGGGACAGGCAACGCAGCATTCGCGTGAAGCGCAGATGATTGTGATCGATGGGGCCGAGCCAATGGCGATAAAGCCCCGGAAAGGCCGCCGATCGCGTGAAACAGTCGCCCCGCCGCTCGATCCCGTAAAGCCGCGTCATCGTGTCGAGCGAGGTCAGCAAGGCGGCGCGCAGGTCGTCGCGGGCCGCGATTTCGCGGGCCTCGGCAAGGCTCAGCAGGGGGGCTTCGGCGTTGGCTCCGCTCGGCTCCGGCAGGGGAAACAGCCACTGGATGAAATCGTGGCGGCTTTCCAGCCAGCTATCCGGTTTCGCCCAGATGTCGCCGATCAGGCGCCCCGCGCCATCGGCGGCCGTGCCGGCGAGAAAGGATGTGAGATGTGTCACCATTCCGCTCCCTGACGCTTGCGCCGCCGTCATCCCCTCGCCACCCTGCTGTCGCAATATTACCCGGATTGCGCAATACAACACCCGGGACCACCAGTCTTCGGGGGGAAGAAATGGCAATGCGCTCGCTGAACACGCGCTCTCTACTGCTGGCCGCCACGGCCGGCCTCGGCTTCTGGACTTCCATGCCGGCCCTGGCCCAGGATCTCGAACTCGACCGCGTCATGCTCTCGACGGGCGGTGTCGGCTATTTCGAATATGAAGCCAAGGTGAGCGGCAACGCCACCCTGACGCTCGACGTGCCGCTCGACCAGGTCGACGACGTGCTGAAAAGCCTCGTCATCTTCGACGACAAGGGCGGCGTCGGCGGCGTCGAACTCGCCGGACAGGAGCCCGTCGCGCAGATGTTCCGCGACCTGCCCTTCGGCCCCGAGGCGCTGGAATCGCCGGTCGCCCTGCTGAACGCCCTGCAGGGCAGCGAAGTCGTGACCAGCGGCAGCCGGATGCTGCGCGGCCGCCTGCTGAAGGTCGAGGCCGAGACCCGCGCCCTGCCGGGCGACGGCGGCACGATCACCCGCAATCGCGTCACCCTGCTGACCGGCGAAGGCATCCAGCAACTGGTGCTGGAAGACGCGGAAGCGGTCAAATTCGCCGATCCCGCGCTGCAGGCCCAGGTCGACAAGGCGCTGGCCGCAATCGCCGAGGCCCATGCCCGCGACCGCCGCTCGCTGACCATCACCGCGACCGGCACCGGCAGCCGCACCTTACGCGTCGCCTATGTCACCGGGACGCCCTTGTGGAAGACATCCTACCGCCTGTCCCTGCCGGCCGACCCCACAGCGACCAAGGCCAATCTCCAGGGCTGGGCGGTGCTGGAAAACACCAGCGGCCAGGACTGGAAGAATGTCGAGCTGACCCTCGTCTCGGGTAGCCCGGTCACCTTCCGCCAGGCGCTCTATGCCTCCTATTACGTCGACCGGCCGGAAATCCCGGTCGAGGTCGTTGGCCGCATCCTGCCCAATGTCGATACCGGCGGCAGCGCCGTGGCCGAGGTCGCCGATGCCGCGCCCAAGGAATTCGAGCAGTTCGATCGATCCCGTGCCTTCGCCGCCGAATCGGTGGGCGCCGCGCCGCCCATGCCGGTCATGGCCCCGGCGCCCATGGCCGCGGGGGCCGGCATGGCGGAAGGCGCGACCGAAGTCGCGACGACCGAAGCCCTGACCCAGGTCGTGTTCAGGCTGGAAAAGCCGGTCTCCGTCGCCTCCGGCCGCTCTCTCTCGGTGCCGATCATCGACCGCGACGTGCCGGCCGCGCGCCTCGCCCTCTATCAGCCCGGGGTGCACGACCGCCATCCCCTCGCCGCCGTCCGCCTGACCAATGACGGCGAGACCGGCCTGCCGCCGGGCATCCTCACCCTCTACGAACAGGGGCCGACCGGCTTCGCCTATGTCGGCGACGCCCGTCTCGCGGTTCTGCCGGCGGGGGAGGAACGGATGGTTTCCTATGCCCTCGACCAGAAGCTGCGCGTCGACCATGCCGAGATCAGCGACTCGACCCTGACCGCCGGCAGCATCGCCAGTGGCGTCTTCCGCTACGAGACGGTGGAGCGGCGGACCATGACCTACCGCATCGCCGCCCCGGCGCGGGAAGCCCGCGGCATGATCCTCGAATTGCCCAAACTCTCGGGCTATGCGGTGGTCGAACCGGCGACGGGTGTCGAGGAAACCGACCGCTACTGGCGCGTGCCGGCGAAACTCGATGCCGGCAAGACGGTCGAAGTGAAGGTGGTGGCGGAACGGAAAGGTGCCTCGGGCCTCGCCGTCGCCAATCTGAACGACGCGCAGATCGCCTATTACGGCGCCAGCGGCGCGATCGACGACAAGACCAAGGCAGCCTTCGCCAAACTGGCCGAACTCCGCCGCGCCATCAGCGCCCGCGATACCGCGATCGAGGATGCGAACGAGAAACTGGCCCGTCTGTCCGAGGAACAGGAGCGCCTGCGCGAGAACCTCGCCAGCGTGCCCAAGGACACCGACCTCTATCGCCGCTACCTGAAGAAGCTCGACGAGCAGGAAACCGCGATCGAGAATCTCCAGTCCAGCCTCGCCGAAGCGCAGGACGCCCGCCAGACCGCCCAGCGCAAGCTGGAAGACTTCATCGCCAGTCTCTGAGCGCTGGCGCGAATTGCCCCCACGGCCCCCCGGCCCGATCCGGCCGGGGGCTTCCGCTGTTGCGGGGGAGCATGGGGCCGTGGATCATGCTCCCATGTCGCCCTTCGGCCGTCTCGCCTTTCCCCTCGCCCTTGCCGCCGCCGGTATCGTCGGCGCCTGGGCGACCGCCGTCAGTTTCGACCGGGCGTCGGCGCTGTGGCAGGAGCCGGATTGGCCGGCCGCGACGGCCGAGGTCATGGACATCACCGAAGATGCCGCCACCGGCTTCCGCCTGCATGTCCGCTTCATGCCCCGCGGCCAGGGTCTGGTGGAAGCCGTGACGCGCGATCCCATCGGCGAGGCGCAGGTCGCGATCCTGCGCGAGGCGGCGCGAAAGACATCTGGCGGCAAGGCCACCGCCCTCGTCTATTACCGGCCGGATCTGCCACAGGAAGTGCGCGTCGGCCGGCACGAACGGGGCGCGCGGGCGATGGCGGCCGGTTTCGGCGCCCTGGGGCTTCTGGTCGCGGCCCTGTCGCTGTTCGCCCTCGGCCGGGCCGGCGGGGTGGTGTTCAGCCCCGCAGGATCCCGACCATCAGGAAATATTGCCCAAGGTAGTAAGTCGCCCAGATGAGGTGATGCACCCCGGCGAAGGGCTGGCCGAAGCGCGAGACGGCGATCATCGCGTCCGAGCCCATGAACAGCAGTGCGCCAAGGGCGACGAAGACCGTGCTCGCCGGCAAGACCAGCGCCCCCGCCACCATGACGACGATCACCGACATATAGACCGCGACCGGCACCGTCATCTCGCCGAGGCCCTGCCGCAGGCTGGCGAACAGGCCAAGGGCGAGGGCGACGCAGACGACCAGCATGACGATGCGCGGGGCATCCGCCCGCAGGCCGAAATGGCCGATCACCCAGGCGAAAATGGCGATATAGGCGAGATGGGCCAGCAGGAAGGAGCCCAGCCCGAAGATGAACCAGCGCTTTTCGTCCCGCAGGGCCAGGAAGACATCGCCCATGGTCGACAGCGCCAGCGCGGCAACGAGAAGAACGCCCAGCAGCGGACCGCCGGGAATCGAGATCGCGACCAGAAGGGCCAGCGCACCGATCGGCACCGCCTTCAGCCAGGGCATCAGCGGATACCAGTCGCCCCCGGTCCGGCCGAGATAGAGCACCGCCGTCAGCAGCGAGAGCACGAACAACCCGTAACGCAGGGTATCGAGCCCGTCGCCCCGAGGGCCGAGCAGCGGAACGGAGAGCATTGGTGTCGCCTCGCCGAAAAAAGAACATGGGGAGGCGGAAAACCGCCTCCCCAAACAGGCTCAGAGGATCTCGAACAGGCCGGCCGCGCCCATGCCGCCGCCGATGCACATGGTGACGACGCCATACTTGGCACCGCGACGCTTGCCTTCGATCAGCAGGTGGCCGGTCATGCGGGCACCCGACATGCCGTAAGGGTGACCGATCGAGATCGCGCCACCCGAGACGTTCAGCTTTTCCATCGGAATGCCGAGACGGTCGCGGCAATAGACGACCTGCACGGCGAAGGCTTCGTTCAGCTCCCACAGGTCGATGTCGTCGACCTTCAGGCCATGACGGGCGAGCAGCTTCGGCACGGCGAAGACGGGGCCGATGCCCATCTCGTCCGGCTCGCAACCGGCGACGGCGAAGCCGCGGAACACGCCGAGCGGCTTCAGGCCCTTCTTCTCTGCGATCTTGGCTTCCATCAGCACGCAGGCCGAGGCGCCGTCCGACAGCTGCGAGGCATTGCCGGCGGTGACGACGCCGCCCTTGATCGCCTGCAGCTTCTGAAGGCCCTCGAGGGTGGTCTCGGGCCGGTTGCCCTCGTCCTTCTTCAGTTCGGTCTCGACGTCGGAAACCTGGCCCGTCGCCTTGTCCATCACCTTCATGATCGACTTCAGCGGCACGATTTCATCGTCGAAGGCGCCAGCGGCCTGGGCGGCGGCGGTGCGCTGCTGGCTCGACAGCGAATATTCGTCCTGCACGTCGCGCGAGACATTATAGCGCTCGCCGACCAGATCGGCGGTATCGAGCATCGGCATCCACAGGGACGGCTTGTGCTCCATCAGCCAGTCTTCGGTGAAATAATTGACGTTCAGGTTGTTCTGGACGAGCGAGATGGACTCGAGCCCGCCGCCGACCATGACGTCGGCATTGCCGGCCATGATCTGCTGGGCGGCCAGGGCGATCGCATTGAGGCCCGACGAACAGAAACGGTTCACCGTCGCGCCCGCGACCGAAACCGGCAGGCCGGCGCGGATCGCCGCGTTGCGCGCGACATTGTGGCCCGTCGCGCCTTCCGGCAGGCCGACGCCCATATAGACATCGTCGATTTCCGCGCCCTCGATGCCGGCCCGGGCAACGGCGTGGCTGATCGCGTGGCCGCCCAGGGTGGCGCCATGGGTCGCGTTGAAAGCACCGCGGAACGCCTTGCCGATCGGCGTGCGGGCGGTCGAAACGATGACGGCTTCTCTCATGATACGAGCTCTCCTCAGTGACTTGGACCCTTGTGGGTCTCTGGATGCGCCGGGCCTTGATAGCGCGCTCCAAAATCCGCCGAAACAGATTTCTGTGGCCGGGGCGGCATTTGTCGGCACCGCTTCATGTGGCAATGCGAAATTGGCGGTTCACAAGGGCGGATGGCGCCGCTAAGAAAAATGAACAAACTGTCATGTTCACGAGGACGCGAACCCATGGCCCTGCCCCAGCCTTCCTTCGATTTTCCCGGCTTCCTCGGCCTGATCGGGCCGGTCCGCACCGAGAAGACGGAAGGGGCCCCCTGGACCTTCTCCTTCACCGTCGGCGACCAGCACCTGAACCCGGGCGGCGTCTGCCACGGCGGCATGTTGATGAGCTTCGCCGATCATGTGCTCGGCACCGTGGTCTGGGAATCCCTCGGCTACAGGCCGTGCTCGACCATCACCCTGAACTGCGATTTCGCGACCGCGGCCAAGCCCGGCGACCTCGTCGAGGGCGAGGCCCGCATCACCCGCTCTACCCGCTCGCTCATTTTCGTGAATGGCCTGCTCACCTGCCGGGGCGCCATCGTGATGCAGGCGACCGGCATCTGGAAGGTGCTGGGCGCGTGAGCGGTCTCGACACGCCCGACGGCTGGGCCCCCATCGTCACCCACGACCCCTTCGAGAAGGACGTCTTCGGCGAGCGCGGTCCGGGGGCGGAGGGCGGCACCGTCACCTTCGCCTTCTACGACCGGATCGAGGACGGCAAGCGCATCTTCGCCTTCCGACCGGAAGCCCGCCACGCCAATGGCCTTGGCATCGTTCACGGCGGCGCGATCATGACCTTCTTCGATGCATCGCTCGGCTCCGCCGCCTGGGACGCGGTCGACCGCAGCCCGGCGGTCACCCTCACCCTCACCTCCGAATTCCTCTCCCCCGCCCGGCCCGGCGATCTCCTGATCTGCCGGCCGACGGTGACGCGGAAAGCCCGCTCCGTCCTCTTCGTCCGGGGCGAAATCATGATCGGTAATCGCCTGGTCGCGACCGCCAATTCGGTCTGGAAAGTGCTGGGCGCCTGAATCGAACAGTCGTCACCCCGGCGAAGGCCGGGGACTTCGGACGAGAAGAGGCGTGCCGCCTCAGTGTTCCCTGAGCAGCCGGCGCTTCATCCGGCGCATCCCCATCCACACCGCGCCCAGCACCAGCGGCAGGGCGAAGGCGACCACTTGCGTGGCATGGGGCAGGCCGGGCACCACCTCCTCCACCCCCTTCAGGAAATAGCTGATCAGCCCGATGACGTAATAGCTGATCACGACGACGGACAGGCCCTCGACCGTTTCCTGCAGGCGCAGTTGCAGGCCGGCGCGCTTTTCCATCGAGCGCAGCAATTCCTGGTTCTGGGCCTGCAGCGCGATCTCGACCCGGGCGCGCAGGATCTGGCTCGAGCGGGCGACGCGCTGGGACAGGCTTTCCTGCCGCGCGGCGGCGGATTCGCAGGTGCGCATGGCCGGGGTCAGGCGCCGGTTCATGAAATAGCCGACGGTCTCGAAACCGCCGATCGCCGTCTCGCGGCTCTCGGCGATGCGGTCTTCGACCAGGGCGTAATAGGCCCTCGCCGCGCCGAAGCGCCAGGCGCTTTCCGCCACCAGATTCTCGACCTCGGCCGCGATCGAGCCGAGTTCGGTCAGGAGGCCAGCATCATCCGCCCGCTCGCCCTCGGATTTCGAGGGAATGAAGGCCCCGGTCAATTCCGCCAGCCGCCGGTCGAGGGCGGTGGTGCGCTGGTTTACCCGCTGCGCCAGCGGCAGCGCGAGCAGCGCCAGCATCCGGTAGGTCTCGATATCGAGAAAACGCTGCACGACATTGCCGATGGTGCGCGGCACCAGATCGTCCCGCACGCCGAGGATCAGCTTCACCTCCCCCTCGGCGCCCAGGCGGAAGTCGGACCAGATTTCCGCCCGGCCCTCGCCGAGGGTGCTGGCGACCAGGGTCGCCGGGTCGAAATGGGCCATGGCCGCCGCTTCCGCCGCCACCATGCCCTGATGCACCTCGAAATCGACGACGGCGATATTGGTGCCCGGCGCTCCGGCGATCAGGTCGCGGATGCGGGGATCGGCCGCGCTCATGCCGACGCCGGGCACGACCACGGTCCAGGCGCAGCATTCCGTATAGCGCTCCCACTTGATGGTGGCGCCTTCGATCGAGAAGCGGAATTGCCGTGCCCCGGCCTTCGGCGGCTGCAGGCCGAGGCTGTCGCACAGGCCGGCCAGATAGCCGAGGTCGGCGGCGGGATCGACGGCGCCATGGCGCGCGACATGGAGGATGCGCGAGGGCGCGGCCACGGCCATGGTCGGCCGCGCGTGCAACTCGTCCGCCAGGCGCTGCCGGGCGGGATGCATGACGCCGATACCGGCCGTGTCCTGCAATCCGTCGGGCATCAGGCGGCCTCGGCGGCCCCGGTGGCTTCGGCCGCGGTCACGTCGGCGCCGGCCGACAGGGTCCGGCTGACCGGACAGCGGTCGGCGATCGAGATCAACTGGGCGCGCTGCGCTTCGTCCAGCGCGCCGGTCAAGGTGATGCGCCGCTCGAAGCGGTCGCGGGTGCCCTTGCCGTCGGCACCGGCGACGACGACATGGCGAATGACCACCGAGACATGCTCGAGGGGGAGTTTCTTGCGCCCGGCATACATGCGCAGGGTCATGCAGGTGCAGGCACCAAGGCCAGCCATCACCAACTCGAACGGATCCGGCCCTGTGTCCTTGCCGCCGAGGGCTTCCGGCTCGTCGGCGCCAAAGACATGATGGCCGATGGTGACCACCTGGCCATAAGGGCCATTGCCGCTTTCACTGACCGAAACATCATGGCGATGGGCTTCGCTCATTCTCGCTCCCCTTCCCTGTTTTGACCGGGCCAGAAACCATAATGAAGCGGTTTCCGCCATTGGCGAGAGGGATGAGATGCGACCGATGCGCCCAGCGGGTCCCGTCAGGGCCGCCCTTCCGCCAGAGCCTCGCGGAAGCGTTCGGCATCGGTTCGCGCCGGCAGTTCGCGGTTGACCAGCCACAGCCCGAGCCCCACCAGCACGCCGCCGAGCCCTTGCAGCCAGCCGATGCCGGTATCGAGAACGGCCCAGGAAATCACCGTGGCGAACAGTGGCGCGAGGAACAGATAACCGCTCGACCGTGTCGCGCCGCCCTTCCGCAGGGCGATGAACCACAGGCCGAAGGACGCGGTGGAGCCCGGGATTGCCAGCCACAGGAACCACGCCCATTGCATCGGCGTTGTGCCCGCCGGCCATTCCTGGCCCCGGATCGCCGCGAAGAGAAGCAGCGCGACCGAACCCGAGAACATCTGCCAGAAGCTGAGGCTCCAGGCCGGCATGGGCAGGTTGCCGCGCTTGTTGACGATGGTCGATGTCGCCCAGGCCAGCGCCGAGCCAAGACCGATCAGCGCGCCGAGCAGGGCATTGTCGCCGCCGCCGACACCGCTCACCCCGATGGCCAGCGCCGCGCCGCACAGGCCCAGCACGAGGCCGGCCACGCGCACACCGTGCAGGGGCTCGCGCAGGAAGATTCGGCCGAGCAAGGC
The DNA here is from genome assembly GCA_025869435.1 of Zavarzinia sp. Taxonomy (GTDB): domain Bacteria; phylum Pseudomonadota; class Alphaproteobacteria; order Zavarziniales; family Zavarziniaceae; genus Zavarzinia. The sequence goes on from JAOZVS010000064.1 coordinate 39,894, forward strand.
GACCCAGACCGGATTGGTGAACAGCAGGATCGCCGCGGTCGAGGCGGAGACATGCTCCATCGCCATGAACAGCAGGCCCATGGTCAGCGCCGTCTGCAACACGCCGATGAGGACCACCAGCGCCCAGCGCGACGGGCCGAGGCCCCTCGGAAACAGGTTCTTCCACAAGCCCCCCTCGGAGAGGGCCAGCAGCGGCAGCGTCGCCAGCGCCGCCAGCAGGAAACGCCAGCCCACCAGCAGGATCGCCGGCACGCCATGGATCAGCAGGATCTTGCCGGCGACGAAACTCGATCCCATCAGGAAGGTCGCCGCGACCAATATCGCGAGATAGGGAAGCCCGGTCCCCCGCATCACAGGGGCCGCCGCGCCGGGACGAATGCCTGCCTGCCCATCATGCCCCGTCCTCCCGATGTGTTCTTGGGTCAATGAACCCATCGGCGAGGCGGCGACACAACCGGTCCAAACGTCATGCCCGCATGTCGCGGGCGCAGGCGTCGATCCGTTATAGCGCCTGCACACGATCAATCCTCCCCCCTCGTCGTCCCGGCGCAGGCCGGGACCTTGTGACGAGAAGGCGCCCCAGCCGGCCAAAGATGCCGGCCTTCGCCGGCATGACGAGAGGGGAGAGAGCCCCTCGCCCTAGGACCGAAGGCCCGCGAGGGCGGAGCGCAGCATGGCCCCCGCGAGGCGCAGGCCCCGCAACCCGCGCTGGCGCAGGCCCCTGGCCGGCTGCGGCGCCCTGGCCGACAGAAGCTCGACGACATGCCAGACATCGCAGGGCAGGCCCGTCTCGGGATCGCAATAACGGGGATAGAGCAGCAGGGCACCCGCCACCAATTGGTCCAGCGTCAGCCGCCGTGTCCGGCGCGGCGTCTCGTGTCGGTCGTCGGTCAGGCCCCAGCCGGCATAAAAGGGCGAGCCGTAGGTGGTGACGGCAAGGCCGCGCGCCAGCGCCTCGAAACCGACGAGGGAGGTCATGGTATGGACCTCGTCGACCAGATCAAACAGACGCACCACGGATGTATCGACCACCACCTGATCGGCGAGGCCAAGGGCGACATCCCGGGGGATCGCCCCTTCCCGATTGCCGGCTTCGACATCGGGATGCGGCTTGTAGACGATGAAGGCCTCGGGCGCCGCCGCCCGCACGGCCTCGAGGAGGCCGAGGTTGCCGCCCACCCAGGGCGCGCCCAGGCGGACCGAGGCGTCGTCCTCCACCTGGCCGGGGACGAGGATGCGGCGCTGGCCGGGCTGCGCGCCGATGACGACATCCTGCGCCCGCCCGACGTTATATTTGGTCAGGCCCCGATCGACGATGGCCCGGCGCAGGCGCGCGGCGTCCGCCAGCACGCCCTCGTCGAAATTCGCGGTTTCCAGCAGGGTTTCGAGATCGCTCGGCCCGGTCGGGTCGAAATAGATGCCCTGGCGATCGACGACGAGGGAAGCCGCCGCGACATGGTCGGAGCCGAGCCCGACCGAGCGCAGGAAGCCATCCTCGATCCGCCACAGCGGGACGCCCGCATGGCGGCAGGCCTCGACCAGCCCCTCCGGCGCCCGCGCCGCCCAGACCGCGAGCCGGCCGCCGTCGCGTTTCGCCGTCTCGATCGCGCGGCCGACATCGGTCGCGAAACTGACCCGGCCCCAGCGGCTGGCGAGAAAGCGCCGCATCCTGGCGTGTTTCCAGGGGCGAAGGCCCATGACCACCGTATGTCCGGAGAATTCCGCGTCATTGCGCTTGATCCGCGCGATATGCCGGGCAACGCCGAGGGCCGTGCCGACCGGCCCGCCCAGTGGATCGAGATAGCGGCAGGCCCGGATATAGGCGGCGGCGACCACGGCGTCGAGATCAGGCCGCGCCACCCGCCAGGGGGCCGGCTGGCGGTCGTCGGTCAGGCCCCAGCCGGCATAGAACGGCAGGCCGAAGCAGGTGACCGGCACGCCCTGGATCAGCGCCTCCAGCCCGGCGAGGCTGGTCGCGACATAGACCCGCGCCGCCCGCGCCGCCAGCGACGGCCAGGATACCGCCCTTGATTCGAGCGGGATCCCCCGCGCCTTGGCTGCGTCGAGCAGGAAGCCCTCGCGCTTGCCGGCCAGGACATCGGGGTGAATCTTCACCCGCAGGTCCGCCCCCGGATTCTCGGCGATGGCGGCATCGAGCATGGCGAGAAAACGCGCGGCATCGACCCGCCCGCCGGCGATCGAGGCATCGCCCCGCGTCTGGTCGACGACAAGGACGAGCGGCCGGCCGCGGCCGGTGTCGTCGGCGGGGTCGAGATCGGGCGCGTCATTGTATTTGCCGATGAAATGCCGGCGCATCAGGGCCATCAGCTCGGCCGCGGCCTGGCGGTCGCCTTCGGGAATCGCCTGCCAGGCCTGCAGGTCCGCCTCGATCGCCGAGGCGGGTTCGGCCTCGTAATGGACACCCCGGTCGTCGAGCACGACGGAAAGCGGCGGCGTCCCCTCGACCCCGAGGCCGGCGGAGCGCAGGAAGCCATCCTCGACCGTGACGAACGGCAGGCCCCAGCGCGCGGCGGCCCGTATCGCCCGCCGCGCCGGCTTCTTGCGGCCCCAGCCGGCGACCGCCACGACCTCGGGCCCCGGGCGCTTCAACCCGCTCAACCAGACCGGACGGCCGACGGCCACGAGGAATCGGGCAAGGCCCCGCACCCGCCAGAACATGCCGATCGAGAGCACGCCGACGTGCCGACACGTCGCGGCGCTTTCTCCTGCTTCAGGCATGATCCCGTTTCCTCGTTACCCACACGCGCGAAAATAACCCACCCGGCCGGAACCAGGGGCGCTCAACTGTGTTCTGTGTAAGCCCCGTCACATCATCGTCAGTCAAATCATAGTAAACATGACGATGCGTCATGAGCGGCTTTGCAACAAATCGCCACGGCAACACTATTTTCGTGGCTTCATCGCCAGGCATCTTCGTAGACTGCATGTCCCAGCCGCACCATGGTAATGTCTGGCCCGATAATGGATCAAGCCCCGCGCAGCACCGACGCCCGTCCGGAAGGCGCTGACGCCGGACCGTCACCCGTGCCGCCGCGCAGCTATCTTTTCCTTCAGGGGCCGATCGGGCCGTTCTTCCTCAAGCTCGGCCTTGCCCTCAGGCGCCGTGGCCACAAGGTGGTGCGGGTCAATTTCAATGGCGGAGATCTTTACGACTGGCCCTGGCCCTGCGCCCGACTCTATCGCGGCGACGCCGCCGGATTTCCGGCCTGGGTCGGCGCGCTGGCCCGCCAGCACGAGATCACCGATATCGTCCTGATCGGCGACTGCCGGCCGCTTCATGCGGCGGCCTGCGAAACCCTGCGCGCCTGGCGCCCGGGCATCCGCGTCCATGTCTTCGAGGAAGGCTATCTGCGGCCCGACAACATCACCCTCGAACTCGACGGGGTGAATGCCAGTTCGTCGCTGCCGACCGATCCCGAGGAAATCCTGCGGTCGCCCGAGGCAATGATGCCGGTCATCGCGTCCGAACCCGTCGGGCCGCAAACCGCGATCATGGGCTGGCGCGCCACCATCGCCTATTTCTGTCTGTTCATGACGGGATGGCTGTTCCGCAAGTATCGCCACCATCGCGAGGCCGGCCCGCTGGCCGAATGGTGGTTCTGGGTCACGCGGCTGCTTGGCCGTCGCCGTCGCCTGGCGCGGGTCGCCCGCGAGGAGAAGGCGCTGCTGGCCTCGGGACAGGCTTTCTACCTCGCGCTGATGCAGTTGAACGCCGACAAGCAGATCGTCTTCCATTCGTCCTTTGGCTCCATGCGGGACTTCATGGCGGCGACCATCCGGTCTTTCGCCGACCATGCCCCGGCCGGCACCCTGCTGATCTTCAAGGGCCACCCGCTGGACAATGGACAGACACCCCATGCCCGCCATGCGCGGGATCTGGCCCGCGCGGCGGGTGTCGCCGACCGGGTACACTTCCTTGACGGCGGCAATCTGACCGATCTGATCGGCGCCAGCCACGGCGTGATCACCATCAATTCCACCGCCGGCATCTCGGCCCTGCATCGCCGCGTGCCGCTCGTGGTGCTGGGTCGGGCGATCTACGACATGCCGGGCCTGACCCACCAGACCGGCCTCGACCGTTTCTGGACCGCGCCCGAACGGCCCGAGCGCGCCCTTTACATGGCCTGGCGCCAGGTTGTCGCCCTGCGCAGCCAGATCAATGGCGGCTTCTACAATGCGAGAGGCATGGCCCTGGCGCTGCCCGGCGCGCTGGAGCGACTGACGCGCGCGGCCCGGCCAAGGGCGGTACGGGCCAGCACGACCGACGCGCCGGCCCTGGCCCCGCAACCCGGCTCGCCGATCCAGGGCGGCAGTCCCGCCCCGTGCCCCGCCGACAGGCCGATCAGCGCTTCAGGAGGGACTTGAGCAGGGCCAGACCGCGCTTGCGGGGCTTGGTGTGATACATCGGCAGGGAAGCGATCAGCGGATGGCTGAACAGCCCGTCATTCCCGATGATGGCCAGGTCCAGCGGATCGACCGGCCCCGGAAAGACCTCGATCAGCCGGTCGCCATCGAAAGCCCTGGGCTCCCACGCCCGGTCGACGGCGGCGATGACATCCTCCCAGTCGGTCGGCTTGAGGCGGTGCTGGCGATAGGCCGGGATCCGCTCCACCCCGATACCGGAATAGAGATCGGCGATCCGCAGATCGACCTCCGCCTCGTCCACGGTCGGCAGGGTCAGCAGTCCGCTCGTGCCATTCCGTGGCGAGAAATAGAGGCAGGGAATGCCATAGCTCTCGGCGAAGACCATGCCGTGGAGGCTGGTCGAAATGATTCGCCGGCACGACAGGATTTCGTCCAGCTTGTCCTTCAAACCCGCCACCGAAACCGGCGTGACCGTATTGATCAGCCGCACCGATGAACCCAGCGAGGGCGGCACTTCATAGCGGCGATGGCGAGGGTTGGGATGCGCCTCGACCTCGCGATCCGCGAGATCGGACAGATGGATGATGACGCCCAGATCGTATTTCTTCTCGATCACGGGGCGGTAGAATCGCGGCAGCAACCAGACCGGATCGCCATGGACGCCCCGATGCCGGAACTCCGCCTTGTCGAGAATCTGGGCGGTGATCGGCCCCCTGGTCGCCGTGACACGATATTTCGTGCCGGGCGGGATCTCGAACAGCACGCGGTCCTTACCCGCGCTGGGGTTCCGATAGCGCGAAGCCCCGGAGCCCCAGACCGTCACCTCGCCATTGGTGAACAGATTGGCGATCGTGCCGACAGCGCAGATCCTCGGCTGCGGCGAATCGAAGAAGCAATGTTCGATCGGGCGGCCCGACACGCAAGCCACCATGACCGGGCTCAGGGCATCGCCGAGATTGAGATGATCGGCGGCGGTGGGCGCGGCAACCCAGCTGACTTTCAATGTTTCGGTCATCGTCCTTCGGGGCATGTGGCGAGATCCATTGGTAGAGCATGGCCCCCGCCCCTGTCCGCAAAAAAGAGTTGGGCCATATTCGACATTTTCGCGAACTCCATGCAAAAAAACATGAATTCGGCATCACCCCGGTATATGCCGATGCAAATCCCGCGGCCAATTTCCTTGCCCCCTATCGCCAAGCGAGGCGATGATCGGCTTGTGGGACGATTGCCGGGGGGCGGGCGCGGCCCGTTGAATCGATCAGCCGGGCATCCGCTGCGGGATGCCAGGCGACAGGGGAACAGACGTGACTTCACCTTCCACGCCGTCGTCGGCGCCCGCCATGCCGGTGAGCGGCACGATGGTCGCAGGACACGGCGGTGCACCGGGGACAATTCCGGGGCCCCTGTCCGGCATCCGAATCGGTGTCGACGGCTATAATCTGGCCCTCGCTCGCGGCACCGGCATCGCGACCTATGCCCGAGGCCTGACCCATTGCCTGCGCGACATGGGCTGCAAGGTCGATATTCTCTTCGGTCGCCGGGTCCAGCTGTCGCCCGAGCCCATTCTGCGCGAAATCGCCTTCATCGATCCCGATGGCGTGAAGCCCCGCCATCCGAAGCGCCAGCGCTTCGTCCAGGCCCTGACCTCGCCTTTCGGCTGCACGGCATCGATCATCGAAGTGCAGGGCCGCGTGATGGCGCGCGAGGTCGCGGCCAGCCTGCCGCATTTCGACCGGATCGCGGCGGTGCCCGATCTCGTCCACCGGGCCATGCGCCATTTCAATCGCTGGGGCCGTTTCCTGCGGGTGCGGATGGAAAACCCGCCCGCGATCATGCATTGGACCTATCCCCTGCCGATCCGCCTCGAAGGGGCGAGGAACATCTACACGCTGCACGATCTGGTGCCGCTGAAGCTGCCGTACCTGACGCTGGACGACAAAAAATACTACCACGCGCTGATCAGCCGATGCGTCGACAGCGCCAGCCACATCTGCACCGTCTCGACACGCTCCCGGGACGATATCCAGGAGATGTTCGGCGTTCCCGACGAGCGGATATCGGTCACCTACCAGTCGGTGGTCCTGCCCGAAATCAGCATCGGCCAGGACCCGGCCCAATCCCATCGCCTCGTCGCGGACGTCTACGGTTTTCCCTGGCAGGGCTATTTCCTGTTCTTCGGCGCGATCGAGCCCAAGAAAAACCTGCGCCGCCTGATCGAGGCGACGCTGAAGGCCTGCCCATCGCGCCCGCTCGTCATCGTCGGCGATGCGGCCTGGAAGGCCCTGGACGAGAGCAATTTCCTCGCCGACTACGAACGGGAAATCGCGCTGACCGGCGCGCCGCGCCGCCTGCTCAAATTCAGCTATGTGCCGATGGAGCATCTGGTCGCCCTGGTGCGCGGTGCCCGGGCGGTGCTGTTCCCCTCGCTTTACGAAGGTTTCGGCCTGCCCATCATCGAGGCGATGGCGATGGGGACGCCCGTCCTGACCTCGACCGAGGGCTCCATGCCGGAAATCGCCGGCGATGCCGCTCTGCTGGTCGATCCCTATGATATCGAAGCGATGGCGCGGGCCATCGCCGCGCTCGACACGGATGATTCCCTGACCGCCGCCCTCGCGGCGCGCGGACCGGAACAGGCCAGGCGTTTCGGCGTTCAACCTTATATTGAACGGTTGGAACTCATGTATTCGAAGGTCCTGGGCCAATTGCCCGGCTGAATGTGGTAGATCGGTTTCATGGCCAAGATCCTTCTCGACATATCCCGTCTCGCCGGCCGCGATCGTGACCGGCCGCCATCGGGGATCGACCGGATGGAATACGCCTATCTCTGCCACTTCCTGAACCAGCCCAAGCAGCGCGTCGGCTTCTTCAGCATCCGTGGCAACAAGTTTCGCCGCCTGACCTGGGAAAACGCCATCGCGAAACGGGACGAGATCGCCGCCGACTGGATCGATCGGGTCGACCCCGACCTGCATCGCCGGCTGCGCCGCTTCTCGCCCCTGATGGATCGCTTCGTCCGGGCCGGCGAGCGGCTGATGGGCGAAACCGTGCTGCCCGTGCCGGACGTGCAGGGCAAGACCATGTTCAAGCGCGGCACGCCGTCGTCGATCCTTCTGTCCGTCTCCCATGGCGGCATCGACAAGACCGACCTGTGGGTGAATCTGAAGCAGCGGCTGAATGCCCGGCTGGCGGTCTATCTCCACGACCTCATCCCCTATCATCACCCCGAGTTTTCCCGTGCCGGGGAAGATCGGCGTCATCTGGCCCGTCTGGCGACCATGATCAGCACCGCCGATCTGGTGCTGACGAATTCCCATGTCACCGCGCGGGAATTCAAGGCGTTCTGCGCCCAGCAGGACCAGACACCGCCACCCGTCAAGGTGCTGCCCCTCGGCGTCGCCCCGCTGTTCCGCGAGACCTCGCCCCTGCCACCCGACGAGGAGGTGCCGTGGTTCATCATGATCGGCACGATCGAGCCCCGGAAGAATCACTACCTGCTGCTCACCCTGTGGCGCCGCCTGCACACCCTTCTTGGCGACAAGACGCCCAAGCTGATCCTGGTCGGTCGCCGGGGCTGGGAAATCGAAGGTACCGAGCGTTTCCTCGACCGCTGCACCGACCTCAAGGACTGCGTGGTCGAATTGCCCAGCCTGTCGGATTCGCAGCTGGCCGAATTGCTGCGCCGCTCGCGGGCGCTGCTTTTCCCCTCCTTCACCGAGGGCTACGGCCTGCCGATCGCCGAGGCGCTGACCGTCGGTGTGCCGGTCATCTGTTCGGACATTCCAGCTTTTCGCGAAGTCGGCGGCGATATTCCCGATTTCATCGATCCGCTGGACGGTCCCCGCTGGATGGAAGCCATCCTGGACTATTCTTCCGCCCAGTCGGCGGCCCGCCAGGCCCAGATCGAACGCATCCGGGCTTACCATCCGCCGACCTGGGAGCGGCATTTCGCCATGCTCGAGGCTTCGCTGGCCCGCCACTGCAGCCTCGATGCGCCCGCTCAGCCCCTCGCGTCCGGATCCGCCCTGACGGCGGAGGCGCTGGCGCGGCCACCCGGCGACTGAGCCTTCCGACAACAACCGGCGGCGGGTCGCGGCGCCTTTTCACCCCTTCGGTAGATATCGCGGCGTTGCCGGCAAATCAGGGCTGTATAGCCAGCGGCGCCCACAAGAGACACCCGCAAGTTTTTCTGGAACGACGGCTGGAATTTAGCATGTGCAACATGCCATTATCCGGCACGTCAAAGGCCACACGGGGGCGTGTGCTCGAAACACGGGCTAAGGGTTGGAGCAAATCATGAAGGAGCCTAAGGGATCATCGGCCAATGTCGCGATCATCTGCCCATCGGTGGGCAAGAGCTGCGGTATTGCCCGATACTCTCATTATGTCGCGCTCTCGCTGAAGAAGCTGGGCATGGCGACGACGCTCATGCGCTCGTCAACGGAACTTTTCGTCGGCGATCCCGACGCACCGGCCTATGATTTCATCCTGGTTCAGCACGAATACGGCCTGTTCGACAATCTCTCACCGCTAGGGACAGGCGAGACGACCTCGACCCTGGTCGGCAATGTCGAGCGCTATCTGGCGGCGCATGAAGGGGCCCGCGCGGCCATCATCATGCACACGGTGGTGTTGACCGACCACGTGCTGAACATCATGAACCAGTGCCTGTTCAATTCGTCGATCCCGGTGATCAACCTGAACAGCCGGGGCTGCTATGAGCTCGCGATCCCGCATCTCGAGCACGGCGTCTTCGTCTACGAAGATGGCCAGACCACGACCTCCAAGAGCAAGTCCGGCGGCAACCTGCGCCGCGACCGGCCGACGGTCGGCAGCTTCGGCCTGTTGTCGCCGAACAAGAAGCCGACCCTGATCATCGACATCTGCGAACGCGCCCAGGCCAATTTCATCGGCAATTTCGCGACGACGAGCCGCACCGCCGCGCGCGAGCTGCTCGACTATGCCGAACGGATGAAGGTGCCGGCCACGGTCTTCACCGATTTCTGCGAGGAGAAGGATCTCCTCGACCGACTCGCCCCGATGGATTTCGGCGTCGTCACCCAGGAACCCATCGCCCATTGGGCGACCTCGGGCTCGATCCGCTTCCTGTTCAATTTCGGCGTGCCGATCCTCGTGCCCTATGGCCCGCAGTTCGAGGACTGCGGTGAAGGCGTGATCTTCGCCCATCAGGACGAGATGCATTTCCGCATCGACGAACTCTTCGCCAGCCCCGACAGTTACGAACTCGCCTGCGAGCGCAGCAAGGCCTTCGCCCGCAAATACGAGATGTCGAAGGTCTACGAGAAATTCCTGAACATGCTGGCGGAAAGTCCGCCGTCTCGCCTGACTGAATACCGGATGCGCAATTTCCGCGACCAGCGCCGCTCGGTGACCATGGTTGACATGATGCTGACCGCGGGCATCAACAAGGGCGAGACTGCGGAAGCCGCGGAACAGACCGTTCTCGCCGCCTGCTCGGCAGAGGAAGGGGCGGACCTGTCGCTGCAGGCCGCCATTGATGAACAGTTCGAGTCGGCCCCCTTCCTGCGCTTCTCCGTGGCCTGCGAGGGGCTGATCTCGCCCTATCTGGCACCGGCGGACCGCCTGAACCTGCTGGCCTCGTGCGCGACGCTGCCCTCGAACCTCTACCAGGTCGAACGTTTCCTTGCCCATGACGACAGTCTCTCGCCACTGGTTCGGCGCGAGACCCTGCGCGACATACAGGGCATTCAGCGCGAATATCACGATGTCGTCTCGAACAAGATCTTCTCGGCCAGCGTGACCGGCAAGCTGGTCAAGCAGCTGTTCCCCGAGATCTACGAGCAGGCGAGCCGGGATTCAGTGCAGCAGCTGCGCCGCCTGATGCAGGACTACATCGACCGCGTCGGCTTCCGCGGCACCGCCGGCCAGGCACCGGTACGGGTGCCCGTGCTGCTGACCATTCCCGCAGCCAAGATGCTGTCCTACCTCGCCCATGTCGGCGGCCTCGACGGCGCCGGCATTCTCGGCCTGATCAAGCAGCACGGCCTGCCGAATGATGTCTTCGACGATCGCTTGCCTTGGGCCGAGGCCGCGGCGAAGTATATTTCCGACACGACACAGACGCCGGTCTCGGCGGCCATTGGCCATCCGACCGAGTTTCAGACCCGCTATCGCGCCTTCAAGGCCGAATTCGCGATGATGACGGACGAGCAGTTCCTCTATTCCGCGCTCGCCCTCTATTTCAAGTCCCAGCCACCGCGTCAGCGATTGACCGATATCTGTGGGGCGATCGACGGCATGAGCCGCACCGAAGCGCTGTTGTTCCTGTCGCAGCAGCCAGAAGCGACCCTGTTCCAGGCCGCCGTCGTCGACATCGATGGCGAAGCCTCGCACGACGATCTGACCAAGCCGATTCTCATCAAGAAGATCATCGACGAGTTCTTCCTGAGCCAGAACAGCTCCTTCGAGAATATGGTGTCGGACCAGAACTTCTATCAGATCTCGCGTTTTTGGCTGTTCAATTCTCTGAAGACAGGCCTGACCAACGATCTTTTCCGCGAGAAGAAGGTCCTTACCCTGAAGGATCGACTGAAAGCCAAGGCTTCGACGGAAGCCGAGCCGATCTGGTTGCCAGAAGAGCTTCTGGCCAGCCTGGTCGGCGCTCTGACCAGCCCGGACTCCAAGACGGCGCAGGCGATGCTGTTCGGCAATGCGGTCGATCCAGCCGTGATCGCGACGGTCGCCGAGAATGCACCGGCCATCAAATCGCTGCTCGACCTCAACATGCTGATCGGCGCGACCATCGGCATGCCCGCGCAACTCAATGTGCAGCCCGAGCCCTGGACCAAACTCGCGGGACAGATGCCGGCGCGCTCGCGCACCGGAACCCTGTCACCCTTCCAGGAACGCGATGTCGGCAGCAAGTCGATGCCGATCTTCGACCCGTCCTCGGCCAGTGAAATGGGCGTCGTCGGCCTGCCCGACCGCATCTGGACCAATGCCTGGAATTCCATTTCCCGCTTCTCCGGGGCCAAGATCGTCGGCCCCGGCGAATTCCGCCGGGTGTCGCCCTGGATCGTATCGATCGATCAGGTCACCGAGGACGACGACTTCGATTTCATCATCGTGCACAAAGGTCAAATGGACACGATGCAGAAGTGGCTGAAAGACGAGATCGCCAAGAACTGGCATCCCTATTTCGCCAATGAAGTCTTCATCATCTTCGCCAAGCCGGAAGTCTCTCCGCTCTTCTTCGACGAGGCTCACATCCGTGTCGCCCGCGAATTGGTTCCGCAGCGCCGCAACAAGGGGCTGGGCAAGAGCCTGGGCAAGCTGCTGACCCGCTGACCCTCTCCGGGGCGGCCCGCACGACAGGAAAAACGCCGCAGGAGTCGAACTCCTGCGGCGTTTCAGTGTTGATGTCGGTGTAGCGACAGACGGAGAGACCCATGTCCCGGGAAGCGTTCATTGCCGCCAATCGCTTCGGTCTCGGCCCCCGGCCCGGCGAATTGTCCGCGCTTTCCGGCGATCCGCGCGGCGCCCTGTTCGAACAGTTGAAATCGGGTCCCGTCCCGACCGATCTGCCGGGCACAGCGGGTGCGCTCGATGTCGCCGGCTCCCGCAAGGCGATGATGGCCGAGGGCAAGATGGACGCCAATGACGACGGCCGGCCCGACAATCCCGTGCGCGAGCTTTACCTGCGGGAAGTCACGGCCCGGTTCGACCGTTGTGTCGCCAGCGCGGCGCCGCTGCATGACCGGCTGGTGCTGTTCTGGTCCAATCATTTCACCGTCTCGGTCGCGCGCAGCGGCGTCGTGCCGCTGGCCGGCGTGTTCGAGCGCGAGGCGATCGCGCCCCATGTCACCGGCCGCTTCGAGGATCTGCTGACAGCGGCGACCCTGCATCCCGCCATGCTGACCTATCTCGACCAATATCGCTCGGTCGGCCCGAACTCGAAGGTCGGGCAGCGCAAGGATGCCGGCCTCAACGAGAACCTGGGGCGCGAAGTTCTGGAGCTGCACACGCTTGGCGTCGGCGGCGGCTATGGTCAGGGTGATGTGATCGCCCTCGCCCGCATCCTCACCGGCTGGTCCGTGGTTACCGGCGGTGGCGACACGTCGAAACGCTTCGGCTTCGATCCCAACCGCCACGAGCCGGGCGACAAGACATTGGTCGGCACCCGGATCCGCGAAGGCGGCGAACAGGAAACCCGCGATGCCCTCGCCATACTGGCGCGTCATCCGTCCACGGCGAAACATCTCGCGACCAAACTGGTCCGCCATTTCGTCGCCGATGATCCGCCAGCCGCCGCGGTCGAAGCCATCGCCGCCGTCTATCTGAAGACCGATGGCGACCTCGGCGCCGTCACCAGGGCCGTGATCGGCCTTGACGCCGCCTGGGCCGACCCGCTCGCCAAGATGAAAACCCCGTGGGAGCTGACCGTCGCCATGGCCAGGGCGCTGGGGGGCGAGGCCGCCGCGATCGATGGCCCCTTGCTGTTCCGCCGCCTGCGCGGCCTTGGTCAGGCGCCCTTCGGCGCCCCCTCCCCCGCCGGCTGGCCGGATCGCTCGACCGACTGGCTGGGTCCCGATGCCCTGATGCGGCGGATCGACCTCGGCGCCGACATCGCCAACAAGGCGGGGGCTCGCCTCGATCTCGCGGCCCTACTCGATGGCACCATCGCCCCCGTGCTGACGCCGGCCAAGACCCAGTTCATCAAGGGCGCCGGCGACCGCGCCTCGGGCATCGCCATGATCTTCGCCTCCCCCGAATTCCAGCAGAGGTGACCCCGATGATCTCCGCCCTGAATCGCCGTGGCCTGTTGCAGGGCCTGCTCGGCGCCGGCCTGCTCGCCTCGGTTCCGCGCTTTGCCTATGCGAAGACGCCGGACGACCGCCGCTTCATCTTCATCATCCTGCGTGGCGGCATGGATGGCCTCGCCGCCGTGCCGCCGGTCGGCGACAAGGATTACGTTGCCCTGCGCGGCCCGCTCGCGATCGCCGCCCCGGGCCAGGCGGACGGTGCCCTGCCGCTCGACGACCGCTTCGGCCTGCACCCCGCCCTCGCCCCGCTGCACGCGCTGTGGCACGCCGGGCAGTTGCAGGTCGTCCATGCCGCCAGCACTCCCTATCGCGACCGATCCCATTTCGATGCCCAGAATGTCCTGGAGACCGGGGGACGTGGCCCCTCCGGCGCTGGCGTCGGCTGGCTGAACCGCGCCCTTGGCCTGATGGGCGGCAGCGGCCTCGGCCTCGCCGTCAACGAGGCCGCCCCGCTCGTCATGTCCGGCCCGACCCAGGTCGCGACCTGGGTCAGCGGCAGCGGCGCCGGTCCGTCCGACTATCTGCTCGATGCCATCGACCGGCTCTACGCCGACAGCCCCGCCTTCCACGCCGCGCTGGCGACGGCGCGCGACACGGAACAATTGCTGGCGGATGCCGATACCAACGCGATGACCCGCCAGCGCGGCCTCGGCCGCCTGACGCCTTCCTTCAAGGGCCTCGCCAGCCTGATGCGCGACGACCGGGGTCCCCGCATCGCCACCCTCGAGGTGACAGGCTGGGACACGCATTCGGCCCAAGGGGCGGCGACCGGCCGGCTCGCCGTGCTGCTCGGCCAGTTCGCCGATGCCCTGGCGGCCCTTCGCAAGGATCTCGATCCCGTCTGGTCGAAGACCATCGTCGTCGCCGCCACCGAATTCGGCCGCACGGCGGCACCGAACGGCACCGGCGGCACCGATCACGGCACGGCGGGCGCGGCCTTCCTTCTCGGTGGTGCGCTCGAAGGCCGGCGGGTGATCACCGACTGGCCGGGCCTGTCGCGCGACAGACTTTACGAGGGCCGGGACCTCGCCCCGACCACCGATCTGCGCAGCATTTTCGCCAGCGTCCTGCGCGACCATGTCGGCCTGCCCGAGGCCGACATCCGCAGCCGCGTCTTCGTCGACGCCGGGCAGATGCCCTTCGTCGCCGATCTCGTCAGGGTCTGAAGATCGAGGGGGAAGGGGCGATCACAGCCCCTTCTCCTCGTAACGGTCCTGCATGATCTGTTTCATGATGCGGATCGACTCGTCCAGCCGCTCGATCGCCGCCGTCACCTTCTCGCGGCTGGCCGGGCGCAGCCTTCCGTCGGCGGCGGCCATCAGCAGGTCCTCGACGTCGGCGAACTGATCGATATCCCAGTCGGCGCAGAGCGAATCGATCTTCGAGATCGATTTCTTGCCCGACGGCAGTTTCAGCGGCGGCACCAGCGAACAGACCGGCACGTCGAAATGGGGCGCGGCGAAGATCACGGCGTGCAGCCGGCCGACGCTGATCACGAGGCCGCTTTCCGCCATGATCTGTTTCATCCGGCGCGGGTTCCACCAATGCTCCAGGGTCGGCGCCAGCTTGTCGAGGCCGAGTTCCTTGGCGCTGCGCACGTCTTCCGGGCAGAACGGCAGCAGCACGGGAGTCCAGCCCTGCTCGCGCAGGCCCGATATCAGGTGCTCGATCTTCTGCACATAGGTATAGGGGATGATCTCGAGGGCGAATTCGCGCAGTACGATAACGGCCCGCTTCGGATCCGGCACTTCGTCGGGCGAATTGTCGGCGATCAGGCGCAGGGCCCAATCACCGCCAAGGAAAGATTCCACCCCGATTTCGGACGCGACCTTGAGGCTGCGCTCGGTCCGCACCATCAGATGATCGAAGGCGCCGAGATAGTCGCGCAGGAAATCGCGATCGAGCCTGCGGGCATGGCGCGAGGCCTGAACCTTCGTCAGGTCCTCGACCTCGATGATGGGCTGCTGCACCAATTCCGGCAGATCGACCCCGGCGACGAAATTGGGCACCCGCCGCATCCGGGCCGAGACGACGAAATTGCCGGCATAGCCGATGGCAAGGCCACCGCCGCCGATCATGAAGCCGGCGATGGTGCGCTTGGCCGAGAAGGCGTGAAGATCGGTCTGATGGATGACCTTGCACTTGTTGTAGGGATACCAGTCCCAGAAGCCCCGGAAGGCACCGTGTTCGTCGACGGCGACATAGATATCGTACTCGTCGCAGAAGGCTTCGTAGATGCAATGAAACAGGGCTTCGTCGCCGCAATTGCCGCGACCGTAGAAACCGGCGACCAGCAGCACGGGCTTGTGATCGATCTGGCCGTGGCGCCGAGCCTCGCGTTTGACCGCGCGCTTGGCCGCCTTCTTTTCCTCGGTTTCCTTCCACCAGGCCTTGTCGTCGATCTCGGTCTGCGGCAGCAGCAGATAGACATGCTGGTTGTTCTTGTAGAGAACGCGGCGGGCGACATGAAAACCCGCGCGCTCGACCATGGCGCGGAATTCGCTCGACGAGAAATCATTGACCCAGCCGCTGGCCCGGCGGTTGGCGTTGGGCGCCAATTCCAGGCTCTTGTAGGTGCAGGCGACCGCGACGCCCCGGCGGGCGATCTTCGACAGCACCTCGTGGGGCTCGAGCAGATATTCCAGAACGCCGAGGAAGGACACGAGTTCAACCTCGTCGATCCACTCGTCCGGCAATTCGGCCGCGTTGAGATCGATCACCCGGGTCCGCTCGTCCCTCGCGACGACATCGACCGGAACATAGATCTTCGCCTTCGACGAATGCTCGAACTGCATTCCGCCGCAGCCGATGTCCATGACCGTCAGCCCCTGCGGAACGAAACGGGCGACGAAATCCGCCCTCTCGGCCCATTTGGGCGAAAGATGTTCGTCGGTCGACCAGCGGGCGTAATCGGTTACAGGGGATTTTGTCATCAGGCTGGTTCCGCCATTGGGACCGCCCCCGCGCGCGCGGGGGCGGGAGTGGTCAATCGCTCAGGAAGCGGGTGATGCCGGCCACGCGGAAGATTACATCCGCCAGATCCTGCGCGAACTGGAAGCCCTTGAAGGCCATTTCCGGCAGGACGACGATTTCGTCGCCCGGCTCGATCACCGGATCGCTCAGCATCAGGATCGCGCCGTTCTGCTTCTGGATCATGAAGCGGTCGAGCTGGGCGCGATCGGTATAGGCACCGGCCTGATCGATGTAATCGTCGACGGTCAGCCCCGGTTGCCAGATCACCGTCTGCGGCGCCAGCACCTCGCCCGCCACGACAACGGTCGAGGAGCGCTGCGGAATGACGATGGTGTCCTCGTTCTCGAGCGGGATGTCGGCGACCTTGCCGTCGTCGCGGGTCACCACCAGGGTGCCGTCGGGCTTGGCGCCCCGCACCCGATCGATGAATTGCAGCACCATCTGCGCCTCGGCCGAACGCAGCGCCGCTTCGCCACTGGTCTGGACGACAGCGGTCAGCACGCTGCGCTGCAGCCGGTCGAGAGCGCCGTCGAGCGCCGCTTTCTGCTGTACCGCGACGCTCGCCCGGCGCAGATGCACCGCGTTGACGTTGGTGGTGCGGGGATCGACCGCGATATGGGCCAGCAGCTGGCGCAGGGTCGTCGCCTTGGAGACGACATAGGTCGACTGCCCCTCGTAGGAGCCTTCGAGGTGCACGGCGATCACCGGCGCCGTCGAATCCTGCTGGAATTCGGCGATATCCTGATCGGACAGGGTGAAGCCGGCGAATTCCCGCAACGTCAGATATTTCGACATCGGGATGCCACCGCGCGTGCCCGTGACGAAGACATTGTTCACGCTGGGCAGCGGCCGGGCCAGGGCGATGAGCTCCGCTCCGGTCATCTGCTTGCCCATCAGCTCGAAGATCGCCTCGTTGCGGATGGAGCCACGGGCCTTGACCACGGGGTGCTGGCCGCCGACCACGATCGTGTCGCCTTCCTCGAGGCTGATGGCCGGCAATTCGCCGTTCAGCAGGAAGTCATAGAGATCGACATCGGTCAGGACGCCGCCGCCGCGCTTGATGGTGATGTCGCGGTAAGAGCCGGCACCTTCGAGGATGCCACCCGCCCGCAGCAGGTAATCCAGCGATGATTCCGAGGGTGAGCCGAGGTGGCGGCCCGGCTGGGCGACGAAGCCCGTGACGAAAACGCCGACCGAGCGCGCGTCGACGATCGTGCTGTAGACCTGCACCGTGTCCGAGGGATAGGACTTCCGCACCTGCCCCTGGATGGCGCTGGTCAGCTGCCCGGCGGGCACGCCGCGCACGGGCACCGGTCCGACTTCGGGAATGAAGATATTGCCCTGAGGATCGACCGTCTGGGTCAGATCCTGCTGGACCGCGCCGAACAGATGCACCTGCACCTGATCGCCCGGCTGAACCTTGTATTGCGAATTGCCGCCCCCGGTGGGCGCCGGGGCCTGCCGGTCGATGAACAACCCGGCGCCGAAGGGCCGGTCGATCAGGGCCGGCGCCTGCTCGGAACTCGCCGCGGTCGGCGGCGGGGCAAGCGGATCCGGCGCGGCCGGGCCGCTGGTGACGAGGGATTGGGCCAGCGCGGGGCTGGCGCCAAGGCCAGCCGCGAGGGCAAGCCCGGAGAACAGAAGACGCAGCGACATGGTTCGCATCCGGATCATCACGATGGGCTTCGCTGGCTGGTGGTTCCGCCGGCAGGTGCCGTCGGCGCGCCGACAAAGCGGGGGTCCGCTTCTCCGGGGACGAGAACCAGGGGCACGGTCACCACCCATTGCCCACCCTGCTCGCAGACCACGCGGTGGATGGGCAGGCCACCGGTCAGTGGGGTCAGGACGACGGCGGCGCAATTCTGGCCCAGCGCGGACACGAAGGAACGCTCGATGGTCGGGGCCCAGGGCCGGCCGGCGGTATCAACCAGCGGGGTGGCGCCAAAGCCGCCAGCGCCCGCGATCAATCCGCTGCTGGCCGACATGTCGCCCGAAGTCGCTGGCGCCATGCAGCCGCCGAGGGACAAGCCCCCCGCTGCCACCAAAGTGAACACGATCGCCCGTCGGCGCGAACAGGACCTCATCGACAGTACCCTTCCCCCTTTGGCCAGGCGGACAATACTGCCTTGACGGCAGGTGCCGCAAGACAATGGACCGCGTGCGCGGCAGCAACTGGACGATGCCTCAAAGTCTGATCTCCGCGATATGCCCCGGCAAGGCCGCGACATCGATAGGTCCGGCGCCTTCGCCCTTGAAGGGGAAAGCCGCCAGCAAGGGTTCGGGGTCGAATTCCGGGGGACGGGCGAAGCGATCGACCGCCGCGATCGCATCCGCCCAGTCGGTCTCGTTCACTGGGCGTCGGGCATAGGTCGTGAGGCGGGTCCGCCCGCTTCCCAGACCATAGTCGATCATGCGGTGGTCGAGGCCGTCGCAGGGGCCGGTCAGATCCCACGCGGTCGCCCCCCGGCCCTTCTTGCCAAGGGCAAGGGCGGGGATGCCGAAGGCCTCGGCGATGACCAGCCCGTGAAGGCTGGCGGAAATGATCCGCCGGCAGGACAGGATGCGGCGGATGCAGGCAAAGAGCGCGGCGGGCTCCGCCAGCGTCCAGGTCGGGATCAGGCGCACGCGTCCGGCCATCTCCGGCGGAATGCGATAGCGCAGGATGTCCGCCTTCGGGCGGGCATCCGGGCTGACGGCATCGAGTTCGGAGACATGCGGAATGATGCCAAGGTCATGCACGGGCTCGGGCGTCATCGGAAACAGCCGGGGCAGCAGCAGCGCGGGATCACCGTAAACTTCCGGCGCCTCGATACCCGCATCCCTCAGCACGGCCCGGGTCAACGGGCCGCGGGTGGCATGGACATGGAAGATTCCGCCCGGATGACGCGGCCGGCCCTCGCCGTCGACCGGCCACAGCCTGCGCTGCGCCCCGGTGCCCCAGAGGTGGAGAATGCCACCGTGCAGATCCTGGCCGATGGTTCCGAGCGCCGCGATCCGCTCCACGTCCTCGTCGAAATGGGCGTGGCGGACCCGCCTCCCCGACAGCGCGGCGACGATCACGGGACTGAGCGCGTCGCCGAGATTGGCGCTGCGCACCGTCTTCGTCGTGGCGGCCCAGGTCACGGCGAGTTCCGGCGCCGGGCGCAACGACGGCCCGGCCGCGCCATCACGCCCGAAGAGACGACCGAACCACGCCATGCCGCTTCCCGCCCCCGGTCAGACCATGTGGTCGCGAACGCCAGCCCAGACCAGGCGGCCGATGACCAGCGACACCAGCGCGCCCAGGAAGGTGAAGAACACCGTCTGCGCCCGGTACGGCAGGCGTGCTTCGGTCGGCAGGAAGGGCGAGACCACGTCGACGACATAGAGTTTCTGCCGGCGGGCCTCGACCAGCGCCGAGTCCAGCGCCCCTTGCGCCGAAGCGTAGGACTGTTTGGCCAGTTCGCTCTGCAGCACGAGGATGCCATATTGCTCCAGCGTGCCCGACCAGGCGGTGTCGCTGCCGGTCAGCCGCGCTTCCTCGATCTTGATCTGCTCCTGCAGGCCGGCCAACCTGTTGCGCAACTCGGCCAGACGCGGCACTTCCCCGCGGGAAATATCGCGGACCGCGCGGATCTCCGCCTCGATCGCCGCCGCCTGCCCCTTCAGGGACGAAATGATGCTGTTGACCGACATGGAGGTCGCGGTCGGGTCGATCGCGCCATGCTCGTTGCGGAATTTGGTCAGGGCGATCTCGGCTTCGCGCAGACGCTGCTCGGCGCTCTTCAACTCGTTCCGCGCCAGTTCGGTCAGGTCGTGTTCCGAGCGGCCGTTGAAATCGTTGATCAGGCTTTCCGCCTGATCGGCCAGAACCGTCGCCATCTTGTAGGCCATATCCGGCTCGAATGCCCTCGTCTCGAGCACGATCATGCCGCTGATCTCGTCGAAGTAGATGCTGACGATGCCGCCATAATACCGGTAGAAGGCCTCGTCATCCGCTTCCGCCTTCAGCCGCGAATAGGAATCGATCTTCTCGTCGGAAAAGGCCTTCCGCAGATCGAGGGCCGACTGGAGCTGGATCAGGGCGTTGCGGGATTCGATGTAACGGACGACCGAGAAGGACTCGTCCATCGCCCGCCCCATCACCGAACCGCCCTTGAGGAAGCTCAGCGCGCCCTTGCCGCCGCTGCCGCCCGACTCATAGGAGGTCTTCACCTGAAACACGGTGTCGACCTGATAGACGTCCGAGGCGAAGCCATAGATGTAGACGGCCGAAATCGTCGTCGGCAGCAGCAGGACCAGCAGGCTGAACAGCGCCGAGCGGATCTTGCGTCGGCGCAGCACTTCCCGGCTTTCGGCCATGGGCAGCGGCGTCAGGGTGACCTGACGGGGACGCTCGGTTTCCTCGAAATCACCATCGGCGAATTCGTCACCGAGGAAATCGTCCTCAGTATCCCGCCTCGGTGGCCTCTGTATCCTCGGCGGCCTCGCTGCTCGCCGCGCATCCGCGGTAGTATCGGATGGCTTCGTCGATTGTGTCATGGTGTGTCAGAACACCTCGGTGCAGGACGTAGGCGACGTCGCAGTATGTGCGCACGAAATTCGTGCGGCTGGTTGCAAGAACGAGGGTGGAATGCTGTCGCAATGACTGCAGCGTATCCTCGGCCCTGCGGCGAAATTCGTGATCGTGCGTGGCAAGCCAGTCATCGATCGGATAACAGTCGAAATCCAGCGCCGCCGCTGTCGCGAACATGACCTTGGCCATGGTGCTCGAAGGCAGGTCGCCGAGCAAGACATCCATCTTGGCGCCAAGAT
This sequence comes from Zavarzinia sp., assembly GCA_025869435.1. Lineage (GTDB taxonomy): Bacteria > Pseudomonadota > Alphaproteobacteria > Zavarziniales > Zavarziniaceae > Zavarzinia. The sequence goes on from JAOZVS010000064.1 coordinate 60,851, forward strand.
GCGCGAAATCGTCGACGCGCCGGATGATATCGGGCGCCGACCGGCCGTAGAGCTGGGCGGTGAACCTTATGTTGTCGCGCGCGGTCATGGAGCGGATCAGCCCCGTGCGCGCCCAGACCGGCCAGCTGACGGTCATGTTGTGATGTACGACCCGGCCGACCAGCGGCTTCTCGATATTGCACAGCAAGCGGACCAGGGTGGATTTCCCCGAGCCCTTTGTGCCCAGGATCGCCACGCTCTGCCCTGGCGTGATGGCGAAATTGACATCGTGAAGGGCCGTCATGATGCGGCCCCGATCGTAATAGCGGACGCTCACGCCATCGAAGCCGATGATCCGCTCGGGCATTTTCTGCACGGGACTGGCCATCAGCCGACGTCCTTCCGCTTGCGCGCGGCCCGCTCGAAGATCAGCGCGAAGAGGGCGAGGCCGATCAGCCAGCGCATGGCATAGCCGAAGTCGGCGTAATCGGCGCTGTATTTGCCGAAATACTCCTGCCGCATGATGTCGTTCAGATGCAGCAGCGGATTCCACAGCGCGAAGCCATGCAGACTGTACGGGATTTCGGGGATGACGAAGAACACGCCGCTGGTCAGCATCAGGATGCGGAGACCGACCTGAAGCACCGGACGCAGGATCTTCACCCGGGCGAAGAGAGCGTTGAATATGATCCCGCCGAACAGCCCGTAGAAGCCCGAAACGATCAGCAACATGGCGACATAGGCCGGCCGATAGATCGGCCCCGACACGCCGGCGATGATGAAAACGCCAAACGTCGCGAACGACAGGACCACATAGAGCACGATGTTGACGACGCCCCGACCGAGCGCGATGTCGAGCATCGTCACCTGTGGAAAAAAGGCGTAGCGCTCCGCCGACATTGACGTCATCGACACGAACAGCAGCGTGCGCCGGAACATCCAGAACATCAGCACGCCGGTGGCGATGAAGGGAATGATTTCCATGCCGCGGTGGATACCGCTGCCGGTGAAATAGCGAATGACCGAGAAAATCCCGATGGCGATCGACAGACGGCCGAATTCGGTCCACACGCCGACGAAATTGAGCCCCAGCCGCGCCTTGGCCTCGCGGAAGGTCACGGCGCTCAGCACGCGCAGCTGATTGTCGATGGCGTTCAGAGCGTCATTCATGAACTGGCGATGGCCCTGGCTGAAGCAGTTCGAATTCCCCCGGATCCTCGCCTGGCGACGATTCGTTCCGTCTTTATTGGTCCCTCAGGCTCGCACCGCAAGCGGTAATTCGGGCGAATCAGGTCCAAATGCGGCAACGCAGCATTCGCGGATGCTCGATCGTGATGCCCCGCAACGGATGCCGCGCGGCGCAACAACGACGAATTACGCTCGCGGGGCCGAGGGCGCCGTGACGTTGGTCACAGGGATCGCTACTTTCGTGCCCGGAAGCGCTTGAGGAGGCGCCGTATCAGGCCTTTCATGCCCTTGCGCCTGCGTGGTGCGGCCGGCGCGGGTTCCGGCTCGGGCTTGCCCCGCGCCATGGCTTCGTGGCCTTCGCGGGCGATCAGGCGATCGAGTTCCTGCGATCGTCGAAACGCCTTGAGCAGCGCCGCATCGTTCAGCCTCGTCTCGCAAAAATAGCGCTCGAACAGACGCATGTTGAAATTCAATACATGTCCATAGACATGCCGACGATCCGGACCCCACTGGTGACTGTAGAGATCGTTCACGACCTCGTAGCTGGGAAAGAGATACAGCCGCCCATCCCCTTGCGCGGTGGTTTGCATGAATTCCTCGACTGCCGAGCGCAGGATCGCCTTCGAGGCCCCATTGGCGACGATGCAGGCAAGATCGCGGAACGTGGCATAGAGCGGGATCGGCGAAACCGTGAGGACGATGGCCGCCTCCGGGCGATGTTCGCGGATCAACTCGTGAATGCGCCTCAGGTTGGCCAGGTTCTCGCCATGGGTGGACAGCCGGAATTTGTGCCGCGACGGATCATGCTTCTCGATCGGGACCGCCCGCCAGAACACTTCCCCCGTTGGCTCGTCGTACCAGATTTCCGAAAGCCCGAGTGTGATGATGAAGACTTCCGCCGCGTCGAACAGGGCCTTTGTTTCGATGCGCACCTGCTCGTCATAGCCGAACGAGCCGGCATCGTAGCCATGCCACAGCGCGGCCTTGGGGGTCTTGTTTTCCCAGGCCCATTCGAACTGCTGACGGATGGCGAAGGTATTGACGATGCCGTCGCCCATCTTGGTGATATAGGCGGCATTGTCCTGCTTGGTCAGAATATTGAAGCCGAGTTTCAGGAAATGCTTCGAGATATTCTCGGCAAAGCAACTGCCGAAGGCGACAATGGGGGTCTTCGCGGTGATGAAGCGGCGTCGGGGCATCCATCCCTTGGCGATATAGGTCGAAACGACATTGTCGGTTTCGAGGGACGAATCCCGCGGATAATAGTTGGTATCGTCCCCGCGGAAGAAGGAACTGCTCGTCTTGAGCTTCTTCCCGTCCTGAACGATGTCGATCAACGGCATGGCGCATCCCCCTGTGGCATCGGATTTTCACCCTCCTTCCCCCGAGAGCACAAGGGGCGTGGCCGCACCGTCCGCAACGGGAATCGCGATTGAAGCGGCTGGACTTCCCGGACTATCCTGCCGCCGGTATCGGATCCGGGCCGGCTTGCGCCGGACACCCGGAACCTTGAAGGGAAACGGACGGCCATCGGCCTGTCCTGGCCGGGCGGGGCGCTGCCCATGGATCAGGACGGCGGAAGGATCTTTTTCCCCAGGCGTCAAACCGGCGAGGCCCCTCGTGAAGCATGATCAATCCGTCGTCCTCCTTGGTTTCTTCGCGCGCGGCAATGCGGGGGACGAGGCGTTCCTTCATGTCCAGTACGAACTGCTGAAGGACAAGTACAACATCATCGTGCCGATCGAGCACAAGAACGCCCACCCCGATTTCCGGTCCTGGTATCCCTACACCGAATGCGAAGTCATCAATTATGACGACATTCCCCGCGTCTATGGCCAGGACGTGGTGGGCCTCCATATCGGCGGCGGCTCCCTGGCTTTCGGTTTCTCCGGCCAGTTCCTGATGACCGCGCTCGATGCCGGCAAGAAAACGCTGATCAGCGGCATCGACGCCTCGCTGAAGCCACGCCTGCCCCCCGACCATATCCGCTTCGACATCTATAACCGGCTGGACTTCCTGTCGGTGCGCACGATCAAGTCGCTGGACAATCTGCGCAAGAACGAGGTCCCGGTGCATCATGGCGCCGACTGGGCGCTGGGCCTTGGCGTGATCGAGCCCCCGGCGCACAAGCGCGGCGGTGCCCTGGTGACCATCCGCGCCTTTGGCGAGCCGCCGGGCGACGAGCATCGCCGCGACATGCTGGCCCTGCACAAATATCTCGAGAGGCAGGGCCATCGCGTGCGCTACCTGCCCTTTGCCCCCGATGATCGCGATTTCCTCGACCACATGCCCCATGTGAAGCCGGACATGATCGAGAACGTGTGGTGGGATCCGCGTCAGGTGAAGGGCCTGATCAAGGCCGCCGATGTCGTCGTCAGCGTCGGCCGGCTGCACACACTGATTCTGTCCATGACCTGCCAGACCCCGACCTTCGCCATCGACCCCAAGATCATGTCGGGCGGCCGCCACATCCTGAACCGCAAGAATCTGAGCTTCGCCGATGAAGTGGGGCTGACCTTCTTCCATTCGGTCGACGAGATGTTCGAGGCCTACGGCGACGATTTCAACACGAAGGTCGTCCCCCACGATTTCCGGCCGGATTATTACCAGCGGCTGGAATCACAGCAGGGCTTCATCCGCCAGATTCTGGAAGCCGAACGCGGCGCGATGCCCAAGCGGGGCGAGCCCGGCCACTGGTCCGGACCGACGCCGGGCGGCCGTCCGGTCGAGGACACGCTTCTGACCCTGAAGACGGAAGAAGAAGCCCGCGAGGAAAAGCGCCGACTGAAGCGCGAGGAAAAGCGCCGCGAGAAGCTGGAAGCGCGGGGCAAGGCCTGATCGGCCGTCCTCAGAGACCTTTTGGAAATCCGGCGGCTGAGAGCCGGCGAGAGATTTTCATGTCCCGCAAGGAGGGGATCGCAGCCGATATCGTGTGATATCGGCAAGATCGCCGACGACGCGGGGCGTGAAAAGATCCGCTGGATCGACCCGTCCGGGGTTTCCAAAAGGTCTCTCAGGACCCGGCGGGAATGGCCACGCCAGGCCGTCCCGCCGCCCTCGCCCCCGGCGGTCAAGCAGGTCAGATCGAGTTTGCCGCCCGATAGCGGGCGATGATGTCCATCATGCCGGTGATCGAGCGCTCCAGCCGGCCCTGGGCCGCAGCCAGCTTCCGGCGGGACACCCCCTTTAGCGGACCTTCGGTCGCGGCCAGCAATTCGGGGACGGTGGCGAATTGGGCCAATCCCCAGTCGGCGCAGACCGCGTCGATCTTGGTGATCGATTTCCGCCCTGAAGGCAGGCGCAGTGGCGGCACCAGCGAGACCGTCGGCACGCCGAGGCTCGCCGCGAAGATCAGGGGATGCAGGCGCCCCACGCCGATGACCAGCCCGCTCGCGCTGATCAATTGCTTCACCCGCCGGGGGTTCCACCAGTGTTCGAACGTCGGCGCCAGTGAATCGAGGCCGAGTTCCGCCGTGTTGCGCGCGTCTTCCGGACAGAACGGCAGAAAGGCGGGGTGCCAGCCCTGCGCCTTCAGGCCTTCGACCAGGGCCTGGATTTCCAGCACATAGCTGTAGGGCACCAGGTGAAGCGGGAACTCGCGCAGGACAATCAGGGCCCGGCGGCTGGAATCCGCGACATCCTCCGCCTCGTCCTGGATCAGCCGGATCGCCCAGTCGGCGCCGTAATCGGCTTCGACTCCCAGTTGACGGCAAATGTCAAGGCCATGGCGGGTGCGCACCATCACCCGACTGAATCCCCCGAGATAGGCCTTCATCTGCGCGGCATCGATCACGCGGCGCCCGTGCACCACCTGGCGATCGGGCGGATCGCAGCCGGGCATGTCGAGACCGGGCAGGTCGACGCCGAAAATGAAGGTCGGAATGCCGCGGGCCCGGGCCTCGAAGACCAGATTGGCGGCAAAGCCGACCGCAAGGCCGCCGCCGCCGATCATCATCGCCGCGATCGGCCGCCCCTCGTCGAACATGTCGAGATCGCATTGATGGCGGATTTCGCAGCGGTTGTAGGGATACCAGTGCTGAAACCCGTCGACCGCGCCGAAACTGTCCACCGCGACGATGACGTCGAAATCCGGGGCGAAGGTCTCATAGATGGTCTGAAACAGCGCTTCGTCGCCGCAATTGCCCCGGCCGTAGAAGCCGGCGATGACGACGATCGGCCGGACGGACGGCAACGCGGGCGGCGCTTCGACGAGCACCGCGCGCGGGCTCTCGAGGCGGAGCAGAACGCCGCTGCTGCCGGCGCCGGCCCGGCCGGTGACGACGAGGCCAAGCGCGGCAGCGGTCGCCGCCAGCGTGCCTTCGCGGGATGCCGTGGTCCGGCAGATCAGGCGGGCTTCAAGGGCGGCCATCCGCTCCAACAGGGCTGGTCCGTTGGCGATCCGATGCCATGGCGTCAGTGTGACGATGTGATCAACCCGGCTGACGACCGCGGCCTGCAGCGCCTCAAGATCGACACGCACGAACGACCCCGCGGCCTCGAGAGCCAGCGGCAATTCCAGCACGGCGATGCCGGTTCCCTTCAGCGCCGAGAGAGCGGCATGACTGCCGTCGCCAAGCTCGAGAACCACGTCGCCGGCACCGATCAGGGCCGAAAGCGCCGCCTGGGCCCCCTTGAAGACGATGGGCGTGCCCCCCGCGGACGGCCCCCTGATGCGCAAACCCTTTTGAGACATATCCATCAAACAGAAAGATAAACCAGAAATGCCGAAGGACAATCGGAACGCGAATATCCGGAACCCCGGCGACGAAAAAGAGAATGGCACGCGCCAAAGGCGCGTGCCATCACGACATCAGGACTGCGGCGCCAGACTCAGCTGGCGGCAGACGGACCCCGGGCCGGCCGCGAGGCGGCGGAGGCCTCGCGCCGGGCCGCGGATTCGCTGCGACGGGCTTCGGCCGCGCTCTTGCGGGCTTCGGCCGCGGAAGCGCGCTTGGCCGCGGCTTCGTTGCGCTTTTCCGCCGAAGCGGACTTGCGGGCTTCGGACGCCTGGGCCCGGGCTTCCTTGCTCAAGGCCACTTTCTTTTCGCTTTCCATCTCTCTTGCTCCTTATCACACACCGGCCCGTGGACAGGCGTCCCGCTCGGGCGGGGCCATCTCGACGGCCGGCTCTGTTCACGACGGTTTGTTATCGCCGCCCCGCGCCTGGCGTCTGGACGCGACATCGTCGCGCCGGAGTGCCGAAGCCTGTTCCCGGATTTCGGCCGCCTGACGGCGGCGGACCAAGGCCGCTGCCTGTCGGCCTTCCGCGGCCTCGAGCCGACGCATGGCCGTGGCCTTGCGCCGTTCCTCGGCGCCCACGCGGGCGGACGAGTCACGCTCCGCCTTGATGGGGACCTTGGTTTCGGCCGGGGCGACGACGACAGGCGCCGCGACCTCCGCCAACACCACGGCTGGCTCGACCGGGGTCGCCGGCGGGGTCACCGCCGGCTTGGTCCCGGATTTCGAGCCCGCGCTCTTGGTGGAAGCGGTCTTTTCCTTGGGCTTCTTGCTGAAGCCGCCGAAAAGTTTTGCCATTTCACCACCTGTTCCGAATGCGACGCAGGATCAACCCGCCTTGCGCTCGGCAAGGGTCTTCAGGCGGCGTTCCTCACGGCGCTCCGCCAGGGCCTTCTCCCGCTTCGCCGCCTTTTCGGCCGCGCGCTGCTCGGGGGTCAGGCCGTCGTCCTTGATCACCTTGCCCTGGGCCTTCAGCTTGGCGACCCGGGCTTCGTGACGGGCGATTTCCTCGACGCTCTTCGAGCCGGTGCGGACCTTGGCCATTTTCTCGCCGCGGATACGCTTCAGCGCCTTGGCCTTGTCCTCGCCGCCGAGTTCGCGATCAAGGGCCAGCGCCTCGGTGAAAGTATGCTCGATGTCTTCGTCGGTCAGGCCGGTCGTGCAGAAATAGCGCTCGAAGGCGCGCATGTTCAGGTCCAGCACATGCGGATGGGCATGGCGGCCGTCGGCGCCGAACTGGTTCTTGAACGCGTTCAGCACGATCTCGTAGGACGGGAAGTAATACAGCTTCTCGTCATTCGGCTTGCTCTCGCGATAGAGCTGATCGAGCGCGCTGCGCAGGATCGCCTTCGAGACCGCGTTCGCCGTGATGCAGGAGACATCGCGGAACGTGGCGGCCAGCGGGATCGGCGACAGGGTGAAGACGATCGGCGTGCCCGGCTTGTGCTTGCGGATCAGGCTGTAGATCGCCCGCAGGTTGGTCAGGCTTTCCTCGTGGGTGGCCACGCGGAATTTGTGACGGCTCGGGTCGAACTTGTCGAAGGGCACCGCGCGCCAGAACACTTCGCCCGTCGGCTCGTCGTACCAGACTTCCGAAAGGCCGAGGGTGATGATGAAGAGGTCGGCGCTGTCGAACAGCTCCTTGGTCTTCAGCCGCACCTGCTCGTCATAACCGAATTCCTCGGCTTTGTAGCCGTGCCAGAGATCGACCGCCGGGGTATTGTTTTCCCAGGCCCATTCGAACTGCTGACGGATGGCGTGCGTATTGACGATACCGTCGCCAAGACGGGACACGTAGGCGACGTTGTCCTTCTTGGTGGCGACATTATAGCCGATATTGTTCAGGTAGTTGCTGATGTTGGACGCGAAGCAGCTGCCGAACGCGATGATGTTGGTGTTTTCGTTGATGAACGGCGCGGCCGGCATCCAGCCTTTCAGGAAATACTTGGCGATCGCGTCGGGACGCTCGAGCATGTCCAGCGTCGGGCCGTAATTCGTGTGTTCGCCGCGGTAGAAGCTGTAGCCGAAGGACATTTTCTTGCCGTCGACAACGGCTTCGATCGTCCGGTTGACGACCTGCGTGCCCCCGGATTCAACTTCGTCGGCGGCGTTGGTCAAAGTTTCGGTGCTCATAAGAATAGACCTCCAATCGGTCAGTCGGCTCAAGTTTTCGCCGCCGCCCCTGTCCCCGTCAACCCTGTTCGTCGCTTCCGCCGCAGGAGGGTTGACTGTCGATGAACAACACCTGCCCCCGTGAAACGCCATGAACGCCAGCATTTCGGGCCATCGCACGCCAGTCCGCCGGGGCGGGCCGCAAGGCATATGCGAGCCTGATGATGCTGATTTTCATGTTCCTGAGCCGGGCATTGCCTTCACGCTTGCGTCGCATTTCCACCCCCCGGGTAGCCCTGTCCGACGCATGTTCGGCGGCAGTCTCGCCCGGAATTTTAACGCGATGCAACATGAAACCGCGCGCTCCGCACAATGTTCCGACCGAAACATGACGGCCATCACTGAACTGTTCACATTTCAGTCCACGCCATAACGAGGGAACACATCGGAGGCTGCGGGGTTCCAAGAGAATGCGCGAAAAAAGAACAATTCGGTTCGACGCAATGCAAGAATTTCCTATAATCGGAGAATCTAATACAAACCATAGTTACAAACCCGATTTACCAAGCAAATGCATCAGAATTGATGACCATTTGTCAGCACGACCTCCGCAGGTGTGATGGCCGTCACTTGCGCCGGAGCAGGGCGGAGGGATACTGAAGAGGCAGTCCTTGACAGGACCTTTTGTTGCATAGCAATGTAGATCAATCCGAGATTACGGAGAGCACGGACATGGACGCAACGCTGAAGCGTACCGATCGTCAGCGGTCTTCGAAGGCCAGCGAGGCCGACGAAACCGCCTACCGCATCGGTGACAGCGATGAGCGACCCTGGGGGGGGTGGGCCGTACTGGACGTAGGCAGTGGCTTTATCGTCAAGCGCATCAAGGTCGCCCCTGGCCAGAGACTTTCATTGCAGTATCATTTCCACCGCGCGGAAGACTGGATCATCGTCGACGGCCGGGGAATCGTGGAAATTTCGGGCAAGCCGATCGAGGTCGGCCCCGGTTCCCACGTTCATATTCCCGCGACCGCGACGCATCGCATCTCGAACACCAGCGACGAAATTCTCACCTTCGTCGAAATCCAGCGCGGTGACATTCTGGACGAGACGGATATCGTTCGTCTGTCCGACGACTACGGCCGCTGAACTGAAAGCAGCCGCGCCGGGACCAGTCCCTGCGCCCCATCGGTGACCCGTGGAGACCCAAGGGCCTCCAGGGATTACAAAAAAACTGAAGGGCGGGCAACGGCGGCATATGCCACGCTCGCCCTTCGTGTTTGTACCCGGCGAATGCTGGCTTAGCCGGCCAGTTCCTCGAACCTGAGACCAAAGCGCAGCAGGTATTTGCGCAGCCGGTCCGCGTCATTGGTGCTGCGCCGACCCTGGCGCGACACGGCGAAAAGCCGCCGGCCGGCGTCGGACAGGCTGCGGCTGCCCTGGCAGGCCTTGACCACGGCGGCGAGTTGAGCCCGATCGAAGGGATCGAGTCCGGCGAGCGCCTCGACATCCAGCACGTCTTCCAGACCATCGCTGATCGCGGGCCGATCCAGCCCGCGCCAGCGCCCGCGCAGCCGGGCGATTTCCATCTCCACATCCGCGGTATCGATGCGGCCGGAGGGGGCCAGCGTGGCCATGCGGGTGATGCTGGCGGCGAGATCCCTGAAGTTCCCCGGCCAGGGCGCATCCTCGCCCGTGGCGAAGGCGAGATAGAGACGCCGCGCCTCCCGATTGAAGGAAATCCGGCGCCCTTCCCGCTCGGCATGGCGGTCCAGTTCGAAATCGATGTTCGGCTCGATATCCTCGCGGCGCTCGGCGAGGCCCGGCAAGGTGAAGCTCCAGAGGTCCAGCCGGGCGTGAAGATCCTCGCGGAATCGGCCTTCCGCCACCTCGCCGCCGAGGTCCCGGTTGGTCCCGGCGATCAGCTGGAAATCCGAGGTGCTTTCGCTGTCGGCGCCAACCGCGAGGAAGCGCTTGTCCTCGACCGCGCGCAGGATCATCGCCTGCTCGTCGGGGCCGAGTTCACCGATCTCGTCGAGGAACAGCACGCCCTTGTCGGCGCTGCGCAGCAAGCCCGGCCGGTCCGCCATGGCCCCGGTGAAGGCGCCCTTGCGATGACCGAACAGGGCCGACATCGCGCCATCGCCGCGCAGGGTCGCGCAATTCACCTCGACGAAGGGACCGGAGACCTGATGCTTCAGGCGTTTCAGCTCGTGAATGCGGCGCGCCAGCCGGCTTTTCCCCGCCCCGGTCGGCCCCATCAGCAGGACGGGGGCACGGCTGCGGATCGCCACCTGTTCGATCTCGCCGATCATGCGGTTGAAGGCCGCATTCCGCGTCGCGATGCCGGACTTCAGGAAATCCGCCCCCTCCTCCCGCGCCGAGGCGAAACGTCTGGCGATACTGTCGTAACGCGACAGGTCGAGATCGATCGCGCTCCATTCGCCGCGCACCGAGGCCCGCTCGCCCCGGCCGGGCTGGGTCTGCAGCAGGCGGCCGGGCAGGAAACGGGCTTCGGTCAGAAGGAACAGGCAGATCTGGATCACGTGGGTGCCCGTGGTGATATGCACCAGGTAATCCTCGGCCTCCGGGTCGAAGGAACAGCCCCGGGCGAAATCCAGCAGCTTGCCGTAGACCTCCTCGAAATCCCACGGATCGACCAGGTCGAGGAGCCTGAGTTCGACCCGCGTCTCGGGCGAGACGCTGGCGATATCGGCGGCGACCTGCCGCGCCAGCTTTTCGTGGCGGCGGCCATGGATCAGAACGAAGCGATCGACCCGCAGATCCTCCTGCATGCACAGGCCGACACTGGGCCGCCATTTGCTCCAGCGCGAGGGTCCCAGTTTGCTGGCGTCGAGGGTCGAACCCAGGAAGCCGAAGACGACGGTCGGTTTCATGGCGCTATTTTTGTATAATTTCTTATATTTTAATATAGGATTTTTCGATCCGGCTTTCGCGACAATGGCGCGTTCATTTCTATTTTTTCATTATAAATCAATATCTTATGGAAATTCTTGCCGTCGCGCCGGCCGCTGGCACGCCGATTGCTGATAGCTACGGGCAAGCGCCGCCCGGCAATCCGGCCGGGCGGCAGGTGGAGACAGGATCATGACCGGCGCCGCGCCCGAGAAAAGCACTTACGAATTCAGCCCCGTCGAAGGCGGCGTGCCCCTGAAGACCTGGACGCGGGGCGTCACGATCGATGACGGCGCCCGCGCCCAGCTGGAGCGGGTGGCGCGGCTGCCCTTCGTCTTCTCCCATGTCGCGGCCATGCCCGATGTTCATGTCGGCATCGGCGCGACCGTCGGCTCGGTCATCGCCACCACGGGCGCGGTCATTCCCGCCGCCGTCGGGGTCGATATCGGTTGCGGCATGATGGCGGCCCGCACCTCGCTGCTGGCGACCGACCTGCCGGACAATCTCGCCGGCATCCGCGCCGCGATCGAGCGGGCGGTGCCCCATGGCCGTGACGTTGGCCGTGGCAAGCGCGACAAGGGGTCCTGGGGCGAGGTGCCGGCGGATATCGCCACGGCCTGGTCAGGCCTCGCCCAGCGTTTCGCGGCGATCGTCGCGAAATACCCGAAGCTGGCCAAGGCCAACACGGCGAACCATCTCGGCACCCTCGGCACCGGCAACCATTTCATCGAGCTGTGCCTCGACGAGGAGGCGCGGGTCTGGGTCATGCTGCATTCGGGATCGCGCGGCATCGGCAACGCCATCGGCAGTTACTTCATCGAGCTGGCGCGAAACGACATGCGGCGCTGGTTCATCAACCTGCCCGACCGGGATCTGGCTTATTTCCCCGAAGGCACAGTGCATTTCGACGACTATGTCGAGGCGGTGGGCTGGGCGCAGGATTTCGCCGCGCTGAACCGGCGCGCCATGATGACCAATGCCATGCGCGCCCTGCGGGCCGAGATTCCGAAGCCCTTCGAGGCGGAGTTGGAGGCGATCGACTGCCATCACAATTATGTCCGGCGGGAAAAGCATTTCGACAGGAACCTGCTCGTCACCCGCAAGGGGGCGGTGCGGGCGGCGACGGGGGTCAAGGGTATCATCCCCGGTTCCATGGGCGCCTGTTCCTACATCGTCCGTGGCAAGGGCAGCGCGCAATCGTTCGACAGTTGCTCCCACGGCGCGGGACGCCTGATGTCCCGCGCCGAGGCGAAGCGCCGCTTCACCCTGGCCGATCACGCGGCGGCGACCGAAGGCGTCGAATGCCGCAAGGATGCCGAGGTGATCGACGAGACCCCGGCCGCCTACAAGCCGATCGACAAGGTGATGGCGGCCCAGGCCGACCTCGTCGATATTGTCCATACCTTGAAGCAGGTGGTCTGCGTGAAGGGCTGATGTCCTCCGCGCCCATTTCGGGAAGCGTTTCATGATCATCATAGACGGCACCGCCGGCGAAGGCGGCGGACAGATCCTGCGCAGCAGCCTCGCCCTTTCGCTGGTGATGGGCGAAGCCTTTCGCATCGAGAATATCCGCGCCGGGCGGCCGAAACCCGGCCTGATGCGTCAGCATGTGACGGCGGTCGAGGCGGCTTGCGCGGTCGGCGGCGCGACCTGCGACGGGCTTGCCCTCGGCGCGCGGGACATCACCTTCCGCCCGGGCCGGATCACGCCCGGCGACCATCACTTCGCCATCGGCACCGCGGGCAGCACCAGCCTCGTGCTGCAAACCGTCCTGCCGGCGCTGATGATGGCGGCGGCGCCCTCGCGCCTGGTGATCGAAGGCGGAACCCATAATCCGGCCGCGCCGCCCTTCGAGTTCCTGGAGCGCTGTTTCCTGCCGCGTCTCGCCCGCTTCGGCCCCCAGGTCACCGCGCGCCTGATCCGCCATGGCTTCTTTCCGGCGGGCGGCGGGCGGATCGAGGTGGAGATCGAGCCCGCGCCGCTTCGCCCGGTCGATTTCGGGGGGCGCGGCCCGCTGCGCGGCCTTGTCGGCACCGTGCTGATCGCCGGCCTGCCCGGCGGGATCGCCCGGCGGGAGATCGAGACGGCCAGCACCGCCCCCGGCCTGCCCGGGGCGACCTGGCATCTGCGCATCCTGCCGCCGGACCTCGGTCCCGGCAACACCCTGTCGATCGAAGCCCTGTTCGACGACGGCAGCGAGATCGTCACCGGTTTCGCCGAGCGTGGCCTTGGCGCCGAAGCCCTGGCGCGGGTGGCGGCGCGGCGCATGGCCGGCTTTCTCGAGACCGGCGCCTGGGCGGGTCCCCATCTGGCCGACCAGTTGCTGCTGCCCCTCGCCCTCGCCGGCGGCGGCGGCTTCACCACGGTGGCGCCCAGCGGTCACGGCCTGACCAATGCCGAGGTCATCCATCGCTTCACCGGCCGCCGCATCGTCTTCACGCCGCAGGCGGACGGCACCCATGGGGTGGCGCTGGCCTGATCGCCACGCCACCGGTTGCCCGGCGGCCATCTCCCGCTACAATGGCGGGGCCATGGCCCTGATCCGCGTCACCCACCGGCTCTCGATCGACGAGAGCGAAATCACCGAGAGTTTCATTCAGGCCTCCGGTCCCGGCGGGCAGAATGTGAACAAGGTGGCGACGGCGGTCGAACTGCGCTTCGATGTCGCCAACTCGCCCTCCCTGCCGGAAGGCGTGCGGACGCGCCTGATGGCACTAGCCGGGCGGCGCCTGACCCAGGACGGTGTCCTCGTCCTCTTCGCCCGCCAGCACCGCACCCAGGAGCGGAACCGCGCCGACGCCCGCGAGCGCCTGGTCGAATTGATCCGCGAGGCGGCGGTGGTGCCGGTGCAGCGCCGGCCGACCCGCCCCACCCTCGCCTCCAAGCAGCGCCGCCTCGCCGCCAAGGACCGTCGCGGCGACGTCAAGAAGGCCCGCGGTCGGCCCGATCTCGACTGACGGCGATCCAGCGCCCTCTCGCCGATCCGCTGACCGTGCCTCCATCTTCACAAGATCCCGGCCTGCGCCGGGATGACGTTTTTTATGGAACTCGTCACTCCGGCGAAGGCCGGAGTCTCTACCCGCCTGCGCATTTTTCGCCATCATCAACGCCGCCCTTGCATTCGACTGCATTCAGATATATCTAATTTTCGACATATCGAAATAATGTCGGAGATAAAGAGATGCATATGTTCAGGGACCACTGCGGTGGCCAGGGCTTCGGGCGGCGTTTCGCCCGGGGCGGCGATGAATTCGGCGACCGCCATCATGGCGGCGGCCGTCACATGGGCATGGGTATGGGCGGGGGTGGCCGGCGGGGCCGGCGCTTCTTCGATCATGGTGACCTGCGGCTCGTCGTGCTCGGCCTGATCGCCGAGAAGCCGCGCCATGGCTATGAAGTGATCAAGGCGATCGAGGAAGCGCTGGGCGGCCAGTACAGCCCCAGCCCGGGCGTGGTCTATCCCACCCTCACCCTCCTGGAGGAACTGGGCCATGTGGAAATCCAGCTGTGCGAGTCCAACCGCAAGCTCTATGCCGTGACCGAGGCGGGCCGCGCCTTCCTCGACACCAACAAGGGCGCGGTCGATGCCCTCTTCGCCCGCATGGCGGAAACCCGGGCGATCCATGGCGACGGTCCGCCGCCCCAGATCATCCGGGCGATGGAAAACCTGAAGACGGCGCTGCGCCTGAAACTCGCCGCCGGCAAACCGTCGGAGGAGGCGATCCGCCAGGCCGCCGCCGCCATCGACGCCGCCGCCCTCGCCATCGAAAACCTGTAAGGAGGTTTCATGACCCATTCGGAAAGCCACATCGCCACCACCTCGGCGAAACGCTACCTCGGCCAGCTGTGCAAGCATTTCGGCCACAGGATCCTGGTCGACCTCGACCTCGACGAAGGGCAGGGCCGCATCGCCTTTCCCTTCGGCGCCTGCCGGCTGGCGGCGGCGGACGGGACGCTGCATCTGACCTCCGAGGCGGAAGGACCTGACGCCCTCGCCCAGGTGCAGACGGTGATCGCCAGCCACCTGACCCGCTTCGCCTTCCGCGAAGAACTGGCGGTCACCTGGACCGTCAGCCCAGCGCCGTGATCACCACGGGCGCGACGGCGACATTGGCAAGGCCGGCGAGGATCATGACGAGGCCGGCGACCGAGCCTTCCTCGGCCCCGACCTCCCGCGCCTTGGCGACGCCCGCGCCATGCGCCCCCATGCCGAACAGCGCCCCCCGCGCCATGGACGAGCGCAGCGGCAGCAGCTTCAACAGGATGTCGCCGACGGCGGCACCGATAATGCCGGTGACCATGACGAAGACCGCGGTCAATTCCGGCAACCCGCCGACATGGCCCGAGACATTCATGGCGAAGGGCATGGTGACGGAGCGGGGCAGCAGGCTCTGGCGCAATTCCGGCGCAAGGTCGAGGAGACGGGCGAGGCCATAGCCGCTGCCTATCGCGATCAGGCTGCCCGCCATCACGCCGAGCGACAGGGGTAGCCAATGGCGCCGGATCACCGCCCGCTGGTCATAGATCGGCAGGGCGAAGGCGACGGTCAGCGGCCCCACCATGGCCATCAACACATGGCTTCCCCGCAAATATTCGCCGTAAGTCGCGTGAAGCCCGACCGCGATGGCGAGCAGGATCAGCGGCGTCGTCAGCAGCGGCGAGACATACCACCCCGGCCAGCGGCGATAGACCGTCCGGCACAGGAGATAGGCCAGCAGCGTCGCCGCCGGCCAGAACGGCAGGCTCCAGTCAATGGTCATGGCGAAGCTCCGCACGCGCCATCAGGCGCTGGACGGTCTCGACCGTCAGGGCCGTGCCCGCCATCACCAGCAGGGTGCCGCACAGGATCGCCGCCAGCAGCTTGAGACCGAGGAGACCGATGAATTCGCCATGGTCCAGCAGCCCCATGACGGCGGGGACGAAGAACAGCAGCATGTCGGCCAGCAGCACATCGGCGCCGCGCCGGATCGACGCCGGCCCCAGGCCATGAGCCATCAGCAGCGCCAGCATCAGCGCCATGCCGATGATCCCGCCGGGCACCGGCAGGTCCAGCCCGCGCGACACCGCATCCCCCAGCGCCCACACCCCGACGATGAGCGCGAGCTGCGCCAGCCGGCTGCGGCGGAGGAAGGCTTTCAGGCGAAGAGGCAGGCGATGCGCGGTCATGTCAGGGGTTCCCGGAATTCCCTTTCATATTGACCTGCCCGCGTTATAGATAAAATGAATTGTCTGAATGTTTTTCATTCCAGATTGGAATGCCGATGCACCTTCGCACCCTTCGCGCCTTTGTCGAGGTGGTTCGCCAGGGCGGTTTCTCGCCGGCGGCCAAGGTCGTCTTCGCCACCCAGCCGACGGTGTCCAAGGCGGTGAAGCAGCTCGAGGATGAGTTGGGCGTCACCCTGCTCGACCGCACCGGGCACCGGCCGGTGCTGACCGCGGCGGGCGCCATCGTCCAGCGCCGCGCCCTCGCCATCCTCGCCGAGCGGGACGACATGCTGCGCGAGATCGACGATCTGCGGGGCCTGCGCCGGGGCGAACTGCGCCTCGGCCTGCCGCCCCTGGGCAGCAGCCAGCTCTTCGCCCCGCTCTTCGCCGCCTATCGCCAGCGCTATCCCGGCGTCGAAATCCGTCTGGTGGAACATGGCAGCAAGCGGCTGGAGGAAATCCTCATGGCGGGCGAGATCGAGATGATCGCCACCCTCCTGCCCCTCGCCGACGATTTCGATTTCCAGCCCGTCCGGCGCGAGCCGCTGACCGCGCTCATCCCCGCCAGCCATCCCCTGGCGGACGCGGAGACGGTGGATTTCGCCGCCCTGCGCGAGACGCCCTTCATCCTGTTCGAAGGCGGCTTCGCCCTCAACGCGGTGATCATCGCCGCCTGCGAGCGCCGGGGCTTCACCCCGACCGAAGCCGCCCGCAGCGGCCAGATCGACTTCATCGCCGCCCTCGTCGCCGCGGGCCTCGGCGTCGCCTTCCTGCCCCGCATGATCGCCCTGCAACGCCCCCACCCCGGCGTCCATCTCGCCACCCTGACCGAACCCGGCATCGACTGGCACATGGCCCTCGCCTGGCGCCGCGGCGGCTATCTGTCGGATGCCGCGCGGGCCTGGCTGGCGCTGGCGCGGGAGGCGGGGTGAGGCATATCCCTCACGCCGCCCCGCGCGCCGCCTGATCCGCCATGCAGGCCGGCTCCAGTCTGGCCATGGCGTCGGCCTGAGAGAGGAAGACCTGGCCCGAGAGGTGGGTGAGGAAATGGGTGGTCTTGAGGCGGTCCATCACCGGGCCCTTCACTTCCGAGAGGTGGAAGGTGACACCGGCGGATTTCAGGCGCTCGTCGATCGCCTCGAGGCTTTCAAGGGCCGAGGCGTCGATCATGTTCACCGCCGAGCATAGCAACACCACATGTTTCACCGCTGGCCGGCTGGCGATCAGGTCGTAGATGCGGTCCTCGAGGAAGCGGGCATTGGCGAAATAGAGGCTTTCGTCGACGCGGATCGACAGCACCGTCTCGCCGGTGATCACCTTGTGACGCTCGACATTGCGGAAATGCTCGGTGCCCGGCACCCGGCCGACGATGGCCATGTGCGGCCGGCTGGTCCTGTAGAGGAACAGGGCGAGCGAGACGACGACGCCCGAGACGATGCCGATTTCCACACCCTCGAGAAGGACGACGACGATGGTGACCGCCATCGCGGCGAAATCCGCCCTCGAATAGCGCCAGGTGCGGCCGAGGGCGCCGAGGTCGACCAGGGAGAAGACGGCGACGATGATGGTCGCCGCCAGCACCGCCTGGGGCAGTTTCTCGAAGAAGGGCGTGAAGAACAGGATGGTCGCTAGGATGCCGGCGGCGGTGAAGACGCCGGCCATGGGCGTTTCCGCCCCGGCGTCGAAATTCACCACCGAACGGGTGAAGCCGCCCGTCACCGGATAACCGCCGGACAGTCCCGCCGCGATATTGGCGGCGCCGAGGCCGAAAAGCTCGGTATTGGCGTCGATCCGCTGGCGCCGCTTGGCCGCGAGGGTCTGGGCGACCGAGACGGATTCGACGAAACCGACGATCGAGATGAGCAGCGCCGGCAGGGCGAGGCGCAGCCAGAGATCGACCTCGAACAGGGGCAGGGTGAGCGGCGGCAGGCCGCTGGGAATGGTGCCCACCACCTTCACCCCCGATTGGTCGAGGGAGAGCAGGGCGACGAGCGCGGTCGAGGCGGCGACGGCGAAGACGGGCCCCGCCTTGGCCACGATATCGGCCGCGCCCGCCGGCAGGCCGAGGCGGCGCAGCAGGGGCTTCAGGCGCTTCCGCACCCAGAACAGGAAGGCGATGGCGGCGGCGCCGATGGCCAGGGTAATGAAATTGGTGTCACCGATCGCCTGCCCGAGCCCCACGACGAGATCGGGCATCGTGTCGCCCGAGGCCTTGATGCCGAGGACATGTTTCAACTGGCTGGTGGCGATCAGCACGCCCGAGGCGGTGATGAAGCCCGAGATCACCGAATGGCTGAGGAAATTGGCGAGAAAGCCGAGGTTCAGCACCCCCATGAGGGTGAGGATCAGGCCGGATTCGACGGCGAGCACGAGGGCGGCGGCGATGAATTCCGGGCTGCCCGGCGTCGCCACCGCGCCGGCGGCGGCGGCGGTCATCAGCGAGACCACGGCGACCGGCCCGACCGCCAACGTCCGGCTGGTGCCGAACAGGGCATAGGCGACGAGCGGCAGGATCGAGGCATAGAGGCCGATATGGGGCGGCAACCCGGCCAGCATGGCATAGGCGAGGCTCTGCGGCACCAGCATGATGGTGACGACGATGGCGGCGACCGCGTCGTTGGTCAGATGGCGCCGGTCATAGGTGCGGGCCCAGTCCAGAAAGGGCAGCAGGCGCCGGACATCGAAGGACATGACTTACCCCTGTCTGCGGGCGCGGAAGCGGATCAGCGCCCCCGGCCCCTGATGGCCCCGGCCCTCGTCGAGCGAAACTTCGGGCGTTGCCAGATAATCGATGTGAAAGCCGGCGAAATCGCCGCGCAGTTCGTCTTCGGTATAGAGCCAGTCGAGGTTACGCGGCCCACCGGACGGTCGGCCCAGCTGTTCGGCGCGAAAGCCCTCGATGATGACGAGACCGCCGGGGGCGAGGCCACGGCCGATCTGGCCATGGAGGTCGCGGCGCAGCACCCTCGGCATATGGGCATAGACGGCGACGACGGCATCGAAGGCGGCTTCCGGCGCCGACCACAGGCCCAGATCCTGTTCCCGCACGGTGATCGGCAGGCGCAGCGCCGCCGCCCGCTCGGCCAGCTGGCGGCAGGCGGTGCCCGACAGGTCGAGGGACGTCACCCGAAAGCCCCGGGCGGCGAGGGCGAGGGCATTGCGCCCCTGCCCTTCCGCGAGGCACAGCACCCGGGCGCCATGGGGCAGCGCCAGCGAACAATCGATGACGAAGCCTGACGGGGCGAGGCCGTACAGCGCCTCGTCGCCCCGGAAACGCTCGTCCCAGTCGGGCGCGGGCTTCGCCATCACCGGCCCTGCAGGCGCTTGGACTTGGCGCAATCGTCGAGGGAGGGGTTCTCTTCCCTCGGCTGCGGCTCGTGGGGCAGCAGCTTGGGCGCGGCCAGCCATTCCCGGCCCTTCAGCATCAGATCCCAGTAGAGCGTGGGCAGCAGATCGACCTTCAGGAACCAGGCGAGGCGGCGCGGCACGGCGGGATCGAGCGGGAAGCTCGGCAGCAGCTTGCCGCCATAGCCGAATTCCGCCAGCACCACCTTGCCCTTCTCGACCGTGAGCGGGCAGGAGCCGTAACCGTCATAGACCGCGCGCGGGCTCTTGCCGTCGAGTACGGCGATGATGTTCTCGGCGACCACCGGCGCCTGCTTGCGCACCGCCGCCGCCGTCTTGGCATTGGGGGCGGAGCAGGCATCGCCCAGCGAGAAGACATTGCCGTAACGCTTGTGGCGCAGGGTCTCCTGATCGACATCGACCCAGCCGGCGGCATCGGCGAAGGGTGACTGGCGGATGAAGTCCGGCGCGGTCTGCGGCGGCACGACATGGATCATGTCGAAGCCCTTGGCGACGCGCGAGACCGTGCCATCCGCCGCCTTCACGTCGAAATAGGCCTCGCGCTTCTCGCCGTCGATCGCCTTCAGGGTCGAATTGAAGGCGAGATGCGCGCCATATTTCTCGACATATTTCATCAGGGGCGGGACGAAGGTGCCGACGCCGAACAGCACCTGGCCGGCATTGTCCAGTTCGACCTCGATATTCTTCAGGACGCCGGTGCGATACCAGTGATCGCACGAGAGATACATCGCCTTCTGCGGCGCGCCGGCGCATTTGATCGGCATCGGCGGCTGGGTGAACAGCGCCCTGCCCTGCTTCAGGCCCTGCACCAGCTGCCAGGTATAGGGCGCGAGATCGAACAGATAGTTCGAGGTAACGCCATTCTTCCCCAGCGTCTCGCGCAGCCCCTCGATCGCTTCCCAGCGCAGCGTCAGGCCCGGCGCGACGATCAATGTCCGATAGGCGAGGCGACCGCCGTCTTCAAGAACGACGAGATTGCGGTCGGGCTCGAAGCCGGCGGCGGCGGCGCGGATCCAGCGCACGCCCTTGGGGATCGCGCCGCTCATCGGCCGCTCGGTCTTTGCCCGGTCGAAGGCGCCGCCACCGACCAGGGTCCAGGCCGGCTGGTAGTAATGCTTGTCCGAAGGCTCGACGATGGCGATGGAAAGATCGGGTCGGCGCTTGCGGATGCTGGCCGCCGCCGAACAGCCGGCCGCGCCGCCGCCGATGATCAGCACATCGAAAGAGGTCGCCCGGGTGAAGGGCAGCACGTCGCCGCCCGCCGCGCCGCCGGACATCGCCGCCCGCTGCTCCAGCCGGCCGCGCAGATTCTCGAGATCATAACCCGCCGCCGCGGCGGCCGCGATCAGCGCGTCCGGCGGCAGGTGATGCGCCTCGGACATAGCCCCCCGCGTCGTCGAGCGGGTGCCGGTGCGGCAGACGGAG
>JAOZVS010000065.1 GCA_025869435.1 Zavarzinia sp.
ATTGGCCGCCGGATGGAGCGCGTTCATCACCTCGGGCCGATTGATGGTGACGACCAGCAGATGGTCTTCCCGTGTCACCGCGCAGAATTCGCCCATGGCATTCCTCTCCTCTTTTGTTGATTGAGGGGAAGAATGCATGGTTGACGCGCACGTCACAACAGGCCCGGAACCGGGCCTGTCGGACGCGACGTCAGATGTGGATGCGGCCTTCGAGATAGAGCCGGCATTGGCCGGAAATCGCCACCCGGCTGCCCTGCGACTCGACCGAAAGGAAGCCGCCCCGGCTCGACAGCTGGCGGGCTTCCAGCCGGTCGCGGCCCAGCCGCGCCGCCCAGAAGGGGGCGAGGCTGCAATGGGCGGAACCGGTCACCGGGTCTTCGTCGATGCCCTGGGCCGGGGCGAACATGCGCGAGACGAAATCGACGCCGCTGCCCGGCGTGGCCTTCGCGGTGGCGATCACGGCGACCGGGGTCGACGCCTTCAGCGCCTTGAAATCGGGCGCGAGGGCGAGGATGTCGGCCGGGGTCTCGAACACCGCCATGAAGAAACCGCCCGAGCGATGGAATTCGCGCGGCGCCGCGCCCAGCGCCCCGGCGAAACCGGCGGGCAGGGCGGCGGGTTCGGCGCCATGGGACGGGAAGTCCAGGGTCAGAAGGTCGCCCGCCTTTGTCACCGCCAGCAGGCCGGATTGGGTATCGAATGTCACCGCCGGCAGATGCGGCCGCAGGATTGTCATGATGACAAAGGCGGTGGCCAGCGTGGCATGGCCGCACAGCGGCACTTCCACCGTCGGGGTGAACCAGCGCAAGGCGTAATGCCCCTCGATATCCGAGGGCACGACGAAAGCGGTTTCCGCCAGATTGTTGGCGGCGGCGATGGCGGCCAGGGTCTCGTCCGGCAGAAAGCGGTCGAGCGGCACCACGGCAGCCGGGTTGCCCTTGAAGGGCAGCCCGGCGCCGAAGGCTTCGACCTCGTAAATGTCGAGGCTCGTCATGGCTTTGCTCACGGTCTCCAGAACGGCTTGGCGGCTTCCGCTTCGAGATCGGCGCGGGACAGGCCGATGTCGCGCAGCATTCGATCGTCCATCTGGCGCATGTGATGTCGCTCCATGGCCCGGCGCTGCCAGGCGAGGAGGGCGATCACGACACGGGCAGCGAGGGTCCACACGGTCACGCGGCCGGCGGTCTCGTTCCGGGTCTCGACGGGCGACAGGGCGGGGGTTTTTGTCTCGATGCAATTGGTCATGGCGCCTCTCCTTTCAAGGCATTGTCTCTATAACTTGACAAAACAATCGTGACAACATAAATATTGTCCTCATGACAATAACCGCCGCCACCATCGCTCGCCTGTCGCCCCCCGCTCGTCGGGGGACTGATGCCTGGAACCCCAATCTCGCCGGTCACGACGGGCCGCTCTATCTCGCGATTGCGGACTCATTGGCGTCGGCGATCGCCGATGGCACCTTGCCGCCGGGCACGCGCCTGCCCACCCACCGCGACCTCGCGGTACGTCTCGGCGTCACCATCGGCACGATCACCAGGGCCTATGCCGAGGCGGCGCGCCGGGGCCTGACCGATGGCACCGTGGGGCGCGGCACCTTCGTGCGCGGGCGCGACCCGGTGCCGCCGGGCTCCGGCGGCCTCGTCGGCATGGACCACGAGCGGCCGGCCAGCGGCGGCACCGTGATCAATCTGTCGGTCAACCGCCCGGCCATGGGGCCGCAGCTCGAGGCGATGCAGGCGACCCTCGTTCATCTGGCGCGGGCGCCCGATCTTTCCGCCGTGATGGGCTATCAGTTTCCGGCCGGCTCGCCGTCGCATCGCGCGGCCGGCGCGGCCTGGCTGCGCCGGGCCGGCATGGAGGTGACGCCGGACCAGGTGCTGGTCACCGCCGGTTGCCAGAATGCCCAGACCATCGCCCTGATGACCGTGGCCCGCCCGGGCGACATCCTGCTGACCGAGGCCCTGGCCTATCCCGGGCTGACTTCGCTCGCCCGGCGCCTCGGCCTGACGCTGGAGCCGGTGGCGATCGACGGGGACGGGATGCGCGCCGATGCGCTGGATGCCGCCTGCCGGGGCGGCGGCCGGCGTTTCGTCTATCTGACGCCGACGATCCAGAACCCGACCGGCGTCGTCATGTCGGGGGAGCGACGGCGGGCGATCGCCGCCGTGGCCGAGCGGAATGACGCCTTCCTGATCGAGGATGACGTCCACGGCTTCCTCGCGCCGAAACAGGTCCCGATCGCCATGCTGGCGCCGGAGCGGACGATTTTCGTCACTTCGGTCTCGAAGGCGCTGATGCCGGGCCTGCGCATCGGTTACATGTCGTTGCCGCGCCGCCTGGTCGATGCCGCGACCGAGACCATGCGGGCGACCACCCTGATGGCGCCGCCCCTGATGGCCGATATCGTCGCGCGCTGGATCGGCGACGGCACCGCCGAACGGCTGACCCAATGGCAGGTCGGCGAGATCGCCCGCCGCAACGAGATCGCCGAACGCATCCTCGGCCTGCCCACCCCGGCGCAAGGCCGGGTGCGTTCATTCCATCTGTGGCTGCCGGTGGAGAACGGGCGCCGGGCGGCCGATGTCGTCGATGCCGCCCGCGCGCTGGGCGTCCATGTCGCCGCCGCCGCCGCCTTCCAGGTCGGCCGGGGCGCGGCGCCGGAAGCCCTGCGCGTCAGCCTGTCGGCCGCCAGCGACATGGGCGAACTGGCCGACGGCCTGTCCCGCCTCGCCGAGGCGCTGCGCTTCTGCCCGGACGAGCCCGCCCTGGTCTGACCGCCCGGCTCAGGCGACGAACTGGAACGAATCCGCCGTCAGCGCCGACAGGGCCACATTTTCCAGCACGATGGAATGGGCGGCGTTGTAGGTGATGACGACATCGCCGTCGACCTCCACGCTATGGGCGAGGACATCGGCGAAATCGTCGAACAGCCCGTCGGCGAAGGTGATGATGTCATAGGGGGCGTTGCGGTTCGCGACGAAGTCGGTGATGCGGTCGTGGCCGAAGCCGGCCTGGAAGACGAAATTGTCCCAGCTGCCACCATCGGCACCGCCGCCGGTCAATGTATCGTCGCCGGCCCCACCGTCGATCCAGTCGGGCGTCACGTCGCCGGTGATCGTATTGGCGAGGGCATTGCCGGTGACATGGCCACTGTACGGATCGGCCAGGATGGCATTTTCGATCCCCTCGGCCATGACGAAGTGCAGGCCGTCGCCGCCATAGATCACCGTGTCGATGCCGCCGCCGCCGGCCTCCCGGCTCTCGTCGACGAGATCGCCGTAACTGTCGACGACATAGGTATCGTTGCCGGCGCCGCCGACCATGAGATCGACGCCGCTGCCGCCGTCCAGCCTATCGTCGCCCCGGCCGCCGAACAGGATGTCGACACCGCCCAGCCCGCGCAGCACATTGTCGCCGGCGCCGCCGAGCATGATGTTGGCCGCGCCATTGCCGGTGCCGTCGATGGCGCCCGAGGTGGTGATCACCAGATCGTCGAGGCCGGAGCCGAGGGTGAAACTCGCGCTGGCGAAAACCGTGTCGTGGCCGTCGCCATGGGCCTCGCTCGCGACATCGAGGCTGGAATCGACGACATAGAGATCGTTGCCGAGGCCGCCATACATCCGGTCGTCACCGCTGCCGCCGTCGAGCAGGTCACTGCCGTCACCGCCTTCGAGCTTGTCGTTGCCGGCCTTGCCCGACAGCGCGTCGTCGCCGCCGAGACCCAGCAGGATATTGTTCGCGGCATTGCCGGTCAGGACATTGTCCAGTTCGTTGCCGGTGCCGTCGATCCGGGCGCTGCCGCGCAGCAGGAGGTTTTCGATATTGGCGCCCAGGGTGAGGGAGAGGGTGCTCTGCACCGTGTCGACGCCGCCATCCGCCGCTTCCTCGATCGCGTCGCCGGCATCGTCGACGACATAGGTATCGTTGCCGCCGAGGCCGCGCAGCAGATCGGCGCCGCGACCGCCGTTCAGCACGTCGTCGCCAGCGCCGCCGGTGATCGTGTTGGCGAGCGTGTTGCCCGTCCCCTCGAAAGCGCCGACGCCGGTAAAGACCAGCGCTTCGACATTGGCGCCCAGCTGATAGGCGCCAAGGGCGGTCAGCATCGTGTCGTGGCCACCATCGCCGGCCTCGACCACCGTATCGCCCAGGCTGTCGACGACATAGGTATCGTCGCCGCCCCGCCCGCGCAGGATATCGTCGCCCGCGCCGCCATCCAGCCGGTTGGCGCCGTCGTCGCCCGAGATATCGTCCGCCCCGCCGGCGCCGAAGACATTCTCGATGCCGATCAGCGTGTCGTTGCCAAGGCCGGTGCCGCTCGATGTGCCGGCCGCGAGGTCGACGATGGCGCCCGCCGACGAGCCGGCGAAGCTGACGGTATCGCTGCCGGCGCCGCCGTCGAGGATATCGCTGCCCGATCCGCCGATCAGGATGTCGTCGCCGAGCGCGCCCTTGAGGTGATCATTGCCGCGCGCCCCCTTCAGGATGTCGTCATCGCCGCTGCCGACATGGAAATCGCCGGCCGAGGTGCCGACCCAGTTCTGGGCATCGCCGGCATGGCCGAGGATGACATGAGTGATGCCGGCGCCAATGCCGTAACCGTAATCGGCGTAATAGGGCCGCGGATCGTCGGCGAAGGGCGTGCCCACGGCGATGTCGTCGAAGCCGTCGCCGTTGAAGTCGCCCGCCTTGTTGATGCTAAGGTTGCGGGTATCGAAGCCGGCGCCGCTGATCAGGAAGCCGTCGCTGCCGTCGACCGCGCGGATGGAGAAGCTGGCGCCCGTGTTGCCGGTGTGGCCGAACAAGACACCGCCGCCGACGATGATGTCGGCGAGGCCGTCGCCATTCACGTCGCCCGCGGCCCCGGCCCCGGACCCGCCGCCGGTGATGGCGAAGCCGTTGCTGCCGTCGATGGTGCCGAGGGCGATGTCGGTCTGCGCGGCGTCGGCGCGGCCGAAGACGATATAGACCTTGTTTTTGCCCCCGACGCCGATGATGAGATCGTCGATGCCGTCGCCGTTCACGTCGCCCGCGGCGCCGACGGAGGTGCCGGTGCCGCTGCCCGCCGCACCGGTGATGCGATAGCCGTTGCTGCCGTCGACCGCGGTGACGTCGACCGTGGCGGTGAAGCCGCCGGCCTTGCCGAACAGCACATAGCCGGCGGTATCGGCATTGCCGAAGATCAGGTCGTCGTAACCGTCGCCGTTGACGTCGCCCGCAGCGGCCATGCGGCTGAAGGCGCCGACCGGCTGGAAGCCGTTGCTGCCGTCGACGGCGGGGGACTCGAGGTTGGCGGGCAGGCCGGAAGCGCTGCCGAAGACAATGGTGCCGCCGGCGATGATGTCGTCGAAACCGTCACCGTTCACATCGCCGGCGGCGTCCAGGTGGGACTGGTATGTGCCGATTTGGACAAAGCCGCCCGCCGAGCCGAAGACGATATAGTTTTCGTAGGTGCCCCAAATGTGGCCACCGTCGCCGCCATATGAGAAATCATCGAAACCGTCGCCATTGACGTCGCCGAGGACACCGAGGCGGCGCCCGATATATTCGTAGTCGGCACGGGAGCCAAAGAAGAGCGGGCCGGACAGATCGCGGTCGCTGAAGAAGGGACCCGCCGAGCCCTCGACCAGGGTGGCGAGACCTTGGTAGTCGGAGCTCAAGGGCGAACCGACCATGATATCGGCGAAGCCGTCGCCATTGACGTCGCCGACACCGGCGACCGCCGTGGCGCTGAGTTCATACTCCCAGCCGATCAGGCGAAAGCCGTTTTCGCCGTCAAGCGTGTACAATTGAAGTGTCGCCGGAAAATCGGTCATGGGTGCCCCCTGTTGGCGCGACCGTCATCCCCCCCGATCCCGCGGATTTTGGGAGATCATCGCACCAAAGGGCATGGAAGCACAATCAAGAGTTTGATAATCAAAGCCGATCCACCTGCGGTAAGCAGATGCGCATCGTCGAGGACGCCGGGAGGGGCTCAGAAGGGGATCAGGGGGGGCGCCTCAGACGTGACGCATGTTGGAGACGACGAGTTCGAGGCCATGTTCGTGGCGGCGCAACTGCTTGGTCGCGAGCGCGGGCAGGGGAATGCCGTGGTTGATGCAGTGGAACACGAGCGACGCCGCCAGCGTGGCGCTGTCCAGCGTGAAGTCCGCCGGAACGTCGGTGCCATCGGCCAGAATCTGGAACCTGCCCTCGATTTCCGGCGGCGCGGTGAACACCATGCCCACCACCTTGCCGCTGGGAATGGGCAATTTGCGGTGGCGATGGAAATTGGCGATGGCCGCGACGATCTCGTGCGGCGCGAAGGCGATGGTGTGGACTTCCGTGGTCATGCCGCCGCTTCCCGCTGTGCCCACTGGGCTGCCATCAAGCTGCGGAACAATCGTTAATTTTCGGCGAACGACAGGGGTCCGGTATCAGGTGATCGCCTTCAGCGTGTCCCGCAGCGCCGCCGGTGCCGGAATTTCCGCCTCGACCGCGACATGGGCGGCACGCCACAGGGGCAGGGCGGCGGCCAGCCTTTCCTCGCCTTGCGGGGTCAGCACGAGCCGGCGGCGACGGCGGTCGCCCGGCGCGGTTTCGATCCGGACCAGGCCCTGGCGCTCCAGCGGCTTCAGCGCGGCGGTCAGGGTGGTGCGATCCATCGCCAGCAGGTCGGCGACAGGGCCGGGCGGTGGCGGCTCGGGCCGGTTCAGCGCCATGAGCAGAGAGAACTGGCCATTGGTCAGGCCGGCGGGGCGCAGCGCCTCGTCGAAGCGCCGGGCCATGGCCCGCGCCGCGCGCTGGAGATGAAGACACAGGCAACAATCGCGCACCTCGATCGTCACCGCATGGGGAACAGGTTTTGACAGGCTGGACATATATTGATATCAACATAAAGCCGCGAAGATGGCAAAGGGGGACGTCATGGCCAAGGATACGGGCGATTTCATCTGGTATGAACTGACCACGCCGGATCCCCTGGCCGCCGCCGGCTTCTATGAAGCCGTGCTGGGCTGGCGCCAGCGCCCCGTCGAGAATCCGGCCATGCCCTACCATCTGTTCTCGATGGCCGGGGTCGATGTCGGCGGGGCCATGACGCTGACAGCGGACATGGCCGCCTGCGGCGCGCGGCCGGGCTGGCTGGCCTATATCGGCGTGGCCGACACCGATGCCGCGGCGGCGGCGCTGATCGCCGACGGCGCGCGGCAGATCGTGCCGCCGACCGATATTCCCGGCGTCGGCCGCTTCGCCCTACTGACCGATCCGCAGGGCGCGCCCTTCTACATCATGCGCGGCTGGTCGGCGGGCGGCAGCACCGCCTTCGCCCCGAGCCTGACCGGCCATTGCCAGTGGAACGAATTGTCCAGCACCGATCCCGTCGCCGCCCTCGACTTCTACAGCCGGCATTTCGGCTGGCGGAAAAGCACCGCCATGCCCATGGGCGAGGCCGGCACCTATCAACTGATCAGCCATGGCGGCGGCGATATCGGCGCGGTGATGCCCCAGATGCAGCCCGGCGCGCCATCGGCCTGGCTGTTCTATTTCGGCGTCGCCGACATCGACACGGCGGAAGCCAGCCTGAAGGCGCGGGGCGCCGCCATCCTCCACGGCCCCAGCGAAGTGCCCGGCCAGCTCTTCATCATCGTCGCCACCGACCCGCAGGGGGCGGTCTTCGGCGTCGTCGGACCCCGGGCTTCCACGACCTGATCCCGCTCTAGACATCTAGATGATTTTCGCGCGGCATCCATCTTCACGGATGCCCCGGTCCGGGCGCATGATCGCGGCATCGAACCGAGTGCCCCGATCATGCCCGCCCTGTCCTGGTCCGTCCTGTTCCTCGTCCTCGCCGCCGCCGCGCTCCATGCCGGCTGGAACACGGCGGTCAAGCGGGCCGGCAGCGCCGAACGGGCGACGGCGCGGATCTGCGTCGGCGGCATCCTGATCGCGCTGGTTACCCTGCCGTTCATACCCTGGCCGGCGGCGACGGCCTGGCCCTATCTCGCGGGATCGGTCGGCGTCCATATCGCCTATTTCGCCCTGACGGCGGCGGTCTATACGCGGGCCGACCTGTCCATCGCCTATCCGATGATGCGGGGCGGCGGGGTGATGGTGACGGCCCTGCTCGCGCCCTTCATCTTCGACGATCCGCTGCCCTGGCCGGGCCTGGTCGGCATCGGCTTCGTCGGCCTTGCGCTGGCGGGGCTCGCCTTCGGCGGCGGGCGTTCGGCCTTCGGGGCGCGGGGCCTGCCCTTCATCCTGGCCAATGCCCTGGCGATCGGCGCCTATTCCCTGCTGGATGGCCTCGGCGCGCGGGCCTCGGGGGCGCCGCTGTCCTATACGATCCTGGTGTTCTCGCTCGGTGCCTTCGGCAATCTGGCGCTGATCGCCGGGCGGGACGGCATCGCCTCGCTGCGGCCCTTGCTGGGGACGCGGGACCTTGTCCTCGCGCTGCTGGGCGGGGCCTGCTGCATCGGCTCCTACGCCCTCGTCCTGACGGCGATGACCCTGGCGCCGGTCGCCCTCATCGCCGCCCTGCGCGAGACCTCGATGCTCTTCGCCGCCGGTTTCTCCGCGCTTATCCTGCACGAGCCCGTCGGCCGGCGGCGGCTGGCGGCGGCGCTGCTGGTCGCCGCCGGGGCCGTCGCCATCAAGCTGACCTGATCAGGCGCCCTTGCCGTCGAAGCGGAATTCGGCGAAATCCGGGTGCCGCATCATCCACCAGTAGGTGACGGTGAAGCCCGGCCAGTTGTTGGTGATCTTGCCGGCCGCGTTCTTGTACCAGCTGTTACATCCGGTGTTCCAGACGGTCTTGTCGAAGTCGTGCTGGAGATGGGCGTTGAAGCTGCTCATCGCCGTGGGCGTCACGTCGAGGCTGGCGGCGCCCCGCTTCTCGACCTCGCGCAGGCACTGCAGGATGTAGTTCACCTGACGCTCGATCATGAAGATGATCGAATTATGCCCGAGGTTGGTGTTCGGGCCGTAGAGCACGAAGAAATTGGGGAAGCCGGCGATGGCGACGCCCTTGTGCGCCTCGGCGCCATTCCGCCAGCGCTCGTTCAGCTCCGCCCCCTGGCGGCCCCAGACCTTCATCGGGGCGATGAAACTCTGGGTCTCGAAGCCGGTGCCATAGATGATGCAATCGACCTCGTGCAGCTTGCCGTCGCGCGTGACCACACCCGTCTCGGTCACCTCGGCGATCGCATCGGTGACGACGTCGACGT
This sequence comes from Zavarzinia sp., assembly GCA_025869435.1. Lineage (GTDB taxonomy): Bacteria > Pseudomonadota > Alphaproteobacteria > Zavarziniales > Zavarziniaceae > Zavarzinia. The sequence goes on from JAOZVS010000065.1 coordinate 9,204, forward strand.
TTCGTTGCGACAGGGCCGGATACCAGTCGTTGGAAATCAGGATGCGCTTGCAGCCGACGGGATAATCCGGCTGCAGCTTGGCCTTCAGCACCGGGTCGGTCACCTGCTTGTCGAGATGGGCCTGGCACTGCTTGCGGGCGAGGCTGGCGAACAGCCCCCTGGCCCGGCGCAGCGAGGGGAAACGCGCCTCGAGCAGCAGATAGGTGTAATTGCGATAGGCCCGCTGCACGCCCGGCACATTGCGGAACAGCCATTTGGCCCAGCCGGGGAAGAAATGGTCATCGCGCGAGATCATCCAGGCCGGGCTGCGCTGGAACAGGGTGAGGCGGCCGACCTTGGGCTGGATCTCCGGCAGGAACTGGATCGCGCTGGCGCCCGAGCCGATGACGGCGACGCGCTTGCCCGTCAGGTCATAGTCGTGATCCCAATGCGCCGAATGGAAAGCCTTGCCCTTGAAACGGTCGAGACCGGCGATCCTGGGGAATTGCGGCCGGCTGAGCTGGCCAAGGCCGGAGACGACGAATTGGGCATCGATCGTCTCGCCATCCGCGAGTGTCACGGTCCAGCGGCCGCGCGCCTCGTCGAAACGGGCTTCCCGGACTTCCGACCGAAAGCGGATGTGGCGCTCCAGCCCGTATTTCCGGGTGCAATGCTCGATATAATCGACGATTTCCGGCTGCTTGGCGAAGCGCCGCGACCAGTTGGGGTTCAGCTCGAACGAGAAGGAATAGAGGTGGCAGGGCACGTCGCAGCCCGAGCCCGGATAGGAATTCTCGCGCCAGGTGCCGCCGACCTTGTCCGCCTTGTCGAGGATGACGAAATCCTCGATGCCCGAGCGCTTCAGCTGGATGCCGGTGCACAGACCGGCGAAGCCGGTGCCGATCACGCAAACCTTCACGGATGCCATGCTGCTCTCTCCTCCCGAAACGGCCGGTCTCGCGCCGCCCTCATGCACAGAAGAATAGGTAAAAGCCGCGACAGGCACCACGTTCGCTTTGGCCATGAACTTGATAGTTTCGGCCAATCCGGCATGATGGCGCGATGAAATCCGATCTCGACCGTCGGCGCTGGCCGGTGACCAGCCTGTGCGTGCTGCGCGACGCCCTCGCGGCGCGGCAGGTCGATATCGCGCCCTATCTGGCCGCCGCCGGCCTGCCGGCCGCGCTTCTGTCGGACCCCGCGGCGGAAGTTCTCGCCTCGGCCGAGCTGCGAGTGATTTCCGCCATGCTCGGCGATCTGGGCGATCCGCCCGGCCTCGGCCTTCACGTCGGGCAATATTATCGCGTGGCGGCTTACGGTGTCTGGGGTTTCGCCCTGCTGGCCAGCGCCACTTTACGCGGCGCCCTGACCCTTGGCCTCGAGTATCAGGACCTGACCTACAGCGTGATGCCCATCGCCTTCACCGATCAGGGCGAGGGCAGCGCGGTCAGTTTCGACGACCGGGACCTGCCGGCGCCGCTTCGGCGCTACATGGTGGAGCGGGACATCGCCGCCGCCCGCCGCATCGCCATCGATCTGTGGGGCGAGCCGCCGCTATGCCGCGCCGCGCGTTTCCGTTTCGCCGAGCCGGCGGGCCTCGCCCCGCTTTATGAAGCCGCCCTGCAATGCGAGGTCACCTTCGGGGCCGAGGCGAATGAGTTGCTCTACGACCGGGCGGATCTCGACCGGCCATTGCCCCAGGCCAATCCCGTCGTCGCCGCGCTGCATGTCGAAGCGTGCCACGAGCGGCTGCGCCGCCTGCGCGGGCAGGACCCTTTCGTCGAACAGGTGACGGCCTGCATCCTGGCCCGGCCCGGTCATTTTCCCGACCTGCCGGCGGTGGCGGCCGAGATGCGCCTGTCCGAGCGCAGCCTGCGCCGCCGCCTGGCGGAAGCGGGCATCGGCTATCGCGATCTGGTGGCACGCCTGCGCCATGATCTCGCCATCGACATGCTGACCGAGACCGGCATGGCGGTCGAGGCGGTGGCGGAGCGTCTCGGCTATGCCGAGACCGCCAGTTTCACCCATGCCTTCCGGCGCTGGACCGGCCAGAGCCCCAGCCGCTTCAGCGGCCGAAGGACTCCGCCCGGTCAGTAACGCAGGCCGCGGCCGGCGCCCTGCGTGTCGATGGCGTAGCCGGCCGAGCGGACGGTGCGGATCATGTCCTTGCCGCCATGGGCGTTCAGCGCCTTGCGCAGGCGGCGGATATGAACGTCGACCGTGCGCTGCTCGATATAGATGTCGCGGCCCCAGACCGCGTCGAGGATCTGCTCGCGGCTGAACACCCGGCCCGGATTCTCGAGGAAATGGCGCAGCAGGCGGAATTCCGTCGGGCCGAGGTGAATTTCCGAGCCGCCGCGCATCACGCGGTGGGCCGACAGATCCATCTCGACATCGGCGTAATTGAGGCCTTCGTCCGACAGGGCCGGGCGCGAACGGCGCAGCACGGCGCGGATGCGGGCCAGCAACTCGGTCGGCGAGAAGGGCTTGGTCACATAATCGTCGGCGCCGGATTCGAGGCCGCGCACGCGGTCGCTTTCCTCGGTGCGGGCGGTGAGCAGGATGATCGGCACCTGCCGCGTCGTGGGTTTCCGGCGCAGCTGGCGGCAGATCTCGATGCCCGAGACCGAGGGCAGCATCCAGTCGAGGACGATGAGATCGGGCAGGCGCTCGTCGACCAGCATCAGCGCCTCGTCGCCATCCATGCCGACGCGCACCTCGAAGCCATTGGCTTCGAGGTTGTAACGCAGCAGGTCGACAAGGGCCGGCTCATCCTCGACGATCAGGATGGAAGGCTTCATGGAGACACCATTCACTTCGGTCAGGCCACCTGGTCGGGGCCGGTCATCTCGGCGGTCACATCGGCCTTGGCGCGATCGCTGACCATGCGCTGGCCGCGCACGATGTAATAGATCGTCTCGGCCATGTTGGTCGCATGATCGCCGATGCGCTCGATGTTCTTGGCGATGAACAGCAGATGGGTGCAGCCGGTGATCGTCCGCGGATCTTCCATCATATAGGTCAGCAGTTCACGGAAGACGCTGTTGTAGAGCTCGTCCAGCACCGGATCGCGATCGCGCACGGCGATGGCCTTTTCGGCATCCTCGTTCGAGATGGCGTCGAGCACATCCTTGATCATGCCGAGGACAAGCTCGCCCATGCGCGGAATGGCGTGCATCGGCTGCTGCGGCACGGCGACGCCGAGCACGGTGGAACGCTTGGCGATATTCTTGGCGTAGTCGCCGATGCGCTCCAGATCGGTCGCGATCTTCATGGCGCCGACGATGAAGCGAAGATCCACCGCCATCGGCTGGCGCAGCGCCAGGAGCCGGGTGACGAGGTCGGAAATCTCGCTGTCGAAGAC
>JAOZVS010000066.1 GCA_025869435.1 Zavarzinia sp.
CTGCGGGTCGACACAATAATTCGGCCCGTGGTGTTTAAGGCGCTCCAGCGGGGGGCCATTTTCGACCTGGCGGCCGCCTTCGACTTTTTCGCCGCCGACCCCGAGCTTTGGGTCGCGATCATCACCGGGGCCGGCGACCGCGCCTTCTCGACCGGCAACGACCTCGTGTTCCAGGCCAGGGGCGGCGCCATCGAAGTGCCACCCTCCGGCTTCGGCGGGCTGACCAACCGTTTCGACCTGGTGAAGCCGGTGATCGCCGCGGTCAATGGCTATGCCATGGGCGGCGGTTTCGAGATCGCCCTCGCCTGCGACCTCATCATCGCCTCGGACAATGCCGTCTTCGCCCTGCCGGAGCCGCGCGTCGGCCTCGCCGCCCTTGCCGGCGGGATGCATCGCCTGCCGCGCCAGATCGGATTGAAGGCGGCCATGGGCATGTTGCTGACCGGGCGCCGGGTGCCGGCGCAGGAAGGCAAGGAACTCGGCTTCGTCAACGAGGTGGTGCCGGCGGCGGAATTGATGGCGGCGGCGCGGCGCTGGGCCGCGCTGATCATGGAATGCGCCCCCTCGTCCATCCGCGCCACCAAGGAAAGCGCCCTGCGCGGTCTCGAGCAGCCGGGGCTGGAGGCCGCGATGCTGGGCAATTATCCGAGCGTCGGCGCCATGTTCATGTCGAGGAATTTCCGCGAAGGCCCCCGCGCCTTCGCCGAGAAGCGCAAGCCCAACTGGACCGGCGAGTGACGGGAGGGCGGCACCATGACCCTGCACACCCCCCTGTGTGATCTTCTCGGTATGGAACATCCGGTGATGCTGGCCGGCATGGGCGGCGTCGCCTTCGCCGAGGTCTGCGCCGCCGTCTCGAACGCGGGCGGTTACGGCTGCCTCGGCATGGCGGCCCTGCCCGCCGACCGCATCCGCGAGGAAATGCGGAAAGTCCGCCAGCTGACCGACCGGCCCTTCGCCGTCGACCTGCTGACCGCCCTGCCCGAGACCCTGACCGCCGCCGTCGACATCATCATCGAGGAAGGCGCCAGCGCCTTCGTCGCCGGCCTCGGCGTGCCCGCGCCCATCATGAAGAAGCTGAAGGATGCCGGCCTCAAGGTGATGGCGGTCTGCGGCACGGTGAACCACGGCCGCAAGGCGCGGGACGCGGGCTGCGACGCGGTGATCGCCCAAGGCACCGAGGGCGGCGGCCACACCGGCAAGGTCGCCGGCATGGCGCTGATCCCGCAGATGGTCGACGCGCTGGATATTCCGGTGGTCGCGGCGGGTTCCATCGTCGATGGCAGGGGCCTGGCCGCCGCCCTGTCCTTCGGCGCGGTCGGGGTGTGGATGGGCACGCGTTTCATCGCCTCCACGGAAGCGAATGCCGCCCCGGGTTACAAGCAGGCGATCCTGTCCGCAAGGGACGAGGACACGGTGATCACCCGCTGCTTCACCGGCAAGACCCTGCGCGCGATCCGCAATGACTACACGGCGGAATGGGACGGCAAGCCGGACCAGATCCAGTCCTTTCCGCTGCAGGCCATGATCTCGGCCCAGGCCGGCGCCAATCTCACCCTGATGGGCGTCACCGAGGGTATCGACGCGAAGCGGGCCTGCCTCGCCGCCGGGCAGGGTTCGGGCGCGATCCACGACATCCTGCCCGCCGCCGAGATCGTGCGCCGCACGGTCGCGGAAGCGGAAGCCGTGATCGCTCGCCTGCCGGGCCTGATGCGTCGCGCTGCGGCGGAATGAGCGAAACGCGCAATCTCTCTCGTCGAGGGCGGGCACCACGCGGACCTTGGCCTCGGAGCCTTCGTTGTGTCGAGGCCCCGGCCTCCGCCGGGGCGACGCGAAGAAAACCACTTCGTCGTCCCGGCGAAGGCCGGGACCTCGATCAGGCGTGGGCGCGTTCCCACCGCGAGGCTCCTTCGGTATCCGTTCATCCGATCATCGGGCGGCTGGCGACGAAAAACACGCGGCGGAAGGGAAACAGCACCCTTCCGTCGCTTTCCGCCGGATAGGCGGCTACAAGCGCCTCGCCATAGGCCGCGAGAAAATCCGCCGCCTCGGCCTCGTCCAGCACGTCGAGATAGGGGCGAAGGGCGGTGCCCTTCACCCATTCCAGCACCGGGTGGCTGGCGGGGGCCGGCGGCAGGACATGGATGTAATCGGTGGTCCAGGCGTCGACCTCGGCCGCCCCGGCGTGGCGCAGCAGCCGGGCGTAATCCGCCGCCTCGTCCACCGGCCTTATGCCGACGACGCCCGCGAATCGGCCCGCCCAGCGGGGTGTCGCCGCCACGTCCGCCAGCAGGCGGTGCGACGGGGCGTCATGGTTACGCGGCATCTGCACAGCGAGAACGCCGCCCGCCGGCAGGCCCGCCATCAGGGCGGCGAGCACCGCCCGGTGATTCGCCAGCCAGTGGAAGGCGGCGTTGGAGACGATCAGGTCGCAGCCCGCCGCCAGGGAGGTATCGGCGATATCGCCCGGGCGAAACTCGACATCGGGCAGGGCCTTCCGGGCGGCCTCCAGCATCGCTGGCGAATTGTCGATGCCCAACAGGGCAAGGCCGGGAAAGCGCGCCCGCAGCAGCGCCGTGACCTGGCCGCCGCCGCAGCCAAGGTCCACCCCCGCGCGATAGTCCCGGTCCGGCAGACGGGCGACGAGATCGGCGGCGGGCCGCAGGCGCGGCCCGGCGAATTTGGCGTATTGTCCGGGATCCCAGCTTGCCATCGCACATTCCCTTGCCAACCATGGGGTAACAGGACCGAAGGATAGCCGATGCGCATCACCGTCGTCATGAACGAGAAGGCCGGCACCCTCGCCGGCGCCGATGCCGGCGCCGTCGCCAACGGGGTGCGCACCGCCTTCGCCCATGCCGGCCACACGGTCAACATGGTGCTGACCCGGCCGCGGGCGATGACCGACGCCTTGCGCAAGGTTTTCACTACGCAACCCGACGTCGTCGTGATCGGCGGCGGCGACGGCACGCTGAACGGGGCGCTGAACCTGATGGGCGGCGCGCCGGTCGCCCTTGGCGTGCTGCCGCTGGGCACGATGAATCTGACCGCCCGCGACCTTGGCCTGCCGCTCGATCCGGTGGCGGCGGCCAAGGTTCTGGCGCGGGGCGATATCGCCCCCGTAGATGTCGCCAGCGTGGGGGATATCCGTTTCCTGCACGCCGCCGTGCTCGGCTTTTATCCCTGGATGGTGCTGGACCGCGAGAGGGCGCGGCGGCGCAAGGGTCTCGCCAAATGGCCGGCCATGTTCAGGGCGGGCTGGCGCGCCCTGTTCCGCCGCCATGAACTGGAAGTCGAGGTCATGGTCGACACGGATACCGGCGAGACGGTCCGGATCACCACGCCGCTGCTGGTCGTCGCCAACAACCGCTTCGTCGACGGCACCGGCCCGGTCCCCACGCGGGCCAGCCTCGCCGATGGCGAACTGGCGGTCTATGTCGCCGAAACCAGGGGGCCGCTGGCCCTGCTGCGCCTTGCCTTCGCGGTGGCCGCGGGCCATTGGGAGACGGCGCCGGGCATCCATTTCGCCGCCTGTCGCTCGCTCACCGTCGCGACGAAACGCCGACGCCTGCGCATCGCCATCGACGGCGAACTGATGCATCTGACGCCGCCGCTGCGCTTCCGGCTGGAGCATCGGCGCCTGAACATGCTCATGCCGGCGGCGGGGTCGCGGCTCGCAGGGTGAGGATCCAGCGCGTGCCGGTGCCGGGCGCGCTCTCCACCCGGCTTTCGCCGCCCATCTGCTTGACGAGGCCGGGTACCAGGGCGAGGCCAAGGCCGCCGCTGGCCCTGGGATCGAAGCCGGCGCCATCGTCGACCAGGGTGAGGGTGACCATCTCGCCCTCGCGCTGGCCGGCAAGGCGGATCATCCCGCGCCGGCCGCCGAGGCCATGGGCGATCGCGTTGGTGATCAGTTCGGTCACCAGCAGGGCGAGCGGCGTCGCCCGGTCCTGTTCGATGGCGAGCGGCGGCAGGTCGACCTCGAGGCCGATATGACCATCGCCATTGCTGGCGGCCACGATGCTGGCGGCGAGTTCCGACAGTAGCGCGGTTACGTCGACGAGGCTGGTCGCGTCGTCGAGATAGAGATGGCGCTGCACAAGGGCGAGGGCCCTCACCCGCACCTCGGCCTCGGACAGGGCGCCGCGCGCCGCGCCGTCCCGCTCGCCCCGCAGGCGGAGGGACAGCATCGACAGCACGGTCTGCAGGTTGTTCTTCACCCGGTGGTGAATTTCGCGGATCAAGAGGTCCTTCTCGCCGATCGTTCGCTTCAGATCGGCCTCGCGCAGCGCGATCCGCCGCGCCATGACGCCGAAACCGTCGCCCAGCTCGCGCAATTCGGCCGGTGCCCCGTCGAGCTTCGCCCGCTCCTCCAGCCGGCCGGCGGTATAATCGGCGGCGAGGCGGCGCAGGGCGCGCACCCAGCGGATGACGAGCAGGTGCCCGCCGACGAGCGCCGCCGCGAGGGCGGCCAGCATGGTGATGCCGATGACCGCGAGTCGGGAGGCCAGATCCCGCTCGATCCAGGTGAAGGTGGAATTCACCGGCAGCCCGAACAGGACATGGATCGCGCCGCCCTGCAGGACGACGGTCGAATAGGCGCGCTCCTGCCCGTCGAGGCCGGGGGCGCGGAACTCCAGCACTTCGTCGGCCACCACCTGGGTGACGAGATCGGGCTGCGGCAGGCCGGCATCGCCGACGACGGCGCCGGTGCGCCGGGTCAGCACACCGCCCTTGCGGTCGAGAACATAGACGACGCCATCGTCCGGCAGGCCGGAGTCGCGCGCCACCTGTTCCATGCGGTCGAGCTTGATCCAGACCGCGATGACGCCGACCAGCGAATCACCCTCGCCGATGATGGGCATGGCGGCGACCAGGCTGGGATCCTCCCCGGCGGGGCCAAGGGGGACGAGATCCGACAGGGTGAAGTCGCGGCTGGCGATCAGCCTTCGATACCAGTCCTCGGCGCCGAATTTGACGGGCCCCCTGGTGGTCCGATCGGTCGAGCAGACCTGAAGGCCATCGGGATCGATCAGCGCGAGACTGCCGTATTCGGGGTAGATGTCGAGAAAGGCGCCGAACAGCCGGGGGCAGCGGCCCCCCGGCTCGGGCAGGCGCAGGTCGGCGGCGAGTCCGACCAGCAGGCGCCAGGTATCGAAGAAGAAATCCCGCTCGTGCGAGGCGGCGAGGGTGGCGAGCTGATGGACCTGGGTCTCGGCGCGCTGGGTCTGTTCGTCATAGGCCTGGACGGCGATCAGAACGCCGCCCGCCGCCGGCGCGGCGAGCACCAGCAGCATCAGCGCGCTGAGGCGGACCCGCAGCGGATCCAGCAGCCGGGCCAGCCCGCGCATGGCGGATCAGGTGACCGGATGGTGGAACAGGGCCTGGGCGATGGTGACGACCAGGGTCTGCGGCTCGAAAGGCTTGGCGACCAGATAGGTCGGCTCCATCCGCTCGCCGGTCAGCAGGCGCTCGGGGAAGGCGGTGACGAAGATGACCGGCACGTCGAGCGATTGCAGGATTTCCTGCGCCGCCTCGATGCCGGTCGAGCCGTCGTCGAGCTGGATGTCGGCGAGGACGAGGCTGGGGCGGTGCTCGGCGGCGAGGGCGACCGCCTCGCTCTTCCGCGTCGCGATGCCGACCACCTCGTGGCCCGCCTCGCGCACGATTTCGGCGATATGAAGGGCGATCACCGGCTCGTCCTCGATCACGAGGACGCGGGCCGGGGCCTGGCGCGCCAGCTCTTCCCGCGCCGTCGCCAGCAGGTCGTCGATCGCCTCGACCCCGGTGCCGAGGGCGGCGGCGGCTTCCGCCCGGTTCAGCCCCTCGAGGCTGGTCAGCAGCAGGGCGCGGCGTGCGGCCGAGGGCAGGGCGGAGAGTTTCGCCTGCAGCCTCGCCTCGCCTTCACCGCCCCCGGCCGTCGCCATCGGGGCCTGGTCGGCCGCGGCATGGATCAGGCCATAGAGCTGGGGTTTCAGGTCGCGCGCGGGATCGAGGCTGGCCTTGCCCGCGCCCAGCGCCAGCAGCGCCTCGCGGATCAGGCCGTCGCCCGCCGGTTGCGATCCGGTCAGCGCCCGCGCGTAGCGGCGCAGGAAGGGCAGGTGTCGGGCAATGGCCTGCTTCCGGTCAGTCATCGGTATGGAATCCCCTGGGCGTGTCGCCGCCCCGTTGTGCCACAAAAGCCCCATGGAACCAATGCAGGGGCTTCCCCGTTGGTTCCATGGCCGTTAGGTTGAAGCGGCACTTCCGGGACAGGTCATGGCCGACGAAGACGGAAACACCAAGCGTAAAGGCGGAGCCAAGGGCGCCCGCGGCAAGGCATCGCCGGAAGGCTGGGTGGAGAATCAGATCCGCCAGCTTTACAATGATGTCGCCGACGAACCCTTGCCCAAGGACCTTCTCGACCTTCTCGACAATATCGACTTCGGCGATACGCCGGACGAGTCCCCGGATGGGGGCAAGCGTTGAGCGACGACATGCCCGCCGCCGTCGTGGCCGCGCCGGTGAAGTTCGATGTCCGGGCCGAGGTGATCGCGGTGTTGCCGCACTTACGCGCCTTCGCCCGCTTCCTGACCGGCCATCGCGAAAGGGCGGACGACCTCGTGCAGGATGCCGTGGTCCGTGCCCTGACCGCGGCCCATCAATTCCAGCCGGGCACCAATTTCAAGGCCTGGATGTTCACCATCCTGCGCAACCTCTTCTACAACGAGGGGCGCAAGTCGCGGATGAAGACCGATCCGCTGGACGAGATGAACGAGAGCCAGCATTCGATGAAGCCGACCCAGGAGTCGGGCCTCGAATTCGACGATTTCCGCCGCGCCTTCTGGCGCCTGACCGAGGAACAGCGCGAGGTGCTGATCCTCGTCGGCGCCAGCGGCGTCTCCTACGAGGAAGCGGCGGAGATCTGCGGCTGCGCCATCGGCACGATCAAGAGCCGGGTCTCGCGGGCGCGCAGCCAGCTGACACGCATCCTCTCGGGCACCGAAATGGGCTCGCGGCTCGATGAAGCGGGGCCGATTCCCGCCGAAATGGCCGCCTTCCTCGCCCTTGGCGGCAGCCCCGGCAAGCGGAGCTGAGGCGGCTCCGCCCCCTCGTCACCAGATCCCGGCCTGCGCCGGGATGACGCCTTAATTTGCATTCGTCGCTCCGGCGAAGGCCGGAGCCTTTCGCCGAGGAGTCGCCCCCTGTCAGCGCAGGGCGAGCCAGAGCAGAACGAGCGCGCCCGCCCCGATGCGGTACCAGGCGAAGGGCGCGAAGCCATGGCGCTCGATGAAGCCGACCGCCGCCTTGACTACCAGGGCGGCGACCACGAAGGCGATGCCGAAGCCGATGGCGATCGCGCCGGCGCCTTCGTGTGTCAGGGTGCCGGCGGTCTTGTAAAGATCGTAGGCCGTGGCCGCGACCATGGTCGGGATCGCCAGGAAGAAGGAGAATTCCGCCGCCGCCTTGCGCCCGAGACCGAAGCCGAGCCCGCCCATGATGGTCGCGCCCGAGCGCGAAACGCCGGGCACCATGGCGAGGCACTGGACGACGCCGATACCGAAGGCGGTGGCCGGCGCCAGCTCGTCGACCGAATGGATGCGCGGGCGGTCGAAGCGCCGCTCGAGGACGAGGATCGCGATACCGCCGACGATCAGCGCGATGGCGACGGTCAGCGGGCTTTCCAGCAGCACGTCCTTGATCACCTTATAGGCCAGCAGCCCGACCACCATGGCCGGCAGGAAGCCGACCAGCAGGTTCACAGTGAAGCGGATCGCACGCGGATCGAGCGCGACCAGCCCCCGCAGGGTCGAGGTGATGCGCCGGTGATAAACGGTGCAGACCGCGAGAATGGCGCCCAGCTGGATCGCGATCAGGAAGGCCTGGGGCAGCTCGACGCCCAGCGCTTCCCTGAGAACGATGAGATGCCCGGTCGAGGAGACGGGCAGGAATTCGGTCAGTCCCTCGAGGATGCCGATGAGGACGACGGAAACCAGCAGGAAGACATCCATGACCGCTACAGCCAGCCTTTGCGCTTGAAGTAGAAATAGGGCAGCACCGCCGAGACGATCATCAGCACGATCGCCATCGGATAGCCGAAGTCCCAGTGCAATTCCGGCATGAGCTCGAAATTCATGCCGTAGACCGATGCGATCAGGGTCGGCGGCAGGAAGACCGTGGCCCCGACCGAGAGGATCTTGATCACCCGCGTCTGTTCGATGTTGATCATGCCGAGGGTGGCGTCGAGCAGGAAATTGACCTTCTGGGCGAGGGCCGAGGCATGTTCGGCGATCGACCGGATATCGCGCGCCATGGTCTTCAGCCGGGCGCGATAATCCTTCTTCACCTCGGGCGCCAGCACCTGGGTGAGGAAGCTGACCACCCGCTCGATCGAGGCGAGGCTTTCCCGCACCTTGCCGGTCAGATCGTCGAAGCGGCCGAGGGAACGCAGCGCCTCCTCGAGGTCGATGCTGTCGCCGTCATTGATCTTGGAGCGGAAGACATTGCGCGACAGCGTGTCCATCTCGGTCGCGACATTCTCGAGGACATCCGCCGCCCGGTCGATGATCGCCTCGATCAGGCCGGCGAGGGCGGTTTCGCCGCTTTCGCACTGGCCGGGCAGCTTCAGGGCCCGGGCCGAGAAGATGGTGAAGGACAGCGGATCGGAATAGCGCAGCGACACGAGGACATGATTGGCCATCACGAAGGTGATCGCCCCGGCTTCGGCCAGCTGGGTGTCGGCCTTGGAGACCACGGTCGCGGTCATGAAGCGGGCGCCGTCGACTTCGTAGAGGCGGGACGAAACCTCGATCTCGCGCATTTCCGCGCGGGTCGGCAGGTCGAGGCCGAGCAGGGCTTCGAGGGAATGCTCCTCCTCCGTCGTCGGCTCCATGATATCGGCCCAGACGAGGCGTTCAGGCAGGGCGGAGCCGAGCTGCCAGGGGGTGCGCACCAGCTTGCCGTCAAGGATATGGTAGAGCGTGACCATGCCGCCGACCGTCCCTTTCCGGCGTTGCGCTTCGGAACCCTTCTAGGCCCGGCGGCCCCGGCCCGCAAGCCGCGCGATGCGTCGCCCGACGAAGCGCAGACGCGAACGGCCGCGTTTCATCAGGCGGCCGAAGGTCGGCCGTTCGGCCTCGGGCTCCAGCGCCAGGCCGACGTGATCGACCGCGCCTTCGTCGTCGACCCCCTGCACCACCAGCTCGACCGGGCCATAGGCCAGGCGGTCGCCCGCCACCGGCTTGCCGCCGAAGGCGGCGGCCAGCACGGCGCCGATGGTCTTGCCCACGTCCTGCGGCCGGACCTCGAGACCATAGAGCCGGCCGAGATCGTCGATGGTCTGGCGGGCATCGACGGTGAATTCGCCCGCCTGCACACCGCCGCCGCCCCGGCGGGGCGCGAACAGCCGGTCGAGGGTGTGGATCTGCTCGGGATCGGCGATGACGAGGACATAGTCGCGCGGCGACAGACGGTCGACCTGCGCCGTCTCGACCACGGCCCCCGCCCGCAGCACCGTCAGGACCCGCGCGCCTTCCGGCAGGGCGAGGGCGGCGAAGGATTTTTCGAGCACGCTCGATCCCGGCAGCACCGTATAGCCGACGATGTCGCGATGGGCACCCAGCGGCACGTCGACGTCGCGTCGCTCGGCCTGGGCCTTGGACGGTGGCAGGGCGAGGTTGAGGAAGCGGGCCGCCGGCGCCACGGTCCAGCCCTGCAGCATCAGCGAGGTCAGGACGACGACGAAGGCGACGCCGAACAGGGTCTCGCCCCCCGGCATGTGCTCGATGATCGGCGGCAGCGCGAGATAGATCGGCACCGCGCCGCGCAGGCCCACCCAGGCGGCGAAAGCCCGCTCGCGCATCGTGAAGCGGAATGGCCACAGGCACAGGAAGACCGCGAGCGGCCGCGCCAGGACCATCAGCACGGCGGCGACGCCGAGCGCCGGCAGCAGCACCGGCAGCAGCTTGGTCGGCGTCACCAGGAGGCCGAGGGTCAGCAGCATGGCGATCTGCGCCAGCCAGGCGATGCCGTCGTTGAAACGCAGGATCAGCTGGCTCGCCCGGTGGCGCTCGTTGCCGAGGATGAAGCCGGCGACATAGACCGCGAGAAAGCCCGAGGTGTCGATCAGCTGGGCCCCGGCGAAAATCGTCAGCGCCGACATGACGACGAGGATCGGATAGAGCCCGGCGGCGATCTCCAGCCGGTTGACGAGGAAGACCAGCGCGCGGCCCCCGGCCCAGCCGATCAGCGCGCCGCCCCCGATCTGGACGAGGAAGGTGAGCACGCCTTCGCCGAAGGACAGGCCGCCGACGCCGATCATCTCGATCGCCAGCAGGGTCAGGAAGATCGCCATCGGATCGTTCAGCCCCGACTCGATTTCGAGGGTGGAGGCGACCCGGCGCGCGATGTCGAGTTTCTGCAGCCGCAGCAGGAAGAACACGGCGGCGGCATCGGTCGAGGCGACGATGGCGCCGATCAGCAGCGCCCCGGCCGGCGGCGTGCCGAACATGGCCCAGGCCGCCAGGGCGACGATGCCCGCCGTGATCGCGACCCCGACCGTCGCGAGGACAAGCGAAGGCAGGCCGGCGACGGCGATCGTGCTGCGCTGGGTGCGCAACCCGCCGTCGAACAGAATGACCGCCAGCGAGACCGAACAGACGAAATAGGCGCCCGAGACATCATCGTAGCGAATGCCGAGGCCGTCTTCCCCCGCCAGCATGCCGAGGCCGAGGAAGACCAGCAGGACCGGGGCGCCGAGCCGGGACGAGACCCTTCCGGCGACGATGGCGAAGACGCCCATGAGGGCGCCGATGAGAATGATCTGATAGGTGAGACTCATGTCCTCTCCGGCCGGCTGCCGCTACTTTAACCAAGGGCGGCGTGCCCGCCATGGCAGGGCAGGGCTTTTTTCAGGGCAGGAACAATTCCCGGGCCATGCGTGTCTCTTCGACCACAAAGCGGCTGACGGCGCGGACGCGCGGCAGATCCTTCAAGTCGGCATGGGTGAGCATGTAGAGGGAACGGGTCAGATCCACCGCCCCGGGCAGCACCGGCGCCAGCGAAGGCTCGGTCACCGCCGCGAAATGCGGCAGCACGCACAGCCCGAAACCGGATTTCGCCGCCTGCAACTGGGCGACCAGCCCCGCGCTGCGTAAAGAAGCCCGGATGCCCGGATGGATTTCGGCGAGATAGTCGAGTTCCGGCGTGAACAGCAGGTCGTCGATATAGCCGATGAAGGTGTGATCCGGCAGGTCCTCGACCCGGACCGGCGTGCCGCGCTGCCCGAGATAGGCGGCGGTGCCGTAAAGCCCCAGCTTGTAATCGGTCAGCTTGGTCGCCACCAGCCGGCCGGAGCGGGGCGGCGACAGGCTGATGGCGAGATCGGCCTCGCGCTTCGACAGGGAAAACACCCGGGGCATGGCGATCAGCTGCAATTCGAGGCCGGGATGCTGCGCGACCAGCCGCCCCAGCCGCCCGGCGAGGAACAGGGTGCCGAAGCCGTCGGGCGCGCCCACCCGGACGGCGCCCGAGATCTGGGCATCGACCCCGGTGATCTGGTCGAGGGCGCCGAGGGCCATGGTCTCCATCTGCTCGGCCGCGGCGACGAGGGTGACGCCCCGGTCGGTCAGGTCATAGCCGGTCGGCCCGCGATCGACGAGGCGGGCGCCCAGCGCTTCCTCCAGGACGCCGATGCGGCGGATCACCGTCGAATGGTCGACGCCGAGACGTTTCGCGGCCAGCGAGACCCGTCCGGCCCGCGCGACGGCGAGGAGGTAGCGCAGATCGTCCCAGTCCAGCCGTCCGGTCATCGATATGCCTGCATGATCAACTCTTGCCGCCCTCTGCGTTTCCGCACAATGATCCTGCGGCAACGCCTGTGGAAGAAAAATGCGGGCTGTGCCAGTTTTCCGGCCGAAGAATTCATTCGGGGAAACGCCATGGCGACGCATCTGACCCACCTCATCAACGGCGAGCATCTGCAGGGGCAGAGCGGCCGCTTCCAGGACGTCTTCAACCCGACCCTGGGCGAAGTGATCCGCAAGGCTCCCCTCGCGACCAAGGAAGAGGTCGAGGCCGCGATCTCGGCGGCCGAGGCGGCCTTCCCGGCCTGGGCGGCGCAGAACCCGCAGAAGCGCGCCCGCGTCATGTTCAAGTTCAAGGAACTGGTCGAGCGCGAGATGGACAGCCTCGCCCGTCTGCTCTCGGAAGAGCACGGCAAGGTGATCTCGGACGCCAAGGGCGACATCCAGCGCGGCCTCGAGGTGATCGAATTCGCCTGCGGCATCCCGCATCTGCTGAAGGGCGACTTCACCGAGGGCGCCGGCCCCGGCATCGACATGTATTCGATGCGCCAGCCGCTGGGCGTCGTCGCCGGCATCACGCCGTTCAACTTCCC
>JAOZVS010000067.1 GCA_025869435.1 Zavarzinia sp.
CACTTCCGTTCTCTCGGTCGTCGGCGTGATTCTCCTGCTGACTCACCTCGGGCTCGTGTCGCGGCACTTCCAGCCCTTCGCCCTGATCGTATCACTGGTTGTATACTGGCGCTGGCTTCTTGTGGAGATCATCAAGGCGAATATCGATGTCATTCGCTGCGTGCTGGGTCTCGGCAAGCCGGCGAGCCCCGCCATGGGCTGGGTTCACGCCTCGCAGAAGACCGAGCTGTGCAAGACGCTCTATGCCAATTCGATCACCCTGACCCCGGGGACGATCACCGTCCTCGCCGAAGGTGACCAGTTCCTGATTCACGCGCTGCACCGCGAAGGACTGGCTTCGCTGCAGGACGGCGAAATGGACCGGCGCTGCCTGATTCTCGATGAAGATTTTCGCGGCACGGGTGCCTGAACATGTATGCCGCCGTCGCCATCGCGCTTTTCATGACCTTCGCCCTGGCCCTGATTCGCGCCATCGCCGGTCCCTCGGTATTCGACCGGGTACTGTCGCTGAACGTGATCGGCACCAAGACGATCCTGCTCATCGCGGTTCTCGGCTTCGCCACGGACCGTTACGACTTCATCGATATCGCCCTTGTCTATGCCGTGCTGAACCTCATCGGCACGGTCGCGGTGCTGCGCTATCTGGTCGGGGACAAGGAACGGTCATGACCCTGCTCGACATTCTGGACCTCGCGCGTCTCGTGCTGGGGGATATCCTGATCGGTATCGGAGGGCTGACCGCGCTCATCGGCGCCTTCGGCCTCGTACGGTTGCCCGATTTCTATACGAGGGCCCATGCCGCCGGCGTCACCGACACGGCTGGCGCCATCGGCATCCTGGTCGGCCTCGCCGTGCTGTCGCCCGACCTGCTGACGGCGGTGAAGCTGATCGTCGTCCTGATCGTCGCGCTTTTCGCCTCGCCCGCCAGTTGCCACGCCCTGGCCCGGGCCGCCTTCCGATCGGGGTTACGCCCCAGCCTGCACGAGGACCGGCCCCCGCCGGCCGTGCCGGGGGAATAGACCGATGGAAACCCTTCTGATGATCGGCCTCCTGGCCGCGCTCGGCGCGCTTGCCGTGACCATCGCCTTCATGGACGACCTCCTGGTGGTCACCATGCTGTCGGGCATCTTCAGCTTCACCTGCTGCGCCATCTTCGTGCTGTTCGACGCGCCGGATGTCGCTTTCACCGAAGCCTGTGTCGGCGCCGGCGTCTCGACCGTGCTGACCCTCGCCGCGATCCGCCTGACCGGCCGGCGCGAGAAGCGGGTCGGCCGCCGCGCCTCGGCGGTCGGTCTCATCGTCTCGACCATCTGCGGCCTTGCCCTGGTTTATGGCACGCTGGAGCTGCCACGTTTCGGCGATCCCCTCGCCCCGGCCAACCAGCATGTCGCGCCGCATTACCTGAACGAGAGCGCGGCGGAGATCGGCATTCCCAATGTCATCACCTCGGTGCTCGGCTCCTATCGCGGCTATGACACGATGGGCGAAACAGTGGTGGTCTTCACCGCCGCCCTTGGTGTCCTGATGCTGCTCGGCGGCTCGCAGGCCCGGCCCCTGCGGCGCGGCGATGCCCCGGCGCGGGCGGATCGCGACGTCATTCTTCGTTCGATCGCGACGCTTTTCGTGCCGATGACCCTGTTCCTCGCTCCCTATGTCCAGTTCCATGGCGCTTACAGTCCGGGTGGTGGCTTTCAGGCCGGGGCCATATTCGGCGGTGCCATGATCCTCTATGGTCTCGTCTTCGGCATCGATCGCCTGAACAAACTGGTGCCGGAGCGGGTGCTGAAGGTCATCGCCGCGCTCGGTGTCCTCACTTACGGCGGCACGGGTCTCGTCACCCTCGCGCTCGGCCACCAGTTCCTCGACTACGATGCCCTGTCGCCCCGGCCCAGCGGGCAGCAGATCGGCCTGACCGCGATCGAATTCGGCGTCTTCATGACCGTGACCTGCGTGATGATCCTGCTGTTCCAGCGCTTCGCCAGCCGCCGGAGCGAGCCATGAGCGATCTCGTCGGTCTCTTCCCCTATTGGGCCGTCATCATTCTCATGATGACCGGGCTCTACATCGTCATCGCGCAGGGCAACCTCGTGAAGAAGCTGATCGGCCTCGGCATCTTCCAGGTCTCGGTCTTCGTCCTTTACATCGCCATCGGCGTCGTCGACGGGGCGACCCCGCCCATTCTGTCGCCCGGCTTCAACAGCTATTCCAACCCGCTGCCTTCGGTGCTGATCCTGACCGCGATCGTCGTCGGCGTCGCCACGCTGGCGGTCGGCCTCGCCCTCGCCGTCCGCATCCGCGAAAGTTTCGGCACCATCGAGGAGGAGGATCTCCTGCCCCTCACCGTGCCCGAATTGCCGCCCGAGCCGGAGGCCCGGCCATGATCGCCCAGCACGCCGCCGTCCTCGTCGTCGTCCTGCCGCTGCTCTGCGCGCCGCTCGTCGCCCTGCTGCGCGATGCCCGGATCGCCGGGGCGGCCGTGTTGATCATCGCCGCCCTCGATGCCGCGCTCGCCACGCTGCTGCTGTGCCAGACGCTGGACGGCACGGTGATCTCCTATGCCCTCGGCAATTGGGCGCCGCCCATCGGCATCGAATATCGCATCGACCTGCTGGCGGCTGCCATGGCCTGCCTGCTCAGCTATGCGGCGACGCTGGTCGCCCTGTTCCTGCCGGTCTCGCTGCGCGGCACCATCGCGCCGGGCGATCAGCCCCGTCTCTTCGCCGCTTTCCTGCTGTGCCTGGCCGGGCTTGTCGGCATCGTCGTCACCGGCGATATCTTCAACGTCTTCGTCTTCCTCGAAATCTCGTCGCTCTCGACTTATGTCCTGATCGCCATGGGCGCCGGCGCCGACCGCCGCGCCCTGACCGCGGCCTTCGACTATCTGGTGCTGGGCGCGACGGGCGCCACTTTCTTCGTCATCGGCATCGCCTTCCTCTATGTCGTCACCGGCACGCTGAACATGGCCGACCTCGGCGAGCGGATGGCGACGGCGCCGAAGCGGGCCGTCATCGTCGGCTCGTCCTTCATCTTCGTCGGCATCGCGCTGAAGGCGGCCATGCTGCCGCTGCACCGCTGGATGCCCAACGCCTATGCCTATGCGCCGGCAGGCATCGGCACCTTCCTCGCCATGACGGCGACCAAGGTCTCGATCTATCTGCTGATCCGCATGTCGGATTTCGTCTTCGACACGCCGGGCGAGATCGGCCGGGTGAATTTCGCCGCCCTGCTGCCGCCCATCGGCCTCGCCATGCTGGTCGCGGGCTCCGTCATCGCGGTGACGACCAAGGATCTGCGCCGGCTGCTGGCCTATTCCTCGATCGCGAACCTAGGGTTAATGCTGGTCGCCCTCGGCCTCGGCGGCATCGCCGGTATCGCCGCCGCCCTCGTCAACCTGTTCAATCATGCGATCATCAAGGGCGGCATGTTCGCGACCACCGCCGCCGTCCTGCATCGCCGCGGCACGACCCGGATGGATGCGCTGGCCGGCCTGTCGAGGGACATGCCCGTCGCCTTCGGCTTCCTCGTCCTCGGCGGCCTCGCCCTGATCGGCGTGCCGCTGACCGCCGGCTTCGTCTCCAAGCTGCTGGTGGTCAAGCTCGCCTTCGAGCAGGCCAACTGGCTGGTCGTCGGCGGTGTCATGCTGACCTCGCTGATCACCGTCGCCTATGTCTGGCGCATCGTCGAGGCGGGCATGGCGGCGCCGGCGAAAACCGCCCCGCGCCATGACCTGCATCCCGCCTTCCTGCTGCCGGTCGGCCTGCTCGGCGCCGCCACCATCGGGCTCGGCATCTGGAGCGAGCCGATGCTGACCCTGGCCGGCCGAATCGCCGCGCAGATGATCGGGGGCGCGCCATGAGCCCGCATGACCTGATGCTGACCGCGATCCTGCTGCCGCTGGCGACCGCCCTTCTCATCGCCCTCACCGGCCGCTCGCCCAATATCCGGGAAGCGGTGACGCTGGCGGGCGCCGCCGGCCTCGCCGTCACCGTCTACGAATTGATCGCCGGCTTCGACGCCGCCACCGCCCAGCCCCTCGTCATCGCGGAGATCCTGCCGGGCTTTGCCCTGATGCTGCGGGCGGAGCCGATCGGCCTGGTCTTCGCCGGGGTCGCGGCCGGGCTGTGGGGCCTCAACTCGCTTTATTCCATCGGTTACATGCGGGCGGAACACGCACCGCGCCAGACCCGCTTCTACGCCTGTTTCGCCCTCGCGCTTTCCGCCGCCATGGCGATCGCCATGGCCGGCACTCTGGCGACGCTTTTCGTCGCCTATGAAGTGCTGACCCTCGTCACCTATCCCCTCGTCGTCCATTGGCAGACCGAAGGCGCCATCGCGGGCGCGCGGCGTTACCTCGCCTATCTGCTGGCGACCTCGCTCGTGCCGTTCCTCGGCGCCATTCTCTGGACCTGGATCGCCGCCGGCACCCTCGACTTCACGCCGGGCGGCATTCTCGACGGCAAGTTGGGCGACGGCTTGCTGACCGTCCTCCTCCTCCTCTTCGCCTATGGTGTCGGCAAGGCGGCGCTGATGCCGCTGCACGGCTGGCTGCCCGCCGCCATGGTGGCGCCGACGCCGGTCTCCGCGTTGCTCCATGCCGTCGCCGTGGTGAAGGCCGGCGTCTTCACCCTGCTGAAGATCGCCGTCTATATCTTCGGCATCGACGTGATCGGAAGGGGCGTGGGCGACGTGCTGATCGTGATCGCCGCCGCCAGCGTCATCGCCGCCAGCGTCATCGCCATGACCAAGGACGATCTCAAGGCCCGCCTCGCCTATTCGACCGTGGCGCAGCTCGCCATGGTCACCCTCGCCGTCGCCATCGGCTCGCCGCTGGCGATCGGCGCCGGCATTCTTCAGCTGGTCATGCACGCCTGGGGCAAGATCACCCTGTTCTTCGGCGCGGGCGCGATCCAGATCGCGACCCACAAGAAGAAACTCTCGGAAATATCCGGCATCGGCGTGAAGCTGCCGCTTCTGATGGCGTCCTTCCTCGTCGGGTCGCTGTCGGTCGCCGGCCTGCCGCCCTTTGGCGGCATGTGGCCGAAATTCCTCCTCCTCGAGGCGGCATCGGCCCGCGATCTCTATCTGCTCGTCGGCTGCCTGGGTCTCTCGACCCTGCTCACCCTCGGCTATCTGGTGCCGATCTTCGTCACCGCCGTGTTCCGCAAGCCCGGGGAGGATGATCCCCATGCCCTGCCCGAGGGCGATCACGGCCATGGCGACGGCCCCCTGCCCCTGCTGGCCCTGATCCCGCCGGTGGTGACGGCGGCGGGCTGCGTCGTTCTCTTCGTCGCGGCACCGGCCATCCTGCGCTTCGTCGCGCCGGCCATCGGCCTTGGAGCCCTGCCATGACCGAAGCCCTCGCCCTCGATCTCGCGCAGCTGCCGCCGGGCTGGCCCTTGCTGCTGGCCGGCCTGCTCGCCGGCCTGTGCCGCCTGCCCATCGCCGCGCGCAACATCGGCTATCTCGGCATGCTGGCCAGCCTGTGGCTGATGTTCATGACGGGTGCCCCGGCGGTTCTGCAGCCGCTCGACGCCGCGCTCGCCATCGCCTTCCATCTCGTCGCCGGGGCCGGCCTGATGTTCGCCGCCGCCCATGAAGACCGGATGGCGGTCGCCGCCGGTCTCGTCGCCACCGGCGCCGCCTGCGCCGCCCTCGCCAGCCGAAGCCTGGGCGGGCTGATGATCTGGACCGAGGTGATCGCCATCGCCTCCGCCCTCATCGTCATGGCCGGCGGCACGCCCGCCGCCGTCCGCGCCGGCCTCGCCTATCTGCTGCTGCAAGTGCTGGCCGGGGTGCTGCTGCTGATCGGCATCGCGCTGGACAGCAATGGCACGGTGACCGCCGGGGCCTTCGTGCTCCTCGCCCTGCTGATCAAGGCGGCGGCGCCGCCGGTGCACGGCTGGCTGATCCATGCCTATGCCGCTGCGAGCCCGACCGGCTCCCTCTTCCTGTCCGCCTTCGCGACCAAGGTCGCCGTGATCGCCCTCGCCCGCCTGTTCCCGGGCGAGCCGGCGCTGATCTGGCTCGGCCTCTTCATGGCCGTCATGGCCGTGATCCCCACCCTGTTCGAATCCGACTGGCGCCGCCTGCTGACCTGGGCCGTGGTCAGCCAGCTCGGCGTCATGATCGCCGGCATCGGCCTCGGCACGCCCGAGGCGCTGGACGGCGTCCGCCTGCTGGCCATCGGCCATGTCATCTATGCGACGCTGCTGTTCCTCGTCGCCGGGGCGCTGGAAGCCCGGGGCGGCAAGGCCCCGGCCGGGCTTCGGCCCTTCGCCCTGCTCGCCGCGCTGACCATCGGCCTGCCGGGCCTTGCCGGCTATCTCGGCAAGGCGGTGATCGGCGAGGCGCTGATCCACGCCGGTCTCGGCTGGGCCGATATCGTCATCGTCATCGTCGGCGCCGTGGTCTTCGCCACCGCCGGTCTTCGCCCGCTGATCGAGAAATTCGGCACGCCCGGCGATGATCGCATCACCTCGCGCGAGGGGGCTGCCGCCCTTCTCCTCACCCTCGCGGGGCTTGCCCTCGGCAGTTTCGGCGGCGCCCTCAGCCCCCATGCCGAAATCGCCTTCCATGCGACGCCGCTGATCGTGCAGGGCATCGCCCTCGCCGTCGCCGCCCTCGTCATGCTGACGCCGCTGCGCCGAATCTTCCGCCAGCGCCCGGGCGCCTTCGCCGCGCTGGCCGTGCCGCTGCCCTCATGGGTGATCGCCGCGGTCGACGGCTTCGGCCGACTCGGCGCCTTGCTCGATCGCATCGGCGAGACCGCCGGCGGTTTCCTCGGCGGCGGCGGACGGCTGGTCGGCCAGGCGGCGGTCGGGCTCGCGCGCTATGTCTCCGTCGGTGGGGTCGGCGATGGAGTCTTGTGGACCTTGACCGTTCTGACCATCGTGCTGATCGTTTCCTTCGGCTAGGATCCAGCCATGATGACGCTCGCGGCCCTCCTCTCCAGTCTCGCCTTCGGGGGCATGGCGTTCTTTTCCTTCCTCCTCGCGCCCATGGTCTTCGGCAAGCTGGGCAGGGCGGAAGGCGCCCGTTTCATGCGCGATGCCTTCGCGGTCTATTACCCCGCGATGATCGTGCTGACCGGCCTCGGCGCCCTGCTGGCGCCGCCGTTCTGGATCGGCGCCCTGCTCGGCCTCGTCGCCATCGGCTTCGTTCTCGCCCATCTGCTGCTGCGGCCCGAGATCATCCGCCTGTCGGATGCGCGCGATGCCGGCGACGCCAGGGCCGCCGCCAGTTTCAGCCGGCTGCATGGCGTCAGCCAGGGCCTGAACCTCGCGCAGTTCATCACCCTCGCCTTCGTCATCGGCGGCATGGTCGGGCCTTAGGCGCCGAACAGGTCCCGCAGGTAATCGTTCAGGAACAGCCCGCCCGGATCGAGCCGGCGGCGCACCGCCTGGAAGGCATCCCAGGCGGGATAGAGCGCCGCCAGTTCAGCCGCCTTCAACGTATGCAACTTGCCCCAATGGGGCCGGCCGCCGTGATTGCGGAAGATCGCCTCCATCGCCGCGAAATAGGCTTTGAAATCCTCCCCCGCCAGGCGGTGCACGGCGATGGTCGCGCTGGCCCGGCCGAAGAAGGGGCTGAGCCAGATGTCGTCGGCGGCGACGAAGCGGAATTCGATCGGGAAGTAGATCTTCTCGCCGCTTCGGCGGAACCAGTCCCTGATCTCGGCGATGCAGGACAGACCCTCGTCCGCCGGCACGGCATATTCCATCTCGTTGAAGCGGACGGAGCGCTGCGAGGGAAAGGCCCGATGCGCCTCGTCGACGAAGCCGCCGCCCCCGCCCGCCGCCGCCGACAGGCGGGCCAGGGGCCCCGCCAGCGCGGGCACGCGCCGCGACAACTGGCCAAAACCCCAGAGCGCGCCATTCTCGAGCGCGGCTTCCTTGGCGACCCGAAGCGACCGCCAGCGGCCCGGCGCCTCGTCCGTGTGGTCCAGGGTCTTGATCACCGCGCTGTCGGTCAGCGGGAACCAGAAGAATTCCGCATGGGCATGGGCCGCCGCTTCCTTGCGGAAACCCGCGATCACCTCGTCGAGCGGGGTGATGCGCCGGCTCTCGCGCAGGTTATAGGCCGGCAGGCAGTCGATCACCGCTTCCGAGATGATGCCGATACCGCCGAGCGAGGCACGCGCCGCGTTGAAGATATCGGGGGCATTCGCCTCGTCGCATTCGATCACCTCGCCCGAGGCGGTGACGAGGCGAAGCGCCGCGACCTGGGCCGACAGGCAGCCCCGGCCTAGGCCGGTGCCATGGGTCGCCGTGCCGATGGCGCCTGCGATGGCCTGGGCGTCGATATCGCCCTGATTGGCGAGATTGAGGCCCCTGGCCCGGAGCAGGGGACCAAGGGCGCGGATCGTGGTGCCGGCCCGCACCCGCGCCCTCGTCCCCTCGACCGAAACAAGTCCGCTGTGACCGGCCAGGCTGATCTGGGCGCCATCGGTCACGCAGAGCGGCGTGAAGGAATGGCCGCTGCCGACGACGCGAAGACCAAGGCCCCGCGCGCCGGCCTCGCGCACGGCGGCGATGATGCCGCTTTCCTCCACGGGGGCGAAGCTGATGGCGGGGGCGGCCTGTTGCAGGCCCGACCAATTGCGCCACAGTCTCGCCATGGCGTCAGCCCCTCACCGTGGTCAGCCGGGACGACAGCAGGAAGCCGAAGGCGATGGCCTGCACGGCGGGACCGAGAAGGCCGATCACCGGCGCCTTCATGGCGAGCGGCACGAAGGCGGCGAGCAGCACGCCCGCGTCCGCCCCGGCCAGGATGCCCGGCACGACGCCATAGAGCAGCACGAGATAGACCAGCGCGGCGAGATGGCCGCGCCGCGCCCCGGGCGCCAGCACGACGTAATAGACGAGCGCGCCATCGCGCAGCAGGAACAACACGAGCGAAGCCGCCTGCGCCAGCAGAAGGCCCGGCTCCGGCTTGCCGAGGGTCAGCAGGACCGCGGCGATGGCGAGGACCGGCAGGCCGGCGACGAAGACCGGCAGGTCGCCAAGGGCGCGGGCGGCATCGCCCTTGCGCAGCCGCTCGAACAGGCGGCGCAGGCGGACGATGCTTTTGGGCTCCAGCAACATGGCGAACCAGCTGGCCGAGACGATGGTCAGGAAACCGCCGGCCTGCCACAGGAAAGCCTCGTCCGCGCTGAACCGGGCGAAGGGGCTGAACAGGCCGAAATATTGCCCGGACAGACCGTCGAAATAGACGAGGAGAAAGACCAGGAACGCGCACCAGACCAGGGGCCAGCTGCGATACTGCAATTCCGCCCGCATCAGGCGATAGCAGCCGATCCAGGCCCAGACGGTGAACAGCGCCGTCGACAGCAGGGCGAATTCGAAACCGTTGAAGGTCATGCCGTACCAGCTGACCGAGACATCGATGAAATGCTCGAAGGGCGTCAGCTGGACCGAAACGATGATGCCGACCACCTGGGCGAAGGTGACATGGAAGCGCTGCACGCCCGAGCGCAGCCGCAGCTGCACGAGGCCGAACCACAGCGCGACCGCCTGCCCGAACAAGCCGGTGACGACGAGGCCGATGGGCACCAGCGGCTCGTCCGCGATGCCGCCGGCCGCCAGCAGCGCGACAAGGCAGATCACGCCGCCATACCAGGCATAGATGGGGCCGCCCGCCAGCTTGCCGATGGTCATCCGCAGCGGCCCGAGACTGGAGAGACGCTGGCCATCCCAGGTCCGGCCCTGAACCTCGGAAATCACGGCATCACAGGCGAGCCGCGTGCCCCAGAGCACGAGGAGCGCCCAGCCGGTGAAGGCGGCGGCGAAGGCCATGCCTTCCGCCTTGCCCCAGGTCCAGGCCAGGAGGAAGACCATGAACAGCACCGCCGGCATGGCGATCACCCGCGCCGGGCCGAGTTCGAGCCACAGGTTGCGGCGGAGTTCCGGATTGAGGAGGAGGCTCATCAGCGCGACGCCTTCAGTTTCTCGATATAGCGGTCCTGCAGGCTTTCATGGTCCTCGCCGAAGGCGGCGACCGGCAGGCCCTGACCGACGAGGCGGGCGAGCAAAGCCGTCTGCGCCTCGAGATCGCCCGTGAAATCGAATTGCGCGGCAAGGCCGTCGGGCGCGACCACAAGCCCGGCCTCACCGCCGAGGGCGCTGGCCAGAGCATCGGCCGGCCGCGACAGGACAAGGCGCAGGCGGCGGCTGCGCTGGCGTGGCGACGCGCCGCCGATCGGCGCATGATCGACGATGCGGCCCTTGTCGACGATCAGCATGTGGCTGGAATAGTCCTGCAGCTCGACGAGGATGTGGGACGAGACGATGATCGTCATCCCTTCCGCCTGCAGGCTGCGGATGAGATCGGCGAGACCCGCCCGCGCCTCCGGGTCGAGGCCCGAGGCCGGCTCGTCCATCAGGAGGATGCGCGGCCGGTGGATGATCACCTGGGCGATGGCGAGACGCTGGCGCAGGCCCCGCGACAGGCTGCCCGCCCGCTCCTCCAGCCGGTCGGCGAGGCCGAGGCGACGGGCAGCATCGAGCACGGCGGCCTCGGTATCGCCGGCAAGGCCATGGGCGCCGGCCCAATAGGTCAGGCAGCGGCGGACCGACAACTCGTCATAGAGACCGAAGAATTCGTCGAGGAAGCCGAGCAGGCGGCGGGCGCGCAGCGGCTCCTCGCCGGTGTCGATACCGTCGAGGCGGATGCGCCCGGCATAGGGCAGCTCCAGCGTCGCGAGGCAGCGCAGCAAGGTGGTCTTGCCGGCGCCATTCGGCCCGACCAGCGCCGTGACCGTGCCCGGCTCGATGGTGAAACCGACATCCGACAAGGCCCGCTTGGCCGGATAGTCAAAGCAAAGCCCCTCGACCTCGATCACGCTGCGTTTTCCCCCCGCTGGTGTCTCTCGCCGCGGGATTGTGGTGCCCGCCGGCCCCCAGCGCAACTGTCGTGCGAAGTGGTCGCTTCGTGTTATTTGTCATCCGACAAACGGGGAGAGAAACGAGATGACCGGGCGAATCCTGCTCTATGGCGCCACCGGCTATACCGGACGCCTGATCGCCGAAGCCGCCGCGAAGCGCGGGATCGACCTGCTGGCCGCGGGCCGCGATGCCGCCGGGGTCGCCGCCGTCGCCGGGCCGCTGGGCCTGCCCCATGCCGCCGCATCGCTCGACGATGCCGCCGGCCTCGACAGGCTGCTGGAGGGTATCGCCGTCGTCCTTCATGTCGCCGGGCCCTTCTCGGCCACCAGCCGCCCCATGGTCGAGGCCTGCCTGCGCAAGGGCGTGCATTATCTCGACATCACCGGCGAGATCGCGGTGTTCGAGGCCTGCGCCGCGCTGTCGGAACGGGCCAGGGCCGCCGGTGTCATGCTGATGCCGGGTGTCGGCTTCGATGTCGTGCCCTCGGACTGTCTCGCCGCCCATATGCGCGACCGCCTGCCCGACGCGCGCAGCCTGCGCCTCGCCATGAGCGGCCTTTCCAACATGTCGCGCGGCACGGCCAAGACCTCGATCGAGCAGATATCCAAGGGCACCATGGTCCGGCGCGGCGGCAAGCTGGTGGAAATCGACGGCGTGCCCCGGGCCGAGATCGATTTCGGCAAGGGTCCGAAGCCCTCGATCGGTATTTCCTGGGGCGATGTCTCGACCGCCTTCCACACGACGGGCATTCCCGATATCGAAGTCTTCTTCGAATCGACGCCGGAACTCTCGCGGATGCTGGGCTTGCCGAAGGCGGTGCGGAAACTGCTGGGCACCGCGCCCGCGCAATATCTGCTGAAACAGGCGGTGAACCTGATGCCGCCGGGGCCGGACGAGACCGTCCGCCGCACCGCCAGCGCCATCCTGCTGGGCGAGGCCGCCAATGCCGCCGGCACCCGCCTCCGCTCCCGCCTTACCGTGATCGAGCCCTATGCCCTCACGGTCGAGACCGCGCTCCTCATCTCGGCCAAGGTCGCGGGCGGCGATGTCCGCCCGGGTTACGCCACGCCGGGCGGGGCTTACGGCGCCGACCTCATTCTCGAAATACCGGGCTGCGCGCGGGAAGATCTGAACAGTTAGGAACACGAGCCATCACGTGGTCCCGGCCTTCGCCGGGACGACGACAGAAGAAAATCGTCATTCCGGCGAAG
>JAOZVS010000068.1 GCA_025869435.1 Zavarzinia sp.
GGGGTTGTTCTTGCTGCGCCGCTGCAGCACCTGGATGGCGCGGCGGATCTCGTCGTCGCGGCCGATCACGGGGTCGAGCTTGCCCTGGCGCGCGCGCTCGGTCAGGTCCAGGCAGTATTTCTTCAGGGCCTCGCGCTGGCCCTCGGCCTCGGCGCTGTCCACCTTCTGGCCGCCGCGCACGGCGTCGATGGCGGTTTCCAGGCTCTTGCGCGTGAGGCCGTTGTCCTTGGCGATCTGCGCTGCCTCGCCCTTGCTGTCCACGAGGGCCAGCAGGAACAGCTCGCTCGCGATGAACTGGTCGCCGCGCTGGATGGCCTCCTTCTCGGTGGCCTGCAGCACGCGGCCCAGCTCGGGGCTGGCCTGCACCTGGTCATGGCCCTGCACCTGGGGCAGGCGCTTGATGGCGGCCTCGGCCGCCTTCAGCAGGCCGGGCACGCTGGCGCCGGCGCGCTCCAGCAGCGCGCGCGGGCCGTCCTCCTGGCGCAGCATGGCGGCCAGCAGGTGCACGGGCTCGATATAGGCGTTGTCATGGCCCAGCGCGAGCGACTGGGCATCGGACAGGGCTTCCTGGAATTTCGTGGTGAGTTTGTCAAGACGCATGTAAGACCTCCAACTTGTCGCTAGCTAAGGCTGCGGCGCCCTGATTTCAAGCCATGGCGCGATAAATTCAGCCCGCCTGGGGCGGCGCGGCGATGCCCCAGCGCGCCAGCGCCGCGTCGTCGCTCACGCGCGCATCGACCCAGCGCGCGCCCTGCGGCGTGGCTTCCTTCTTCCAGAACGGCGCCTGGGTCTTGAGGTAGTCCATGAGGAATTCGCAGGCCTGGAAGCTCTCGCCGCGGTGCGCCGAGGTCACGGCCACGAGCACGATCTGGTCGAGCGGCGCCAGCAGCCCCACGCGGTGGATCACGCGCACGCCGTACAGGTCGAAGCGCGCGAAGGCCTCGTCGATCATGGCCTCGATGGACTTTTCCGTCATGCCGGGGTAGTGCTCCAGCTCCATCGTGGCGACGGCGTCGCCGTCGTTGCGGTCGCGCACCGTGCCCACGAAGCAGCACACGGCGCCCACGCGCGCGTCCCGGGCGCGCAGCGCCGCCAGCTCGGCGGAGACATCGAAATCCTGGGTCTGGATGGAAACGCGGGTCATGGAGTCAGGCATTGCAAAATGGCGACATTGGCACTTTAACGCCCCCCGCCCGCCATGGCCCTGCAGACCATCACCACCGCCGACTACACGCTCTACCCATCGCCGCGCAACACGCACCGCGTGGTGTTCGAGTTCCAGACCTTCGTGCCCCAGCCCTATGCGCTGATCGACCTGCCGAGCTTCGAGCTGGCGGGCCGCTGCAGCCTGTTTTCCGCCCACCGCCGGGCCGACGGCAAGATGGGCCAGCTCGTGACCTTCGAGCTGGAGGCCGATCAGCAGCGCTTTGAGCGCCTGTTCGTGCCCGATTGAAGGTACTTGACGACAGTACTAGGGTATACCCCGATTTTTGACTTGCCTCAAAGTAGCCCTCGCCGGGCTGCGCTGCAATGGCAGCAACAGTCAACAACGGAGGAAATGCGCCATGCAACTGCTCAAGCAACTCTTCACAACCGACGTAGGCCTGTTCAGCGCCGTCGGCATCGGCTTCATGCTGTGCATGCTGGGATTCTTCGTGTGGCTGTTCACGCGCAACGACGCGCCCAAGGCCGGGGACAAGCAGCCCTGAGAGTTCTCTTCCGAGTCTGAAGGCGCCGCCTCCGCCAGGAGCGGCGCCTTCGTTTTGCCCCCGCTGCCGGACAATGCAGGCCATGCACGACGGCGACAACCAGATCCTGGTCCCTTCTTCCTTCATCGCGCTGTACAGCGACATGCGGCAGCGCCTGCTGGCGCCAGCGGGCGAGGTGCGCGCACGCTACGAGCTGTGCGAGGACCTGGCCTGCCACCTGGTGGAGCAGGCGCAGCAGCTCTACCACGGCGGCGCGCGTTCGGAGGAAGGCGTGCTGCTGGGCATCCACGCGGGCCTGGCCGCGCCCGGCGCGGGCGTGAGCCCGCAGGAGGCGCGCTGGATCACGCTGCGCCTGGCCGAGCTGCTGGACTGGCGCAGTCCGCAGCTGCCGGCCCCGCAGGACATCAGCCGCCCGTGACGGGCGG
Organism: Zavarzinia sp.; assembly: GCA_025869435.1. GTDB lineage: Bacteria > Pseudomonadota > Alphaproteobacteria > Zavarziniales > Zavarziniaceae > Zavarzinia. The sequence continues at coordinate 2,135 of JAOZVS010000068.1, forward strand.
GAAGAACGCAGCCTCGGCGCCCGGCGCCAGGGGCGTGGCGTCCTGTGCCATGACCTGGTTCAGGGCCATGCGCACGGCGCGCCCGCGTGCGAGGCAGCCGGCCCAGGGTTCGCCGCGCGCGATGAGTTCGTCGCGCAGCGCGCCCAGGGTGGCGGCGCCGGTCTGCAGCGTCTCGTGGCCCGTGCCCACGGCCTCGCGGATGGAGGCGAAATACCGCACCTGGATGGTCTTGAGGGTCATGACAGCAGCTCCACGAACGGCAGGAAGCGCACGCGGTCGCCGCGCGCGATCGTCTGGCCCGCGGGGTTGTCCACCACGCCGTCGGCCCAGGCGGCCGAGGTGAGCACGCCCGAGCTTTGGTTGGCGAACAGCTCCAGCGTGCCGTCTGCCGCATGGCGCACGCGCAGGAATTCACGGCGCTTGTCGGCCCTGGGCCAGTCGAATCCGGCGCTGGCAGCTATTGCCTTGGGAGCAACGTCGCGCACGCCCTGCAGGCGCAGCAGGAAGGGCCGCACCAGCAGGCCGAAGGTGACGAAGCTCGACACCGGGTTGCCCGGCAGGCCCATGAAGTGCGCGCCGCCGATGCGGCCGTAGGCGAAGGGCTTGCCCGGCTTCATGGCGATCTGCCACAGGTCGAGCCGGCCCAGGCTCTCCACGGCGGGCTTGATGTGGTCTTCCTCGCCCACGGAGACGCCGCCGCTGGTCAGGATCAGGTCGTTGTCCTGCGCGGCCTCGCGCAGCGCGGCCACGGTGGCCTCACGCCGGTCGGGCACGATGCCCAGGTCGCTCACCTCGCAGCCCAGGCGCAGCAGCATGGCGCGCAGGAAGAAGCGGTTGCTGTTGTAGATGGCGCCGGGCTTCATTTGCGCGGGCGGCACCTCGCCGGGCATGACGAGTTCATCGCCCGTGGAGAAGAGCGCCACGCGCGGCCTGCGCGCCACCTGCAGGCTGGCCAGGCCGATGCTGGCGGCCAGGCCCAGCTCTGCGGGGGTCAGGCGCGTGCCGGCGGCCAGCACCTGGGCGCCCAGGGCGATGTCCTCGCCCGCGCGGCGTATCCACTGTCCTGCCGCGGGCACGGCGTTCACGCGCACGCGCGCGCCTCCATCCAGGGCCTCGCAGTCTTCCTGCATGACGATGGCGTCGGCCCCCTCGGGCACGGGCGCGCCCGTGAAGATGCGCGCGGCCGTGCCGGCCGCGAGCGGTGTGCCACAGCCGCCCGCGGCGATGCGCTGGGCCACGGGCAGCTCGACGCCCGCGGCGGTGATGTCGGCGCGGCGCACGGCGTAGCCGTCCATGGAGCTGTTGTCCTGCGGCGGCACCTGCAGCGGCGAGACGGCCGGCTGGGCGAGCACGCGGCCGTCGGCGTCGAAGGTGCCGACGGTGTCGGTGCCCGCCAGCGGCGCGGCCTGGGCCAATAGATCGGCCAGGGCGTCATCGAGGGGTTTGAGGGGCGCGCGCGCCTGGGGCGCCTGGGATTTCGCCTGGGTTGTCATTCGCAAACCTCCGCCCGTTGGGGCACATAGTCGAAGCGCGCGCCCTGCGCCAGCAGCCATTGCGCCACGGCGTGGGGGCTGCGCACATCCAGCACCGGCAGCGCCGTGGGCGCGGGCAGCGCGGGCGCATCGGTGGCCACGGCGACGATGCAGGGGTCGTGCGGGTAGAGCGCGGGGCGCTCATGGTATTCGGGCGAGGGGGCGCGCCAGATCTCGACCTTGGGCAGGTCGCTGTCCTTGAAGCCTTCCACCAGCACCCAGTCGGCGCGCGGGTCCAGCTCGGCCAGCAGCTCGTGCACGCTGGGCGCGTGCGCCCGCTCGAATTCGCGCATCAGCGCCATGCGGCGGTCGGATGCCACGGCCACCTCGTAGGCGCCGGCCTCGCGGTGGCGCCAGCTGTCCTTGCCCACATGGTCGATGTCGAACTTGTGGTGCGCATGCTTGACCACCGACACGCGCAGGCCGTGCAGGCGCAGCTCGGGGATCAGCTGCTCCACCAGCGTGGTCTTGCCGCTGCCCGAATAGCCGGCAAAGCCAACCACCTTCATCGCGCCACTCCTTCCAATCATTTTTGATAGCTTCCAGCGCTTGCCAGGCAAGCGCTGGAGGCCATTTTTGCCATTAATCGCAATGGGCTGCGATGTAGGCCTTGACCCGCTCTGCGTCGGCCGGCAGCACCTGCACGCGCTTGGGCAGCTGCTCTATGCCCTCGAACTTCGCCGGGCGCTCGGGCGCGCGGCCCAGGGCCTCCTGGATGGTCTCGGCGAACTTGATGGGCAGGGCCGTCTCCAGCACGATCATGGGCACGGCGGGGTCGCCGCGCAGCGCACGCGCCACCTTCACGCCATCGGCCGTGTGGGTATCGATGATCTGGCCGAAGCGCTCATGGGTGTCGCGGATGGTGGCCAGGCGGTCGGCGTGCGTGCTCTTGCCGCTCTCGAAGCCGTACCTGGCGCGGGCTTCCTGGAACACGGGGTCCGCCCCCAGGTCGAAGAAGCCCTGCCGGGCCACGCCTTCGGCGAACAGCTGGCGCGTGCGTGCGCCGTCGCGGCCGACCAGGTCGAACACGAAGCGCTCGAAGTTGCTGGCCTTGCTGATGTCCATGCTGGGGCTGCTGGTCTCGTGCGTGTCGGCCGCGCCGCGCACGCGGTAGGCGCCGGTGCGGAAGAACTCGTCGAGCACGTCGTTCTCGTTCGTGGCGACGACCAGGCGGTCGATGGGCAGGCCCATCTGGCGCGCCACGTGGCCGGCGCAGATGTTGCCGAAGTTGCCGCTGGGCACGGTGAAGCTGACCCTCGTGGCGTTGGTCTGCGTGGCCTGGAAGTAGCCCGCGAAGTAGTAGACCACCTGCGCGAGCAGCCGCGCCCAGTTGATCGAATTGACGGTGCCGATCTTGTACCTGGCCTTGAACGCGTGGTCGCTGCTGACCGCCTTGACGATGTCCTGGCAGTCGTCGAACACGCCCTCGACGGCGAGGTTGTGGATGTTGGCGTCCTGCAGGCTGAACATCTGCGCCTGCTGGAAGGGGCTCATGCGCCCGTGCGGGCTGGTCATGAACACGCGCACGCCGCGCTTGCCGCGCATGGCGTACTCGGCCGCGCTGCCGGTGTCGCCGCTGGTGGCGCCCAGGATGTTGAGCTGCTCGCCGCGGCGGGCCAGCTCGTACTCGAACAGGTTGCCCAGCAGCTGCATGGCCATGTCCTTGAAGGCCAGCGTGGGGCCGTTGGACAGGGCCTCGATCCAGAGGCCGTCTTCCAGGTGGCGCAGCGGCACGATCTCGCGCGTGCCGAAGACCTCGGCCGTGTACGTCTTCTCGCACAGGCGCTTCAAGTCGGCGGGCGGGATGTCGTCGATGTAGAGCGAGAGGATGCGGAAGGCGAGTTCCGCGTAGCCCTGGCTACGATAGGCCTCGCGCAGCTCGGTGAGCCGGGCGTCGCTGACCTGGGGGTAGCGCTCGGGCAGGTACAGGCCGCCGTCGGGCGCCAGGCCTTCGAGCAGGATGTCGCAGAACTTGCGGGGGATGGCGTCGCCACGGGTGGAGAGGTAGTTCATGTCTTGCTTCTCATGCCCCGGGCGCATCGGCCCAGGGGTTGACGAGCCGGATGCCCGTGTCTTCGAAATGGCGGGTGTTGCGGGTGACCAGGGTCAGCCCATGCCGCAGCGCAGTGGCGGCGATGACGATGTCCAGCGCATCCTGCATGCGGCCCATGGCACGCAGCGAAGCCTTGAGCTCGCCGAACTGCTGCCACACGGCCTCGTCGGTATCGAGGATGCGGCCATCGAACTGCTGCGCCAGGGCGTTCGCCCAGGCCTGCAGCTGGTTGCGCTTGGCGCTGGGGGGCAGGCAGGCGATGCCGTAGCGGATCTCGCCGAACGAGGCCGCCGCCACCGCCGCATCGTCGCCGTGGCGCCGCAGCCAGTCCACCACACCGGGATGGGGCTGCGGGTAGATGGTCTCGGACAAGGTGCAGGTATCGAGCAACCAGCGCATGCGCTTCATTCCTCGCCGAACAAGGGCGCACGGCCCGCGCTGACGTCGCGCGGCATCTCGGACAATCCGCCCTCGATCTTGGGCGCATTCAGCAGGAACTCGACAAAGCCGTCGTCGGCATGCGGCTCATGCGTCTCGCCCGCCACCGCCACCACGCGCACCACCGGCTTGCCATGGCGCGTGACGGTCTGCGGCCCTTCGCGAAGGGCCCGGTCTATGACTTCGCTGAAGCGGTTCTTGGCTTCCTGGACTTGCCAGACGGCGTTCACGGCAGGCTCCTTTCCGGACTATCTAGCCAGAATTTTAGCCAGATCAGTTCAGCTCTTCCTTGCGGATGCGCGTGATCGGCGCGAGCACCGTGGGCAGGCCCTGGATCTGCGCTAGCACCGCGTCCATGTCGCCCTCGCGCGTATCGTGCGTGAGGATGATCAGGTCGGTCTGCGTGGAGCCCTCGCCGCCCACCTCGTCGGCCTCGCGCTGCAGCACGGCGTCGATGCTGATGCCGCCGCCGGCCAGGATGCCGGTGATCCTGGCGAGCACGCCGGCCTCGTCCGCCACGCGGATGCGCAGGTAGTAGCTGGTGACCACCTCGGCCATGGGCAGCACGGGCAGGTCCTGGCCGGCCTCGCGCAGCGTGTGGCTCTGGAAGGCCAGCGGCGGCACGCGGTGCGTGGGGTCGGCCTCGATGAGCCGGGTGATGTCCACCAGGTCGGCGATCACGGCGCTGGCCGTGGGCTCGCTGCCCGCGCCCTTGCCGTAATACAGCGTGGTACCCACGGCGTCGCCGTGCACGACCACGGCGTTCATCGCGCCCTCCACGTTGGCGATCAGGCGCTTGGCCGGCACCAGGCTGGGGTGCACGCGCAGCTCCACGCCCTTGTCCATGCGCTTGGTGATGCCCAGCAGCTTGATGCGGTAGCCGAGCTGCTCGGCATAGCGGATGTCGGTGGCCGCCAGCTTGGTGATGCCCTCCACGTAGGCCTTGTCGAACTGCACCGGTATGCCGAAGGCGATGGCGCTCATGATGGTGGCCTTGTGCGCGGCGTCCACGCCCTCGATGTCGAAGGTGGGGTCGGCCTCGGCGTAGCCCAGGCGCTGGGCCTCCTTCAGGACCACGTCGAAGTCCAGGCCCTTGTCGCGCATCTCCGACAGGATGAAGTTGGTCGTGCCGTTGATGATGCCGGCCACCCACTGGATCTGGTTGGCCGCCAGCCCCTCGCGCAGCGCCTTGATGATGGGAATGCCGCCGGCCACCGCGGCCTCGTAGGCCACCACCACGCCCTGCTCGGCCGCGGCCTTGAAGATCTCGGTGCCATGCACGGCCAGCAGGGCCTTGTTGGCGGTCACCACATGCTTGCCGGCGGCAACGGCCTCCAGCACCAGCTGCTTGGCGATGCCGTAGCCGCCGATGAGCTCGACGACGATGTCGATCTCGGGGTTGGCGATCACTTCGCGCGCATCGCCCACCACTCGGGCCTTGTCGCCCACGATGGAGCGCGCGCGCTCGGCGTCCAGGTCGGCAACCATGGCGATCTCGATGCCGCGGCCCGCGCGGCGGCGGATCTCCTCCTGGTTGCGTTGCAGCACGTTGAACACGCCGCTGCCCACGGTGCCGATGCCGAGCAGGCCAACTTGGATGGGTTTCATATCGAGGTTACCAGTCAAAAAGGGCTGTAGCGCTTGCCAGTCAAGCGCCACAAGCTATCAAAAACAGAGTCTCATGCCGCCTTCACGTGACGCTGCCGGTAGGCGGCCAGGAAGCCCGCCAGCCGGCTGACGGCCTCGCGCAGGTCGTCCTCGTGCGGCAGGAACACGATGCGGAAATGCTGGTTGTCCGGGTAGTTGAAGCCCGAGCCCTGCACCAGCATCACGCGCGTGGCGCGCAGCACCTCCATGAAGAACTGGCGGTCGTCGGCGATGGGGTACATCGCCGGGTCCAGGCGCGGGAACATGTACAGCGCCGCCTGCGGCTTGACGCAGGTGACTCCTGGAATCGCGGTGATGAGCTCGTAGGCCAGGTCGCGCTGGCGGCGCAGGCGCCCGCCTTCCCTGACCAGGTCGTTGATGCTCTGGTAGCCGCCCAGCGCCGTCTGGATCGCCCACTGGCCCGGCACGTTGGAGCCGAGCTTGAGGTTGGCCAGCATGTTCAGCCCCTCGATGTAGTCGCGGGCGTCGGCCTTGGGGCCGGAGACCACCATCCAGCCCGCGCGGTAGCCGCAGGAGCGGTAGGCCTTGGACAGCGAGTTGAACGTCAGCGTGAGCACGTCGGTGGACAGGCTCGCCATCGAGGTGAACTTCACGCCGTCGTACAGCACCTTGTCGTACACCTCGTCCACCATCAGCACCAGGTTGTGCTCGCGCGCGATCCCGATGATGCCCCTGAGCAGCGAGTCGGGGTAGAGCACGCCGGTCGGGTTGTTCGGGTTGATGACCACGATGCCGCGCGTGCGCGGCGTGATCTTGGCGCGCATGTCATCCAGGTCGGGCAGCCAGCCCGCGTCCTCGTCGCAGCGGTAGTGCACCGGCGAGCCGCCCGAGAGCGAGGTCGCCGCCGTCCACAGCGGGTAGTCGGGCATGGGCACGAGCAGCTCGTCGCCGTCGTCGAGCAGCGCGTTGGTCGCCATCACGATCAGCTCGCTCGCGCCGTTGCCCAGGTAGATGTCGTCGAGCGTCACGCCCGCGATGCCGAGCTGCTGCGTGTAGTGCATCACCGCCTTGCGCGCGGCGAAAATGCCCTTGCTGTCCGAATAGCCCGCCGAGTTGGGCAGGTTGCGGATCATGTCCTGCTGGATCTCCTCGGGCGCATCGAACCCGAACGGCGCCATGTTGCCGATGTTCAGCTTGATGATCTTCTGGCCCTCGTCCTCCATCTGCTTGGCCGCATCCACGATCGGGCCCCGGACATCGTAGAGAACGTTGTTGAGCTTGGCGGACTTGTGGATCGGCTTCATTGCGCAGGCCTGGGTGTGGGAAATAGGGGAAACCTATAATTTGACCACAGATCCCCACTCGCAGGCCGGGGCCGCCGCGCGGCCCCCATTGCACGGCGCCCATGAAATTCCAGCCAGACCGCTTCGACGTACAGACCATCACCGCCTACGGGCCGGGCTGGATCAACGTGGACGCCGACAGGATCGCGCACAGCGTCATCGTGGGCTCGCGCGGCCAGCGCATCGCCTGGGATTGCGCCCGCTTCGAGGACCTTGCGCCCGCGCATTTCGCCCAGCTGGCCGAACTGGACGCCGAGGTCGTGATCTTCGGCAGCGGCACGCGCAACCGATTCCCCCCGCCGGCCTGGCTGCAGCCGCTGATGGCGCGGCGCATAGGCCTGGAAACCATGGACACGCTGGCCGCCTGCCGCACCTACAACATCCTGGCCGGCGAAGGGCGCAACGTGATCGCGGCCCTGCTGCTGGAAGCCTAGGGCCGCTTAGAATGGCTGCTTCGCCTGGAGACTTGGGTGAGTGGTTTAAACCAGCAGTCTTGAAAACTGCCGACGGGCAACCGTCCGTGAGTTCGAATCTCACAGTCTCCGCCAAATTGTCATCCGAGGACGTTCACAGAAGTCCACAAAGCCCGCCCCTCTCCCAGGGAAGCGGGCTTTTTTTCGTCCATGCAAGTACGGCGAAGTCCGCCCGCATCCAGCGTTTTTGACGGTATTTCTGACGGGATGCCGCTATGCTGTCCAGCCAGATACCGTCAAACCTGAGATACCGCCATGCCGCGCAGAGCTACGCCCCTGACAGACACCGCCGTGAGGAACGCCAAGCCGGACTCCAGCAAGCCCAAGGGGCACACGCTGCCGGATGGCGGTGGGCTGTACCTGCACGTCACCCAGGCCGGGAAGTACTGGCGCATGGACTACCGCCGCCCGAACGGCAAGCGAAACACCCTTGCATTCGGCGTGTACCCGGCTGTCGGCCTGGCGCAGGCCCGCCAGCAGCGCGATCAGGCCCGCGAACTGCTGGCCCAAGGCATAGACCCCAGCGACCACAAGCGCCGCACCAAGGAAGACAAGGCCGCAGCCATGGTCAACACCGTGGAGGCGATGGCCCGCGCCTACCTGGAGAACAAGCGGGAAGGATGGTCACCCACCCACTACAACCGCGAGGCCCGCAGCCTGGAGAAAGACCTGTACCCCTACCTGGGGCAGCGCCCCATCGGCGAGGTGGAGCCGCCCGATCTGCTGAAAGCGTGTGAGCGCGTGCAAGCCCGCGATGCCGTGGAGAGCGCGCACCGGCTGTTGACCACGGCTTCGGGCGTCTGGCAGTTCGCCATCGCCAAGGGGCACGCTACGCGGGACATCGCCCAAGACATCAAGAAGGCACTCAAGCCGCGCAAGAAAGGGCACTTCCCGGCCATCACCAGCCCGGCCCAGCTGGGCGAACTGCTGCGCGCCAGCGACGGCTACGGCGGCGGCCCCGTGGTGCGTGCCGCGCTTGCCATCGCCCCCATGCTGTTCCAGCGCCCCGGCAACCTGCGCGCCATGCGCTGGGCTGACCTGAACTTGGATGCGGGCTGGTGGACTATCCCCAGCGCAGACATGAAACGCAGCCTGGCGGCCAAGCGGGACGGCGCGGCGCACAAGGTGCCGCTGCCCCGGCAAGCGGTGGCCGCCATCCTCAGGCTACAGCCCCTGACCGGGCACGGTGAATACGTCTTCCCCGGCCTGCGCGACCGCGGCAAGCCCATGTCCGAAGCCGCCGTCAATGCCGCCCTGCATGCCATGGGCTACAAGGACGTTCACACCTGGCACGGCTACCGGGCAACAGGCCGCACCCTCTTGCGCGAGGTGTTCAAGATCGACATCGACGTGATCGAAGCCCAGCTCGCCCACGTGGGCGGCAAGACCCACGGCGGGGCCTACGACCGGACTACGTTCGCCGACGAGCGCGTGACGGTGTTGCAGCAGTGGGCGGACTACCTGGACAAGCTGCGCCAGGGTGCCGACGTGATCCCGCTGCACCAGCGCAGCGCCTGACAGCCCCCAGCCCCAGCCGCCCCGCTGCATGCCAGCCGGGCGGCTTTTTCACGCCCCATGCACCCGCTTGCATGCCCGTTTCGGTGGCCTTCACCCGGCGTAGGCGTTGATTTTTGGTGAGACAGTGAGACAAAACCAAGGAATCTAGGATTCATGCGGGTTTGCGGCCTGTTTTGGAGTGAGACAAAGTAGGAACAAACTAGGAACAAAGTAGGAACACATTCATATAGTGAAAAACCTTCACTTTCCTACTTCTTTACTCGTCTGCCGCCCTGGCCGCCGCCCGCACTGTCCCCACGTCTTGCGCTGGCCGGGTATCCGGGCCTTGATGAACGCCCACGGATGGGTACGGAAACAAGCGCAAAAGGGCCTTCCCTTGGCGCCATGATGGGCGGCGGCGGGCTATGCACACATGCGCACCGTCAAGCCCCGGCCAGGCTCAGAATGGGCGCATGGATGGACGTGAGAACAAGCCCCAGCGCGGGCCAGGCGGTAGGCCACGGGGCGAGGTGCACCTGGCCCTGCTGCGGGCCGTGCAAGAGTTGGCAACGCCCGAACGTGGCGTGACGGTGCGCGAGGCGGCGGCGCATGCCCGCGTGGGCCTAGTGGCCGCACGTGGCACCTTGAGCAACATGAAGCGCTACGGCGTCCTGGAGATTGTCCGCACCCGGCGCGTGCCCTACCGGAATCGGCCCGTGGCCGAATACGCGCCGCCATCGGCCGCGCCTGGTAGCGGCGATGGGGCACGGGGCATTGATGCCCTCGCCGCTGCATGGGCGGGCCAGCCCGGCGCCGTGCCTGCATCTTGAGCTGCCACCCCGTGCACGCGTGTGCACTGTGCGGGCCATACGATGCTTGTGGATAACTTCGATGCTCTAGCGTGCTCAAAATTTAAGCAAAACGCCATCGCTCGCAAACCCGCATGAATGCTTGATTTCCCGATAGTGTGCAAAAGT
>JAOZVS010000069.1 GCA_025869435.1 Zavarzinia sp.
GTTAACCGTTCTGGGCGGAATTCGGCGCCCAATTCATGAAACAACTGTGGCGGAGGGATTGACACCCGTTCGGTAATGGTCTGACAATCAGGCCAATGACGGAGGGCGCAGGCCCATCTGGCGTGAGGTACAGGCGTTGAAAGCACTTCGTAAGGCGGATGTCGCCGAACAGGCATCGGATGACGCGGCGGTTCAGGCCGCCGCCGTCGTCGACCGGGGGGCCGGGCTTTTTGTCGACAATGTCACCAAGCAGTTCGGCGGCGTCTACGCCGTGCGGGACGTGACCCTGGCCTGCGAAGTTGGTCAGATCGTCGGTCTGATCGGCCCCAATGGCGCCGGCAAGACGACCCTGATGAACCTGATTTCCGGCACGCTGACGCCTTCGGCCGGCAATGTCTATCTGGGCGGCGTGCCGCTGGGCGCGACCTCGCCCGAGACCTGCGCCGAGGCGGGCATCGCCCGCACTTTCCAGAACATCCGCCTGTTCAAGCGCCTGACCGTGCGCGAAAACGTCGAGGTCGCTTCGATCACCTTCCGCCGCCTGAAGCGGGAAGGGGTGGCGGCGCCGAATGTCGATGAAATCCTCGACCTGCTCGGCCTCTCGGCCATGGCCGATCTGAAGGCGGGGCATCTGCCCTATGGTCATCAGCGCCGCGTGGAAATCGCCCGCGCCCTCGCGCTGGCGCCGCGCATCATCCTTCTGGACGAGCCGGCCGCCGGCATGAACGAGCAGGAGTCCCATGCGCTGATCAGCTCGGTGCGGATGATCCGCGACCGTTTCGGCTGCGGCGTCGTCGTCATCGAACACGATCTCAAGTTCATCATGGAAGTCAGCGAGTTGCTCTACGTCATGCATCTCGGCGCCGTCATCGTCAGCGGCCCGCCCGAAGAGGTGCGCCATGACGAGCGGGTGATCGAAGTCTATCTCGGGCGCAAGGCGCGCAAGTAACAAGGGTTGTCATCCACCTTCCTGGGGCTAACAAGGGGTTCGGTCATGAAACGGTATTGTGTACTCACGCTGGCGACATCGCTGGGCCTTGCGAGCCTCTCGCCGCTTTCGGCACAAGCCGCCGATGACATCATCATCGGTTACGCCGCCGCGGTGACGGGCATGTACGCGCCCTACGACAGCGTCGACGGCGCCCAGTGCGAGATCGACCGCATCAACGAGAAGGGCGGCGTGCTCGGCCGCAAGCTGCGCCTCGAGGCCCGCGACATGAAATCGGACGCGGTCATGGCCGCGACCGCCGGGCAGGAGTTGATCGACATGGGCGCGACGGCGATCCTGTCGCCGCCGTCCGACGATACCTCGATCCCGATCGCGGCGCTCGCGCTGCCGCACGGCATTCCGGTGCTGTCCGTCGCCTCGACCCAGGTTCAGTTCCCGGCGGCGAGCCCGGAGAATGCCTATCTCGTGCCCTACGGCGACAATCTCTCGGCCGGTGCCGCCGCCGAATATGCCATCAAGCAGGGCTACAAGAACGCCGTGCTGATGATCACCCGCGACATCGGTTCCTACGGCCTCGCGACGCCGGAATATTTCGGCGTGGCGTTCGAGCATCTGGGCGGCAAGGTGCTGAAGCGCATCAACTACAACACCGGCCTGTCGGATTATCGCGCCCAGCTGGCCGAGATCCAGGCCATGGATCCGAAGCCCGACGTCATCTTCGGCGGTTTCATCACCCCGGACGGCGCCGTCTTCCCGCGCCAGTTCATGGCGGCCGGCCTCGACAAGATCACCTTCATGGGCACCGACGGCTATGACGACCCGGGCATTCTCGAGATCGCCGGCGAGAGCGCCAAGATGATCAAGTTCGTAACCCACGGCTTCCCGGCCCCGGGTTCCGCGCTCGAGGAATTCTACGCCGACTGCACCAAGCGCGGTTACAAGATCCAGAACATCTTCTTCGGCCTTGCCGGCGAATCCATCCTGGTGATCAAGACCGCGATCGAGGCGGCGGGCAGTACCGATCCGGCCGCCGTCAATGCCGCGATCAAGGAAATCAAGGACATGAAGGGCATCACCACCGACTCGATCACCTACAAGGATCGCGGTGGCGTGCCGATCAAGCGCATGGCGGTGGTCGAAGTGGTGAACGGCAAGTTCTCCAAGATCCAGGACATCCTGCCCGAATACGTGCCGGCACCCTGATGCTGGAGCTGTCGAACATCACCGTCCAATACGGTGTCGTGAAGGCGGTGCGGGGCGTCAGCCTCCGGGTCGAGAAGGGGGAGATCGTCTCCCTTCTCGGGCCCAACGGGGCGGGCAAGTCCAGCCTGGTGTCGGCGGCGGTGGGCATCCTGCCCGTCGCCGGTGGCACCATCCGCTTCGAGGGCACCGACATCACGAAGAAGCCGGCGGAAGCGGTGGTCGCCATGGGCCTGACCCTGACCCCCGAGGGGCGCCGCGTCTTCGCCGATCTTTCCGTCGCCGAGAATCTTCACCTCGGCGCCGCCACCCGCAAGGACCGTGACGGTGTCGCCGCCGATATCGAGAAATATCTGAAGATGTTCCCGATCCTCGGCGAGCGTTACCACCAGACCGCCAAGACCCTGTCGGGCGGCGAGCAGCAGATGCTGGCGATCGCCCGGTCGCTGATGTCGCGGCCGAGGCTCCTGATGCTGGACGAGCCGTCGCTCGGCCTCGCGCCGCGCATCGTCGACCGTATCTTCGAGCTGATGCTGGACCTGAAGCGCGACGGCCTGACCATGCTCGTCGTGGAGCAGAACGCCACCGATGCCCTCAGCATCTCCGATCGCGGCTATATCCTGGCCAGCGGCGCCCTCGTCTATGAAGGTGACGCCAGGGTGATGGTCGATTCCGAAGACCTCATGGAAGCCTATCTCGGCTCCGGGGTTCATTGACGGGAGCGCGGATACACCATGGAATATTTCATCCAGCAATTGGTGAACGCGCTCAGCGTCGGCAGCGAATATGCGTTGCTGGCCCTTGGCCTCGCCATCGTCTTCTCGATCATCGGCCTCGTCAATTTCGCCCATGGCGAATTGATCACCGTCGCCGGCTACGCCATGTTCTTCGCCGCGACGACCTGGCTGCCCAATCCCTGGATGGCCCTGCCCATCGGCATCGGTGGCGCGGCCCTCGCCGCCATCGTCTTCGAGAAGGTGGCGTTCCGGGCGATCCGCAACGCTTCGACCAATACAGGGATATTGACCGCCTTCGGCGTCTCGATCGTCGTCCAGAACATCTTCGTGATTTTCGTCGCGACCCGGCCGAAGCCGGTGCAGACCCCGGCCTTCCTGTCGTCGATGATCGAGATCGGCTCGCTCACCGTGCCGACATTGCAGGTGCTGGAAACCGTGGTGACCGCCATCGCCATCGCCACCCTGCTGATCATCCTGAAGAAGACGACGATCGGCATGGCCATGCGCGCCGCGTCCAAGGATTTCATGGCGGTTCGCCTGATGGGCATCAAGGCCAACTGGGTGATCCAGTCCGCCTTCATCATCTCGGGGCTTCTGGCGGGCATCGCCGCCGTCTTCATCATCAGCCGGCGCGGCGCCGTCGATCCCTTCATGGGCTCGGTTCCCGTGCTGAAGGCCTTCGTCGCCTGCGTGCTGGGCGGCCTTGGCTCGCTGCAGGGCGCCGTGATCGGGGGCGTCGCCCTCGGCGTCTTCGAGGTGTTGCTGCAGGTTACCCTGCCGCAGGAAATCACCGCCTATCGCGATGCCATCGTCTTCGGTGTCGTCGGCCTCGTTCTCGTGGCTTTTCCGCAGGGGCTTCTCGGCCGGAAAGTCGAATTGGGAGACAAGGAAGCATGAACCATCTGCTCCGCACCGCCGCCAATTCGGCCCTGCCCATCCTGGTCCTGACCATTGCCGGCACGCTGATCTATTTCTTCGCCGAAGCCTATCAGGTCCGCATCGCCTATACGTTCTTCATGAACCTGGTCGTCGCCATCGGCCTTCAGGTGTTCATGGGCAATTCGGGCGTGGTCAGTTTCGGCCATGTCTCCTTCATGGGCATTTCCGCCTATGTCGTCGCGATCCTGACCATTCCGCTCGCGCTCAAGAAGTCGCAGATCCCGGATGCGCCCTTCGGCCTCGGCTTGGTGCAGTTCGATATCGTCTCGGCGATCCTGATCGCGCTCGCGGTGACCGTGGCCTTCGCCTGGGTTTCAGGCCTGCTGATCAAGCGGGTGTCGGGTGCCGCCGGTGAAATCCTCACGCTGGCCGTGCTGGTCATCTGCTATGTCGTGTTCAACGCCTGGATCGACCTGACGCGGGGGCCGCGTTCCCTCTACGGCATTCCGATCGCCTCCAGCCTGCCCTGGGCCATGCTGGCCAGCGCCGTCGTCATCTTCATCGCCAAATATTTCCGGGATTCCGAGGACGGGCTGCAACTGCGGGCCTCGAGCGAGAACATGCTGGCCGCCCGCTCCATGGGTGTCCGGGTCGAGCGGCTGCGCCTCAAGGCCTGGGTCCTGTCGGGTTTCCTCGTCGGCATCGGCGGCGTGCTGCACGCCACCTATCTCGGCACCATCGGCCCCAACAGCTACTACTTCACCCAGACCTTCCTGATCATGGCCATGGTCATCCTGGGCGGGATGCGTTCGGTTTCGGGTGTCATCGTCGGCACGGCGTTGATCTCCATCGGCTCCGAAATCGCGCGGACGCTGGAAAATGGTCCCGTGGTGCTGGGCCTGAAGCTGCCGACCATGTTCGGCCTGACCGGCTTCTTCCTCGGCGCGGTCATCGTGCTGTGCATGACCTTGCGCCGCGACGGCATCCTGGGCGACGACGAATTCGAGGATATCGTCCGCAACCGAAGGGCGACCAAGGCGGCCGAGGCCGCAACCCAGACCGCTTGAGGGCGAGGGCGGGTCGGTGTCAGATCCCGCGCAGACCGATCCTGTCGGCCCCGGCATCGATGCCGAGGCCGGCGGTCATCGCGGCGATGCCGGCCCGGTTCTCGGCCGCCAGTTTGGACAGAATGGCGAGGACATAGGTCTTCACCGTGGCGACACCGATGTTCAGCATCTCGGCGATATCGGTGTTGCTGGCGCCGGCACCGATCAGCGCCGCCACCTGGATCTCCCGGGGGGACAGGCGGTAGCGGTCGCGCAGGTCCATGCGCAGGCGGCGGGCCCGCAGGCGCGGATGAAGGCTGAGGCTGAACTCGAAATACTGGTGCATGGCGCCGAGGTTGAGGCGCAGCAGATCGACGGGATTGTCCTGTGCCCGGGGCAGAAGACCGATGCCGGCGATCGGCGCGCCCTCGTGCCAGAAGACGAAATCGATATTGTCGACGATGCCGTAACCGCCGAGGAAATGCCGATAGGCATCGCCCTGGTCGGTGGAGACATTCTGCCATTCCTCCGACAGGCGGGCGATGCGCTTGCCCTGGCTCGATATCCGGCTGACCAGCAAGGGGTCGAGCTGCCTCATGCCCGCCATGTAGCGGTGCATGAAATCGCCCGGCGCCCCGTCGGCCCGGAAATCGGTCATCTCCGACGTCTCGTCCACCCAGTAGAAGACGACCGACGAGATCGCGAAACTGCGATGCACGAAGAGCATCATCTGCTCGATCGGGGCATCGCCGTTGACCTGCTGCTGAGCCATGACCCTAACCTCCTGCCGGAGCGGAAAGTGTGCTGCGCTGCAACCAGATGGTCAGAGTAGGGCCGGGCGCGGCTTTTGTGAACGGCTTTCGCAGCCCGCCACCCGGGAAGCCTTCGGGGTGGACGCAAATAAATCGGGCGCATCCACCTTCGGATGGATACCGCGCCTTTGTCGACAAGGCCTAGTATCGTGAAGTCGCTTTATTGGCCGGGAGAAAGTCCATGTCCCTGATTCATCTGCCATCCGATGCAAAGCCTGAAGACATCGCCAGGACGATGAAGGAAAATGGCTATTGTATCGTCGATGAACTGGCGCCCAGTTCGCTGATGGACCGAATCTCCGCCGAAATGGCGCCTTATATCGACAATTCGATGTATGGTCTCGACAATTTCCTTGGTCTGCAAACCAAACGGACCGGGGCGCTTATCGCCCGTTCGCCGGCCGCGCGCGAATTGATCATGCTGCCGACCGTGACCGGCACCGCCGGATTGGTGCTGGCGAATGCCTCGACCTTCCGCCTGCATCTGACCCAGATCATCAGCGTCTATCCCGGCTCGCCCGCGCAGAAACTGCATCAGGATGAAGTCGCCTGGGATTTCTTCCCGTTCCCGCTCGATTACGAAATCCAGTGCAACCTGCTCTGGGCCCTGACCGATTACACCGAGGAGATGGGCGCGACCCGCGTCGTGCCCGGCAGCCATCTGTCGACCCGCAAGAAATATTCGATCGAGGATTCGGTGCCGGCGGTGATGAAGCGCGGCTCCGCCCTGTTCTACACCGGCAAGATCTTTCACGGCGCCGGCGAGAACAAGTCGGACAAACTGCGTCAGGCGATCAACATCACCTATGCCGTGGGCTGGGTGCGCCAGGAAGAAAACCAGTATCTCTCGACCCCGATCGAGATTGCCCGCACCTTGCCGGACGATCTCCTCAAGGTCATGGGCTATCAGCTCGGCTGCTTCTCGATGGGTTATATGCGCGACGGCGAGGACCCGATGACCGCGATCCGCGAGCCGGACAAGCGGGTGCCCTATAATGTCGGCATTCTGGCCGAGACGACGAAGAAGCGCACCAAGCTCGCTGGTTTCATGAACGACATCGAAATGATCGAACCGGGAGAGTAAGTCGGGCGCGGTCAGCCCCCGGCCTCGTAGCGGCGCAGCCAGTCCTCGATGATCTGTCGATGACGCGCGCCGCCATAGGACGGGAAATGACCGCCATGAACGACAAGGACCGGCAGGGTCAGCAGATGCCGCAGGGAAGCGGCATAGGCCCCGCGGTCGATGCCTTCGCCTTCGTCGATCAGCGGGCCGTCGTAGACGATATCTCCGGATATCAGGACACCGGTCGCCGCCTCGAAGAGGGCGATGCCGCCCGGTGAGTGGCCGGGCGTGTGGATCACGGTGAATTGCCGGTCACCGAGATCGATCACGTCGCCGTCCCCGATCAATCCGGGGGCGGCGACACCTTTGACGTTATAGGCCCGGCTCTCGTAAGGCGCGGGCGGCAGGCCGGTGAAGATGTCGTCGGAAACGAAGGGCTCGATCAGCGTATTGACCCTTGTCGGGTGGCGCAGGATCTCCGCTTCCGCCGCATGAACCAGGCATTGGCCGAATTCGTGATGGCAGCCGATATGGTCGAAATGGGTGTGGCTGGCGACGGCGACGCAGGTCTTTTCCGTGACCAGCGGCACATGGGCGCGCAGCGGGACCACACCCATGCCGGAATCGACCAGAAGATCGCGCTCCCGGCCCCGGACATGCCACATGTTGCAGCGGTAGAACGGCACGATGAAGGGCTCGTCGATCAGGCTGATATCGTCCGCCAGACGCTGCACGCGGTACCAGTCCTCGGGGGCTATCCTGTCCATCTTCACCTCTCATGACGACGATAGCATGGTGCTCTGAACAGCGGGCAGGGGACAAATGGCGGGTCTTGTCGCATCATTCCGGCCATGACGATGACCGCGCCCCAATCCCCCGCCACGCCGACCTCCGCCCGCCTTGGCCTCGGCTTTTCCAGCGTGGCCCATAGTTTCTCGCATCTCTTCACCCTGCTCTACGCGACGGTGGTGTTGTCGATCGAGAAGGACTGGGGGCTTGGCTACGACGTGCTGGCCTTCGCCTCGATCCCGCTGTTCCTGATGTTCGGCCTCGGCGCCGTGCCGGCCGGCTGGCTCGGCGACCGCTGGAGCGCGCCGGGCATGATCGCGGTGTTCTTTCTCGGCCTTGGCGCCTCGTCGATCCTGACCGGTTTGGCGCAAGGATTGACCGGCATCACCGTGGGGCTGACGCTGATCGGGCTTTTCGCCTCGATCTATCATCCGGTCGGCATCGCCTGGCTGGTGCGGGTCTCGACCAACCGGGGCCGGGCGCTGGGGATCAACGGGATTTTCGGCTCGCTCGGCACGGCGGCGGCGGCTGTCCTCGCCGGCTTCCTCGCCGATCGTTTCGGCTGGCGGTCGGCCTTCATCGTGCCGGGCATTGTTTCCCTGATCGTCGGTGTCTGGTTCTCGGTGCTGATCCGCATGGGCCGCATCGTCGATCCGCCCCATGACCTGGCGCCGAGCGCGCCGCCCAGCCGGGGCGACG
This sequence comes from Zavarzinia sp., assembly GCA_025869435.1. GTDB lineage: Bacteria > Pseudomonadota > Alphaproteobacteria > Zavarziniales > Zavarziniaceae > Zavarzinia. The sequence continues at coordinate 8,175 of JAOZVS010000069.1, forward strand.
TGCGCCGGGCGTTCTGGGTGCTGTCGGTCACCATGCTGATGAGCGGGCTGATCTTCCAGGCGACCTCGGTCGGCCTGCCGAAACTCTTCGAGGAGCGGGCAGGGGGCCTTGTCGACAGCACTTTCGGCATCGGGCTTCTGGTGTCCGTCGTCTATCTGGTTTCCGCCCTCACGCAGTATATCGGCGGCGAGCTGGCGGATCGCTTCTCGCCCCGCGTCGTTTACCTGTCGGCCCAGCTCGTGCAGATCCCCTTCATCCTGCTGGCGGTCTCGCTTTCGGGCTCGGCGCTGGTCAGCGTTGCCGTGCTCATGGTCTCGGGCAATGTTGTCGGCCAGCCGGCGGAGAATTCGCTGCTCGCCCGCTATACGCCGCCGGCCTGGCGCGGCCGGGCCTTCGGAGCGAAATTCGTCCTGACGCTGGGCGTCTCGTCCCTGGGGGTCAGCCTTGTGCCGCTGATCCACCGCATGACCGGCTCGCTCGACGGGTTGCTGGTTGCCCTTGCCCTGTTCGCCGGAATTAGCGCCGCCTTCTGCCTGTTGCTGCCGGTCGAGGGCCGCGCCGTCGCCTCCCCGGCGGAATGATCAGGCGCCGAACACCCCGGGCATGACGACGAAACCCGGCAGGCGCCGCACCCGGTCGAGCCAGCGGCGGATGGCGGGATAGTCGATCAGGGGGATATCGCCTTCCTCCGCCAGCACGATGTGCGGGAAGCAGGCGATATCGGCGATGCTCGGCCGGGGACCGGGGCACAGCCAATCGTTCCCCGCCGCTTCCCCGAACCACAAGTGCTCGTCGATCACGCGCAGCAGGCGCTTCGCTTCCGCCCGCGCCGCCGCGCCATCGAGGGGCAGCATCATGCCGTCGGCAAGGCGAACCGCCCCGGCCGAAGCCGCCAGCCGCGCCGCCAGCGCCAGCCCGTCGCCGATCCGGCCCAATTGCGCGGCATCGCCCGCCGGATACCAATCGGCCCCGCCATGGCGGGCGGCGAGATAGGTCAGGATGCCGGCAACCTCGGTCAGCACGAGATCACCCTCGACCAGGACCGGCAGGCTGGCCAGCGGGTTCAGGGCGCGGAAGGCCTCCCCCTCGTGTTCGCGCGCCGGGTAATATTCGACGGGCACCAGGCTGTAGTCCTGCCCTAGCAGGGCCAGGAACAGGCGGACGGCATAGCCTTCGGCCGAGAGGTCGTAATCGTGAAGGGTGATCATGGCCGGGCCTCCCACGCGCGGCGGCGGCTTTCCATTAGTCGGGCCATGTGCCGTTGCAGGGGCAGGGCCCCGGCCGTCGTCTCGGCGAGGCCGTGGACGACGCAGGTCCTATCCGTCGCCGGCTGGATCAGTAGGTGGATCGAGGCGCCGTCTTGCGTCTCGATGAAGTGAAGCGGTGCGGCGGCGGCAAGACCCGCCTCGACGAGGGCGGCGGCGACGGCTTCGGCCGGCCGGCTGACCGGCAGGGCGCGCAGCGGGATGGTGTCTTCCGGCAGCGCGGGCATCGTGGCGGCATCGTCGCCGAGCGCGACGAAGACCAGCCCGCCCGCCTCGGCGACGAGAAAGCGCCGCGCGCAGAGCGTCGCCGGGATCGGCCCTTCGGGATGGGCGGGAATATGACTGCAGGCGCCGCTGCCGCTTTCATAGCGCCAGCCATGGTAACGGCACATCAGCCGGTCGCCCAGATTGACCCCGAGCGAGAGGCGGACGCCCCGATGCGGGCAGCGGTTTTCCCAGGCGTTCACCGTGCCGTCATCCGCCCGCCACAGGGCGATCTCCTGTCCCGACAAGCAGGCCTGGAAGACATGGCGGGCGACGAGGTCGCGGGACGAGGCGACGGGTTGGTAGCCGGCGCCGCTCACGACAGCACCCCATAGGTGGTGCCGAGCTGGCGCAGCCAGCGGCGATAGGCGATGGAGGCCTTGTCGGCCCGCACCGGGGAGTCCGCCCTTGGATAGAGCGGCAGGCGGCGCGGCATCTGGTTCTCGAGGATCGGCTTGTCCTGCACGAAGATCTGCTGCTGAAAACGGCGAAGCGCGGGCAGGGGCGTATCGTCGTCGAGGATGAACAGGGCGAGGTTGGCGATGATCTCCTCCTCCCCGCAGGGCTGGATGAAGAGGGCGATCACATCCATCCGCCCGGGCTTCACCGGACTGTCCTTGTAAAGGACGGCGCACCAGGGATGCGGCACCCGGTAGCGATAGGAGACCTCGGCCCCGCCGGTCGAGGCGGCGGCCGCCTTCGGCTGGTAGAACAGGCAATTGCTGGCCACCACCTCGCGCCCGTCGGCGCTGATGGCGACATCGTAATCCTTCACGTCCGGATGGTCTTCCTCGCCGAGGATGCCGGTATGGACGAAGGGGAAATGCGCCATGTCGAGGAAATTCTCGATCGCGCGGGGCGGCGAGGTACGGACGCCGAAGCTGCAACCGTTCAGGTTGCGCCGATCCGCTTCGGCATATTCCGGCAGCTCGAACAGCGGCCCGGGCGTGCCGAGCGACGTCCAGACATAACCATAGGCGATCTGGGCCGGCAGTGGCGTCCCGTCGCCAAGGCGAACGTCGGCCCCGGCACCCCGGCGGGCGACCGTGATGGCCCTGCCCAGCAGCCGCGTCGTGCGGGGGCCATCGGTCGGCAATTCGTCGTGACAGCCGACGACATGCCAGCGGTTCCATGTATCGGGGTCGATCCCGCCTGTCTCGATCATCTCGGGTTCCATCGCAATATTGGGATCCAATATATAATAAATTGGATTCCAAAATCGAGATTCAATTACGCTGAATCGATCACTTTGGTTTGCCAATCCCCTTGAACGGACCCGTCATTCCTGCGATCAAGGGGCCATGTCCGCAAGCAGCAGGATTTCATCGCCGCCATGAGCAGCCGGTCCGGCGAGATCGCCACGATCCTCACCCGCGCCATCATGGGCCAGCGCCTGACGCCCGGCGCCAAACTGGGAGAGCGCGAGCTGGCCGAGGCGCTGGGTGTCAGCCGCATCGTCGTCCGTCAGGCGCTGATCCGCATGGCCGAGGACGGCCTCGTGACGATCGAACGCAACCGGGGCGCCTTCGTCTCCCGCCTCAGCCTGCAGGAAACCTTGCAGATCTACGAGGCGATGACGGTGATCGAGCAGGGCGCCGCCGCGCTCGCGGTCACCCGGGTCGGCACCACGGCCTGGGCCGCCATCCGCCGTCAGGCCGAATTGCAGCGGCAGGCGGCGCATGACAGCAACCACGGGCTTTCCGATCACCTCGGCATCGGCTTTCACTTCGACCTCGTCCGTCTCGCGGGCAATCGCGTGCTCGAGGACATGCATGCCCAGTTGACCCGAAGGGTTACGCTGCTGCATTCGATCTACCGCTCCGAATTCGACCAATGCGCCCTGGCCGACGATCACCTGCGCATCCTCGACCTGATCGAGAAGCGCCAGCTGAAGAAGGCGCAGGACCTGATCGCCGAGCACAACCGCGTCATCGTCAAGGGCTTCTTCCTCGAGGAGAGCGAGGCGAAGCGGCCTCTGCCCCTCGCCGAGGCCATCGCGCCCTTTCTCGCC
>JAOZVS010000070.1 GCA_025869435.1 Zavarzinia sp.
CTTCCGATCTCTTCCGGAACCATGGGCGACGACTATCTCTATGCCTCGTGGGAAGCGGACGATATTTCCGCCAGCGGCGGCAATGATTACATCTTCGCCTCGCCCGATATCATGGCGGGCGACGTCTATGACGGCGGCGTGGGGATCGACACGCTGGGCCTGAATTTCTTCGGGGCCGAACGGGGCATCAACATCACCGTGCCCGACACGCCGACCGCCACGACGTTCCTCGGCGCGACCTTGGTCAGCATCGAGAAGCTGCAGGTCTACGCCACCGATTACGCCGACCGCTTCACCGGCGGGGCCTGGGGGGACATCTTCCAGGGCGCCGGCGGCAACGATATCGCCGATGGCGGCGGCGGCAACGATTTAATCAACGGTGACGACGGCAGGGATCAGCTGCGTGGCGGTGCCGGCGACGACCTGATCGACGGCGGCGCCGATATCGACACGCTTTACGGCGGTTTCGGCCGCGACCTGATCAGCGGCGGCGATGGCGACGACAAGATCTATGGCGATGCCGGCGACGACAGCCTGTTCGGTGGTTTCGGCAAGGACACGATCACCGGCGGCGATGGCGATGATTACATCAGGGGCGATGCCGGCAACGACACGATCGATGGCGGCAATGGCAATGACGTGATCGGTGGCGGCGAAGGGGATGACATCCTGAAGGGCGGCGCGGGTACCGACCGGATCGAGACCAGCCTTCTGGAAGGACGCGACGTCATCAACGGCGGCAGCGGTCTCGACCGCGTGGTGATCCGCGACCTCGGCGGGACCTTCACGGCGAAAGCCGCCAATCTCGTCAACACGCTCGCCAACGGCACGACCGTTCAATATGTCGAGTCCTATGAACTCTATGGCTCTTCCGGCGCCGACAAATTCACCGGCTACGACGAAGACGATGCGATGAACGGCTATGCCGGCAACGATACGCTGAAGGGCGAGGGGGGCAATGATGCCCTCGACGGTGGCACGGGGCTCGACCGGCTCGAAGGCGGCGCCGGTGACGACGTGCTGGTGGCCGGCGGCGGCGGCGCGGATACGCTGATCGGCGGGTCCGGGGTCGATCTCGCCAAGCTCGACCGTTCGAGCACCGCCGAATCCCAGAACTACGTGATGAGCGTCTCGGCCGACGGCAAGACCATCACCCTGTCGGACGGCACCACCATGACCGATGTCGAGCGGCTCGACATCACCACCAGCAAGGGCAACGACGAGCTTTCCGCCGGCAACGCCCTGAGCGTTCGCTTCGATGCCGGCGAAGGCACCAACAAACTGACCGGCGGCGCGGGCGACGATATCCTGATCTCCGGCGCCGGGCGGGACACGATCGTCGGCGGCGGCGGCGATGACTACATCGTCGACCGCGGCGGCAACAACACGATCGATGCCGGCGCGGGCCACGACATGGTCAGCGTGGATTCCAATGCTTCGGCCACCACGACGATCAATCTCGGCGCCGGCAATGACTCGGCCTTCCTCAACGACGCGGCCGGCAGCATTCGCGGCACCTACACGGTCGATGGCGGCGATGGCTTCGATTTCGTCGCCATCAACCGGTCGCAGGCGACGGCGGCCATCACCTTCGTGCTTTCCGCCAATGCGACCTTGGTGAACGGGGCCGCCACGCTGAAGAACATCGAGCAGGTCGACATCCGCACCGGCAGCGGCAACGACAGCCTGACCGGCGGTGCCGCCGCCGATCGCCTCGACGGCGGCGCCGGCAAGGACATGCTGAAAGGCGAGGGCGGCGACGACCTGCTGGTGGGCGGCGCCGGGGCCGATACGCTTTATGGCGACGACGGCGACGACGAACTGTGGTCGGGCGATGGCGGCCTCGAGAGCGATGTCGACCAGTTGCATGGCGGCGCTGGCAATGACGAACTGCATATCGCCGCCGGGGATTACGCCAATGGCGGCGCGGGCATCGATCATCTGGTGCTGGACCTGTCCAACCAGACCGTGGCCGCCCGTTTCACCCTGACCACGGGCAAGCTGACCGTGGGCGGCACCACCACCTTCGAGGGCATCGAAGCCCTGACATTCGATGGCGGCAGCGGCGCCGACGCCGTCACCACCGGCAATTACGATGATCGGCTGAACGGCGGCGACGGCAATGACACGCTGAAGGCCGGCGGCGGCAACGACGAACTGTGGGACGGTAACGGCAGCGACAAGCTCTATGGCGGCGCGGGCGACGACATGCTGGTGCGAACCGACGAGGACGGCGCGGGCGCCGATGTCTTCGACGGCCAGGCCGGCTACGACACGCTGGCCTTCGCCATCGATGCCCCGGACGGTGTCACCATCGACCTGCAGAACCGCGCGCTCAACGACGGTCTGGCCACGGGCATGACGATCAGCAACATCGAGAAGATTATCGGGACCGATGTCGCGGACACGATCCGGGGCAGCGCGGCCGCCGAGACCTTCGAGGGCGGCGGTGGCGCCGATATCCTCGATGGCCGGGCCGGCGACGACGTGCTGATGGGCGGTGAGGGCGGCGATATCCTGACCGGCGGCACGGGCAAGGACATGTTCGCCTATGGCGAGGATGTCTTCGACGGCAGCGGTGCCGCCGGTGCCGGCGATCTGATCACCGACTTCCAGCGCGGCGAGGACAAGATCCGTATCGACCGGGAAGGTTTCGACCTTGACGCCGACTATGCCCTCGCCCTCGTCGTGGGGGCCGATCCGGCGGCGTCGGGCAGCAAGGCCCAGTTCCTGTTCGAGAGCGACAACGGCCGGCTGTGGTTCGATGCCGATGGCGCGGGCGGCGCTCAGGAAGCGGTGCTGATCGCCACGCTCCAGGGCGTGACCACCCTCTCCGTGGCGGATTTCGCCCTGGTCTGAGGGTAACCGGCCCCTTCCCGCGAGGGTGGGGGCCGGCCCGTCAGGGCAGCACGAATTCCATCAGCAAGGTCCGTTGCAGCGGATTGAAGTTATTGTCGGAGAGGACGAGGGCGCGGGTCTTGCCCGTCTCGTCCCGCCAGACGCCGAGGGCTTCCGAATTGTCGACCGTCAGCTCCGCCGGGATGCGCGCCAACTCTCGGCCGGTGATCGGCCCGGCGGATTCAGGCGCGGTCGCCGGCAGGATCGACAGGCGGGCACCGGGGCCGGTAAACATGTCGTAACGTCGCTCCAGCAGCAGGAATTCGCCGCTGGCCAGGCGCTTCAGGTCGGTCGGCTTGAAATCGGCGGCCACGTCCAGCGCCACGGGGCGGGGCGGGGCGCCGTCCGGCCCGGCGAAGCGCCAGCCCTGATGACGGCCGGCCTCATCGAGCAGATCCTCGGAAAAGCCGAACAGGGCACCGTCCGGCAGGGCGGTCAGCGCTTCCAGCCCGCCGTTGGGATCGGCCCCGTCGAGGTCCGGCGGGATCGGCAGCGTGTCGGGGACATGGCGCAGCGGCAGGGAACCATCGGCCTGCGCCGGATAGCGCAGGATGCGGTGCTCCTGCTCGAAGGCGACGATCATGCCGCCATCGGCGCGGGCGGTGATCGATTCGGCGTCGCCCTTCATCTTGTCACCGCCCAGCGGCTGGCCATCGGGGGAGAGCAGGGGGCCGATCTCGGCGTTGCGAAGGCCGGTGATCCGCCCGTCCCGCCGGGTCAGTTCGGCGGTCAGCCACCAGCCGATATCGCTGATCAGCACAAGGTGCCCGCCATCGTGCGACACCAGCATGCCGGACCAGCCGCCGAAGCGGCCGTCATCCGACAAAAGCGTGAGGCCGCCGACAAAGTCCAGCTCGCCGATCCGCGCCGCCTCGGGGTGGGCGGGGTCGAGCCTGACCGGATGGGCCTCGACGCTGATCTGCCCCGCCGCGGCCGGCAGGGCAGGCAACAGCAGCGCGGCGAGGAGAGCGGCGTGGCGGCGCGGGCTCATCGCCCGCGACGTCCGCTGGCCCCGGCACGGCGCCCCGTGGCGCCCGGCTTGTTCGCGGCAACTTTCGCCGCCGCCTTCTCGTCGAACAGCGATGCCAGCTGTTCCATCATGGCGCCGCCCAGCTGTTCCGCCTCGACGATGGTGACGGCGCGGCGGTAGTAACGGGTGACGTCATGGCCGATGCCGATGGCGATCAGCTCGACCGGCGAGCGGGTCTCGATCCATTCGATCACCTGGCGCAGGTGCTTCTCGAGATAGGAGCCGGAATTGACCGACAGGGTGCTGTCGTCGACCGGCGCCCCGTCCGAGATCACCATCAGGATGCGGCGTTGTTCCGGACGCGCCAGCAGGCGGTTATGGGCCCAGAGCAGGGCCTCGCCATCGATGTTCTCCTTGAGCAGGCCCTCGCGCATCATCAGGCCGAGGTTCTTGCGCGCGCGCCGCCAGGGCGCGTCGGCGTTCTTGTAGACGATGTGACGCAGGTCGTTCAGCCGGCCGGGGGCGGCGGGCTTGCCGTCCTTCAGCCAGCGCTCGCGCGATTGCCCGCCCTTCCACGCCCGCGTGGTGAAGCCCAGGATCTCGACCTTGACCGAGCAGCGCTCCAGCGTCCGCGCCAGGATATCGGCGCAGGTCGCGGCGACCGTGATCGGACGACCGCGCATCGAGCCCGAATTGTCGATCAGCAGGGAAACGACTGTGTCGCGGAACGTCGTGTCATGTTCCTGCTTGAAGGTCAGCGGATGCATGGGATCGGTGACGACGCGGGACAGCCGCGCGGCATCGAGCAGGCCTTCCTCGAGATCGAATTCCCAACTGCGGTTCTGCTTGGCCATCAGGCGGCGCTGCAGCCGGTTGGCCAGTTTCGAGACGACGCCCTGCAGGGCCTGAAGCTGCTGGTCGAGATAGGCGCGCAGGCGCGTCATCTCGTCGGCATCGCACAATTCCTCGGCTTCGATCACTTCATCGAAATCGGTCGTGAAGGCGCGGTAGGGCGGCTCGCCCGGGGTCTGTTCGATCGGGGTGTTGGGACGCCAGGGCCGGGTCGCCTCGGTCGAATCCTCGCCCTCGGCGCTGTCGAGATCTTCGTCGCTGTCGATCTGGACGGAAGTCTCGGTCGAATCATCGTCGCTCGCCTCGTCGGATTCGACCATCTCGGTGGTCGAGCCTTCGGGGGCGGCGCCTTCGCCCTGGCTGTCGTCGCTTTCGCCCTCGTCCTGTTCCTCGTCGTCGCTGTCGTCACTCTTTTCCTGGTCGTCCTCGTCGGCGCCCATGTCTTCGGACAGGCCGAGGTCGGCGATCAGCTTGCGCGACATGCGCGAGAAAGCCGCCTGGTCGTCGATCACGCCGGCCAGTCGCTCGATGTCGCCCGCGGCCTTTTCCTGCACCCAGTCGCGCCAAAGCTCGACGATCTTGCTGCCCGAATCCGGCGGCGGGGCGCCGGTCAGACGCTCCCGCACCATCAGGGCGACGGCTTCCGACAGGGGGGCATCGGCGCGATCCACGACGCGCGAATAGCCGCGCGCCTTGCAGCGCTCGTCGACCATCGTATCGAGGTTGCTGGCGACGCCGACCATGTCGTTGGCGCCGATCGCCTCGCAGCGCGCCTGTTCGACCGCGTCGAAGACGGCGCGGGCGGTCGAGCCTTCGGGCAGATACTGGCCGTGCAGCTTGTCGTCGTGGTGGCGCAGGCGCAGCGCGGCGGAATCCGCCTGACCGCGCACCACGGCGATTTCCGTTGGATTCATTTCGCGCGAGGGCTGCGGCAGGCGCAGCGCCGCGCCCGGCGCGGCGCCGGCCGCGCCGGTCACCCCGGCGAAGCCGCTGCCGGGGGCGGCGGCATTGGGTCTCCCGGTCACGCCTTCGGCGCCGAAGGCGATGTTCAGGTCGTGCTTCTCGGCGATGGCGCGGGTCGCGGCGGCGACCGCGCGCTTGAACGGCTCGACGGGGCTTTCTGGACGGGCCATGGCGTCAGGCCGGGCCGGTCAGGAAATGCGGATGTTGGCAGCGGATTCCGGCAATTCCTTGCCGAAGCAGCGCTGGTAATATTCCGCCACCGTCGCCCGTTCCACCTCGTCGCACTTGTTGAGGAAGGTGACCCGGAAGGCGAAGGCGACATCGTTGAAGATGCGCGCGTTCTCGGCCCAGGTGATCACCGTGCGGGGCGACATCACGGTCGAGATGTCGCCGGCGATGAAGCCCGCGCGAGTCAGTTCGGCGACGCCGACCATGGCCGAGATGGTCTTCTTGCCTTCCGGATTCTGGAACTGCGGCGACTTGGCGAGAACGATCGCCACTTCCTGATCCTTCGGCAGATAGTTCAGGGTGACGACGATGTTCCAGCGGTCCATCTGGCCCTGGTTGATCTGCTGGGTGCCGTGATAGAGGCCGGTGGTGTCGCCGAGGCCGACGGTGTTCGCCGTGGCGAACAGGCGGAAGGCGGCATGGGGGCGGATCACCCGGTTCTGGTCGAGCAGGGTCAGCTTGCCCTCGACCTCGAGGATGCGCTGGATGACGAACATCACGTCCGGGCGGCCGGCGTCATATTCGTCGAACACCAGCGCCGTCGGGTTCTGCAGCGCCCAGGGCAGGATGCCTTCGCGGAATTCGGTGACCTGACGGCCTTCCTTCAGGACGATCGCGTCCTTGCCGACGAGATCGATGCGGCTGATGTGGCTGTCGAGATTGATGCGGATGCAGGGCCAGTTCAGCCGGGCGGCGACCTGTTCGATATGGGTCGACTTGCCGGTGCCGTGATAGCCCTGGATCATGACGCGGCGATTGTAGGCAAAGCCCGCGAGGATCGCCAGCGTGGTTTCCCGGTCGAAGCGATAGGTCTCGTCGAGGTCCGGCACATATTCGTTGGGCACCGAGAAGCCGGGCACTTCGAGATCGCTGTCGATGCCGAACACCTGACGGACCGAAACCTTGATATCGGGCTTGCCGTCAGGAGTCACGGCATGGGAGTTGGAAGTCATGATCGGTCAATCCTACTCGGCTGATTACCTGGCCAATTCCTCACGCATGAATCCCTTGTCGCGCAGATGACGATAGGCGTCGATGACTTTGCGCAAGCGCGCCTCGGCGGCCTTGTCGCCGCCGTTGCGATCGGGATGGTAGCGTTTTACGAGCGCCTTGTAGCGGGACTTGACGTCCGGGGCACTCACGCCGGCGTCCAGTTCGAGAACGGCGAGGGCTTCCTTGTCCTCGGGCGACAGGCGCCTTGTCTCAGGCACGGCGCCGTTCCTTGCCGTGCCGTCGATACGATAGCCGGCCTCGCCCAGCAGATCGAAGGGATCGTGCGCCCCATGCTCGGCATGGTGCCGGGCCTGGGAGCGGCCGCCCGCCCGCTCGCCCAGTTTCCAGGTCGGGCGGTGCCAGGTGGCGTTCTGGGACTGGTAGGTTTCGATCTCGTTGGCCGCCATGCCCTCGAACCAGTTCCATGTCCGGTTATACTCGCGCACATGCTCGAGGCAGAACCACAGCGGCGAGTCGTTCGGATCGCGCGAGCGCGGCGCCCGGTATTCGCCCGCGCAAAGGCACCCCTCGCTGGCGCAGGGGCGCAGCGCGGCGGAGTCGCCAAGGCCTTTGGCCCGACGTGGATAAGCACTTTCCTTACGGGGCATCCGCGGATTATGGGTGCGCGGCACAGCAGGCACAAGGTGGCCCGACAATTAAGACGGCGCCGCGACGTCACAGAAGGAATTCATCATGCGCATGGCCGACCGAATCCGCGCGAGACTCGAAACCGCCCTCGATGGCGCCGTCGTCACGGTGGTCGATGATTCCGCCCGCCACGCCGGCCATGCCGGCGCGGGCGAGGGGGGCGAGAGCCATTTCAACGTCCGCGTCGTTGCCCCGGCCTTCGCCGGCCAGGGCCGGGTGGCGCGCCACCGCCTGGTCAACGGCCTGCTGGCCGAGGAATTCGGCAAGGGGCTGCACGCCCTGCAACTGACCCTGCTCGCGCCCGGGGAGTAAATGGTCCGGTCCGGAAGCCGGGCCGTGCGGAATTGATCTGTCGCAACGGTGCACGGGCGCCCGCGTCGTATAGCTGTGCGATCGGCGGGCGCGAAGGGACAGGGCCATGGATTTCATCGGCACGAGTGGCAACGACACGCTGAACGGTACTGACAAGGTCGACAGGTTCGACATGACCCAGGGCGGCGTGGACAGGGTCAACGGCGGTGGTGGCAGCGACTTCTTCTACTTCGGCACCACGCTGACGGCCGACGACCGGGTCAACGGCGGCAGCGACACGAGGGAAGACGAGAATCTTTATCTCGCCGGGGACTACAGCGCCGGTCTGGTCCTTGGCGCGAACACGGTCCGCAATATCGACAGCATTCATCTGACGAGCGGCTACGACTACGGCCTGACGCTGAACGACAGCAATGCCGCCGCCGGAAGCGTGATGAACGTGAAGACTTACGCCACGGTCACCGTCGATGGCGGAGGGGCCGGCCATTCGGTGCGGGTCGACGGCTCGGCCGAGCATGATGCCGTGCTGATGTTTCACGAAGGCGCGCCCGACAGCGAATTCATCGGCGGGTCCTTCGGCAACGTCGTCCACAGCTATTACGGCGGCCACGATATCTTTCGCGGCGGCGCGGGCGCCGACTCGTTCTACATCCACTCCGGCTACGATGCGTCGGACGTGATCCTGGGCGGGGCGGGCAACGATCTTCTCGAGTTGCACGGCGAATTCTCGGTCGGGCTCATTTCCGTCAACTTCACGGGAACCCGGCTCGGCGGGATCGAGAATATCGTCCTGTCCTGCGACTACCACAATTCCTTCCGCGCCGTGTTTTCCGATGCCTATGCGGCAACGGGCGAGGTGATCCATGTCGGCTCCCTGACCCGCTTCAGCGACGCGCCCGAGACCAGCGTCTACATCAGCGCCAGCCGCGAGACCGATGCCTCCTATGCCATGTCGGACGGATGCGGTGACGACACGCTGATCGGTGGTGGCGGCAACGACGAATTCAGCGTGGTCGAAGGCGGACTCGACCATGTGCAGGGGCGCGGCGGCGACGATGTGATCACTTTCGGGAAATTCGCCAACGCCGGCACCATCTTCAACGGTGGCGACGGCATGGACACGCTTCGGGCCGGTGTCGACGCCGTTCTCTGCGTCATCGACCTCGCGGCGCGGGTGCTCACGATCAACGGCGAAGCCGCCGGCCGCATCGGCGAGGTCGAGAATGCGGTGGGCAGCGGTCGGAACGACAGGCTGTTCGGCAACGCGCTCGACAATGATCTGCGGGGTGGCGGCGCCCAGGACCGGATTCTCGGTAACGACGGCGATGATCGGCTCCACGGCGATACCGGCAACGACAAGTTGTTCGGCGGGGCGGGCGCGGACAGGTTGTTCGGCGGCGACGGGCTCGACCGGCTCGACGGCGGTGCGGGTAATGACCAGTTCGAAGGTGGCGCGGGTAGCGATATCTTCGTCTTCGCCCGGGGCGGCGGCGTCGACACGGTGACGGATTTCGTCGATGGCGAGGACATTCTCGACCTTCGGACCAGCCCGGCGGGCGATTTTGACGATGTCCGCGCTCACATGGCCCAGGTTGGCGCCGATGTCGTGATCACCTATGGATCGGACAGTCTGGTCATCGCGGGGGCGAGCATCGACGGCTTCGATGCCGGCGATTTCATGCTCTGAACCGCCCGGTATTGTCCCTTGTTGGCGATGCGGCCGGTGTTAACGATGTGACGGCCGCACATTCGATGTGACGTGTGAACAAAAGCCGCATCCAGCTTTTGCCTGCATCTTCCGTGTGAACTATAGGAAGCCATCCCAATCGCGGGCGCAGAGACCACATCATGAATTTCACCGGCACGATCAATAACGATAGCTTCACGGGAACCAGCAGCGCCGATCTCTTCGAGATGGCCCAGGGCGGCACGGACATCGTCAACGGCAAGGAAGGCGACGATCAGTTCAATTTCGGCGCCACCCTGACGGCGGCTGACCGGGTTATCGGCGGTGACGGCTATGATCATGTGACCCTGCAGGGCGACTACAGCGCCGGTCTCGTGCTCGCCTCGACCACCCTGCGCTATGTCGAGAGCTTCGAGATGACCTCGGGCTTTTCCTACGACATCACCATGAGCAACGGTAATCTGCTCGCCGGCGAGGTCATGACGGTCAGCGCCTATGGCGTCGGCTTCGGCGGCAGCGGCCATTACTTCCACTTCGACGGCTCGGCCGAGACCGACGGCAGCTTCAATGTCTCGGACGGTTACGGCAATGATATCCTGATCGGCAGCCAGGGGGGCGACAGCCTGTCGATGTCCTATGGCGGAACCGACCATATCGACGGTCAGGGCGGCGGTGATGTGATCATGGCCGAGAATAATTTCGGTGCCGGCGATTTCATCAATGGTGGCTCGGGTAGCGACATCGTTTATTTCCGTGGCCTGCAGTCCGGCACGATCCAGATCAACGGTGGCAATTTCCAGAATATCGAGACGCTGGCGGTGGTCGGCGACCATGGCGCGACCTTCCAGGTCGCCGACACGCTGCTCGCCGCCGGCCAGTGGCTGAACGTCGACATGCGCAGCGTGCTGGCGGGTCAGACCGTCGCCTTCCTCGGCTCGACCGAGACGGACGGCCGCTTCGACTATTACGACGGCGCGGGCGATGACCATTTCACCGGTGGCGGCGGGGCCGATCTCTATCGCGGCGGCAATGGCGGCACGGACATCGTCTCGGGCCTCGGCGGCGACGACGTCATCAGTTTCGGCGGCGACCTCGATGGCGCCGATACCATCTGGGGCGGGGCGGGCTATGACACCTTCGATCTGACCGGCAATCTCTCGGCCGGCGTCCATTTCGGCGATGATGGTCTCGTGGGGGTCGAGCGTGTCGTGCTGCGCGATGGCTTCACCTACAAGCTCTTCTTCGCCGACGGCAACCTGAACACGGACGAGGGGCTGCTGGTCAGCAGTTCCGGCAATATCGGCGCCGGCAATTACGTCTATCTCGACGCCAGCGCCGAAGTCGACGCGTCCTACACGATGTATGACTCGAACGGCAATGACACGCTGATCGGTGGCGGCGGCGACGACGTGTTCTGGTCGCTGGCGGGCGGCAAGGACAAGGTCGTCGGCAATGGCGGCAATGACACATTCGTCGTCAACGGCCCGCTCGATGCCAACGACAGCTACAACGGCGGCGCGGACATCGACACGGTCTCGCTCTATTATGCGACCAAGGGCGGCGTGGTCGACCTGTCGACCGGCAAGATCTCGATCGGCGGCGTCGCCGGCGGCTCCGTCACGCAGATCGAGAACATTGGCGGCTCGGGCTATGCCGATACGCTGATCGGCAACAACGCGGCCAATTTCATTGACGGCGGCGCTGGTAACGACACGATCTCCGGTGGCCAGGGCAATGACGACCTGCGCGGTGGCGCCGGGGTCGACACGCTCGACGGCGGCGCCAAGGACGACATCCTCTATGGCGATGCCGGCAACGACACCCTGCTGGGCGGCCAGGGCCTCGACGATCTGTTCGGCGGCGACAATACCGACCGGCTGGACGGCGGCATCGGCAATGACGACCTGACCGGCGGCGCGGGGCGCGACACTTTCGTCTTCGCCACCGGCACGGGCGTGGACACGGTGAAGGATTTCACCAACAACTTCGATTATCTGGACTTCACCGCCAGCGCCGCCAACAGCTTCGCCGATATCCAGGCCCATATGAGCCAGGACGGCGCGGATGTGGTGATCGCCTTCGGCACCGACAAGTTCATCATCGAGAACACGAATATCGGTGTGCTCGACGCCAGCGACTTCCTGGTCTGACCCAAAGGATGGCGCCGGGACGATCCGTCCCGG
>JAOZVS010000071.1 GCA_025869435.1 Zavarzinia sp.
AGGGCGACCAGATTGGCGCCTTCCTCGTTCAGATCGGCGAGGGTCAGCTTGTCCGCGCCTTCCGTCAGCGAGTTGGAGTAGTTCTCGCTGAAGTCCGCGCGGGTCTGCAGCAGGGTGATGTTCGAGCCGAGCGAGGAGGCCGTCGCGCGAACCGACGAGATCGCGCCATCGAGGCTTTCGGTGATGTCGTCGATCGTGGTGATCAGCTTGCTGGCCGCGATGTTCGAGAAACCGGCGGCGGCACCGGCGGAACCAGCGCCGGTCAGGAAGGCGGCGAAGATGTCCGAACCCTTGGCATCGGCGGCGGTGGCGACAGTGATCAGGGCGCCGGCGCGCAGGTCGCGGCTGTTGATCGTCACCTGGGCCGAGGTGACTTCCGAGAAGCGGACGGTCAGGCTCTGGGTGGTCGAATTGACGAGGTTGGTGCCCTGGTAGGACGTGTCGCCCAGCAGCGAATTCAGCTGGTTGAGCAGGTCGGAGAACTGGGTCGACAAATCGGCCTTGGTGGTATCGTCAGCCGTCTTGGCCGAGATCGCGACACCCTTGATCTGCTTCAGCAGGGTTTCCGCCGACTGGGTCGCGTTCACGGCGGCCTTCAGCGAGGAAATGCCCTGATCGATGTCGCCCTTGCGAGTGGTCAAGTCGGACGCCCGGTCGCTCAGCGACTTGGCGGCGAAATAGGCGGTCGCGTCGTCGATCGCGCTGGACACCTTCAGGCCCGTCGACAGACGGTTCTGGGTGCGGTTGGCGAGATTGGTGGTCTCGTTCAGCGAGAGGAGGTTGGAGCGCGAGGTCGCGGTGAGCTTGATGTCAGCCATGGGTCTGGTCCTTCTGGTCCAATGTGATGAAGCCCTTCTGGGCCTCGGGGAAAGCGTTGCAGGGATCGTGCCAAATTGGGTGCATCTTGGAGACCGGCGGATTTGCTGGAGGACGTGTCGGCTCCGGTTCCGAGGCGGCGGCATTTTTTGCCCGTTCTGGTGGGAAAAAACTGCCGGGTAGGCAGGAATTGCCGGGCAATTCCTGCCCGTTCGTCAGGCTTCGGCGCGAATGGCCATGGCGGCGGGCGCGGCATGGGCGGTCCGCAGCGCGGCGCCGGGGCCATAGCCCAGAACCGGACGGGCCTTTTCCGCCACCGCTTCGGCGACACTGCGAACCAGGCGGTCGGTGACCGTGCGGGCGGCGGCGACGCGGACCGTGTGCAGGCTCATCGCCTCGCGCAGGCGCTGCGTCGGGTCCCGCAGCCGGGCGCGGGCCATCGGGTCGGCGGCGACCACGGCGCCGCCCCCCATCAGGGCGATCTGGCGTTCGTAGGCGCCGACGACCTGCAGCTTGCGCTCGATCTGGCCCTTCAGGCGCGAGAATTGACGGGCGGCGATCGTCTCGCATTCGTCCTCGATGGCCCTGGCCAGGCGTTCGGTCAGGCTGGCCATGGTCTCGATGGCGGCGGCGGACAAGTCCATGGGCATGGGGCCACGGGGGGGGCTACTGGGCATGGGCGGGCTCCTCGGTGACGAGCAGGGAACGGATCAGCATGTCGGACAGGCCGATGCCGCCGCGGGCGGCGATGGACTTGCCGAATTCCTGGATCAGGAAGCCGCGGAAGGCGGATTCGCCGGCGCCGCCATCGAAGGGGCCATCGCTTTTCAGACCCTCGAACATCGGGCTGATCATCTGCGACATGACCATGGCCTCGAAATCCTCGGCCTGCGCCTTCAGCCGGGGCGGGACCGGCGGCAGCGGGCGGTCGGTCGGATAGGCGTAGCGGACGGGCGTGGCGGCGGCGGCGGTCATCACATCACCTCGATATCGGCCTGGAGGGCGCCGGCGGCCTTGATTGCCTGCAGGATGGAGATGAGGTCGCGCGGACCAAGGCCAAGGCCGTTCAGCCCGTTGACCAGATCCTGCAGGCTGACACCCGATTCCATCATGACGACGCGCTGTTCCTGGCCCTCGTCGACCTGGACATCGGTGCGCGGCACGACGGTGGTCCGACCGCCCGAGAAGGGGGCGGGCTGCGAGACCTGCGGCGCTTCCGAGATGCGGACGGTCAGGTTGCCTTGCGCGATGGCGACGGTGGAAACCCGGACATCGGCGCCGATGACGATGGTGCCTGAGGCTTCGTCGATGACGATGCGCGCGGGCTGATCCGGCGTCACCTTCAACTGTTCGATCTGGGTGACATAGGAGACGATGTCGGCGCGATACTGGGGCGGCACCTGGATTTCCACGGTCGAGGTGTCGAGCGCGCGGGCCTGGCCCTTCAATTGCCGGACGACCGCCTCGGCGATGCGCCGGGCCGTGGTGAAATCGGGATTGCGCAGGGACAGGCGGATGCTGGGCTCGGTGCCGAAGGCATAGGCGACCTCGCGCTCGACCACCGCGCCATTGGCGATGCGGGCCGAGGTGGGTACGCCCTTGATCACCGAGGTGGCGGCGCCCTGCGCCTTGAAGCCGCTGACCGAGACCGAGCCTTGCGCGACGGCGTAGACTTCGCCATCGGCGCCCAGCAACGGGGTCACGAGCAGCGTGCCGCCCTGCAGGCTCTTGGCGTCGCCGAGGGCCGAAACCGTGACATCGACGCGGCTGCCGGTGCGGCTGAAGGGCGGCAACTCGGCGGTGACCATCACCGCGGCGACATTCTTCGTCTTCAAGTCGGTGTCGCGGGTATTGACGCCGAGGCGCTCTAGCATGGCCTCGAGGCTCTGTTTGGTGAAGGGCGAGTTGCGTAAGGAATCGCCCGAGCCGTCGAGACCGACCACGAGGCCGTAACCGACCAGCATGTTTTCCCGAACGCCCTGGATGTCGGCGATGTCCTTGATGCGCGAGGCCGCGGCCCCGGCCGGGGCGGCGGTGCCGAATACCACGGTCGCGAGGACCGCGAAGGCAATCAGGACATGTCGCATGGGTTCTTCTCTCGCAAGGGGCGGCTTCTCCGCCTGGCTGTCCGTGTTGCGAAAGCCGTGCCAAGAAAGGGGCCTTGCCAAATCAAGGACTTGGCGTGACCTTGGGTGGGCAAGCCCTGCCGCGGCGGCAAGATTTGCCGGTTTGGCCGGGGTGCCTTCAGGGCTTGTTAACGCTGGGGACGCGATGATGGCGGACCAGCAAGGGATCCAGGCGCCGGTATGAAGATTGATGGCAGCGGCAGAATCGGTGGTCCGGCGGCGCCCGGCGCCCGGCGCGGCGCGCGCCCGGGCGATGGCGGCTTCAAGCTCGGCGAGACCGAGGAGACGGCGGCAGGTAGCGGCCTGTCCGGCGCGGGGCCCGTCGGCGGCGTGGGCGCGCTCTTCGCCCTGCAGGAAGTCGACGCCGATGGCGAGCGGCGCCGGGCGGCCAAGCGTGGCAACGACCTTCTCGACCGGCTGGACGAGCTGAAGATGGGGCTTTTGTTCGGTCATTTCCCCAAGGAAAAACTGCAGAATCTTCTCGCCATGGTGCGCGGCCGGCAGGAGAAGATCGAGGATCCGCGACTCGCGGGCGTATTGGCCGACATCGAATTGCGGGCCGAAGTCGAGCTGGCCAAGCTCGGCTTTTGACGCCGCCATCGGCGCCCTCATCGCGATTCGGCTCTAAATCTCTGGAAATGCTCGGTTTTTGTTCGGAAAGCCGGGCTTGAACACGAGGCGGTCGCTGTTATACTCCGCCCGCCTTGCGGCATAGCATCGTGCATGAGGGATGGCATGGGAGCAGAGTTGCCGCCGGATTATCATCCGAGCGAAGACGAAGAGTTCATGAACCCGCGCCAGCGTGAGTACTTCAGGCGCAAACTCGTGGCTTGGCGTGAAGAAATCCTGCGGGAAAGCCAGGAAACCTTGCTGCACCTGCAGGAAGATACGGTGGCCGAACCCGATCTCGCGGATCGGGCCTCGGCTGAATCGGAGCGGGCGCTGGAGTTGCGGACCCGCGATCGTCAGCGAAAATTGATCGGCAAGATCGATGCCGCCCTGCGCCGCATCGAAGACGGCAATTACGGCTATTGCGAGGAGACGGGCGATCCGATCACCTTGCGTCGCCTTGATGCCAGGCCGATCGCCACGCTGTCGATCGAGGCGCAGGAGCGGCATGAACGCCGCGAACGCACCTATCGGGACGACTGATCCGGCGACAACGGGGAACAGATGACGGGCGCCTTTCTTGTCGTAAGGCGCCCGTCTTTTTTCAGACGAAGAGGAAGTCCGAAGCGTCGATGTCGGCCACCGCGACGCCGCGCAGGATGATCATGTCGCCGTCCCCGAAATCGATCACGGCACGGTTGCCCTGACCCGTGATGGTCAGGGCGTCGAAATCGGCGGCCAGGGTGCTGGCGACGCGGATCACATCGTGGCCATCCGCGAAGCGGGCGACGGTATCGCGGCCGAAACCCGCGTCATCGAAGACGAAAACATCATTGCCGCCGCCGCCGATCAGCAGGTCGTCGCCGGCCGCGCCGTTCAGCACGTCGTCGCCGAGCCGGGCCGAAATGCGGTCGGCGCCCGCCGTCCCGGTGATCTCGACGCCGCCGCCGGCCGTGCTGCGGGAGGCGATGGTCATGCCGTCGGCCAGCAGGCTGAAATCGGCGCTCACGCCATCGCCGACGACACCCCGTTCGAGCCCCGCCACGCCGCCCGCCGCGAATGAGAGATTCGCGTTGACGATCAGCGTGTCGTTGCCGGTGCCGCCGTCGATGAGGGCGGCGAGACCGTCGATCGTGATGACTTCGGCGCCGGCACCGCCCCGCAGCGTGTCGCCGGTTCCGCCGGTGATCCGGTCGGCGCCGCCGCCGCCCGACAGCGTGTTGACGGCGCTGTCGCCGATCAGGGTGTCGGCATGATCCGTGCCCGCGACGGTCTGGAAATTGGCGATGCCATCGGTGCCGCTGGCGCGACCGCTGGCGAGGCTGACGAGGACGCCGGTGGTCCAGCCGTCATAAACGAGGCTGTTGGTGCCGAGGCCGCCGTCGGACAGACCGGTGATCGACGAGGTTTCGCCGAGGGTCAGGGTATTGTCGCCCGAACCGAACAGGATCGCCGTGCCATTGCCGCCGGTGATCGTGCCGTTGTTGGTGATCGTGTCGGCGAAGGTGCCGACCAGCTTGATGGCTTCGAGACTGGTGCCCTCGATCGTGCCGTCGTTGACGATGGTGGTCAGATAGGGCGCGTTCCCGCGCGAACTGTCGTCGACGAGAATGCCGAGGCCGGCACCGACGATGGTGGCGCCACTGTGATTGGTCACGCTGCCGCCGCCGATGGCGATGCCTTCGCTGGTGTTGGCGAAACCGTCCGAGCCATGGCCGCCGGCGCCCGTGCCCTCGATCCGGCCATAGTTGACGATGGTCGCCTCGAAGTCGAAATCGATGCCGTCGCCATCGCCGTCCGGTGTGCCGTCGGGCGTGCCACCCGCGCCGTCGCCATTCTGGTCGGACGCCGGATCATTGCTGAAGGCACCGGTGATCGTGCCGTGGTTGGTGACGCTGCCCGAGCCGTCCGAGCCGACACCCGAGCCGTTACGGCCGGTGATCGAGGCCCCGGTCTCGTTGATCACGGTGATGAAGCCGGCGACGCCATTGTCGCCCGCGTTCACGCCGTGGCGATCGGCGGAGATGCTGCCCCCGGTCTCGTTGGTCAGGCTGCCGCCGAAGGCGCGGAAATCGACACCGTCGGTGCTGGCGGTGAAGCCCGCGTCGGTGCCGCCGTTGATCGTGCCGCTGTTGGTGACCGCCGCGCCCGAGCCGGCGCGGATGGCGTCATTGGAGCCCGACTGGATCGTGCCCGTGTTGCCGATGGTGACCGTCACGCCCTCCGCCGAGGCGAAGTCGACGGCCTGGCCGGTGCCGGACGTGATGGTGCCGCCATTGGCGAGGGTGATGCGGCCCGAGGTGATGGACGACTGGATCTGCAGCGCGTCGTCGGTCGACTGGATCAGACCGCCGGACCGGTTGGTGATCTCGGCGGTGAAGCTGGCGCCGACGCCGGACTCGATGCGGATGGCACGGCCCCCGGCCGTGTTCTCGATCGTGCCGCTATTGTCGATGACACCGTTCGTCGTCGCCCCGGTGAAACGCACCGACTGGGCATTGGCCGAGACCGAGATGGCGCCGGTCGCCTCGACCGTCAGATTGTCGACGGCGGTGTCGTTCATGTCGAGGCGCGTGGTGCGCGTGGTGCTGGCGGCAATCGTCAGGCTGGTCATCCGTGTTCCCCTGCGGTCCTGAAATGAGGATTTGGGGGCTGGCTAGCACACGGATGGCGGAAGAATTCTGTCGGTTCGGTGACGGTTGAAAGACGGGGCGCCTTCGGTTACCGAGGGCGCCCCATCAGGATCGGAAGGGCAGGATCAGAAAGGCAGGATGGCGTCGAGCACCTGCTGGCCATAGCGCGGCTGCTGCATGTCGGTGATCTGGCCGCGGCCGCCGTAGGAAATGCGGGCTTCGGCGATCTGGGTGTGCTTGATCGTGTTGGCGGCGGTGATGTCCGATGGGCGGACGATGCCGGCGATCAGCAGTTCGCGCACCTCGTGGTTCACGCGGACTTCCTGGCGGCCCTGGATCACCAGATTGCCGTTGGGCAGGATCTGGGTGACGACGGCGGCGATGGTCATCTTCACCGCTTCCGAGCGCTTGATCGTGCCATTGCCGGTCGAACTGGTGCCCGAATTCAGGTCGACGGCGCCGCTGGGCGAATATTCGGCCGGCAATGCCGCGCCGACGACCGTGCTCTCGAGGCCGAAGAGCCCGCCGAGGCCAAGGTTTTCCTTGGAATCCCGGGTCCTCTCGGTCTGGTTCTGGACATCGGCCTCTTCGTCGATATTGATCGCGACGGTCAGGATGTCGCCGACCCGGGCCGCCCGGTTGTCCTTGAAGAAGGCGCGCGAGCCCTGTTGCCACAGGCTGGCCGACGAACCGGCCAGGGCGCCGTCATTCGGCATGGGCAGGCTGACCGGCGTATAGCCCGGGGCCGCGGTCGGGTTCTGGATCGCCGTCAGCGGCGGGGCTTCGCCGATGCGGCTCATGCGCTCCTGAAAGCCGGCGCAGGCGCCAAGGCTGCAGGCGGCGGCGACGACAAGGGCGAGGCGGATGAAGCGGTTCATGGTCCTTGGCCTTCTGGCTGGTCGTTTCACGTTACATCACGGGCTGGGCGGCGACGGGCACCACGGCTTCGCCCGCGCCGCTGACCACGGCCTGGACGACGCGGTTGGAGGTCAGGTTCATGACGCGGATCACTTCGCCCATGGCGCCCTGTTCGATCGCCTTCGCCGTCGTCGACAGCTCGATGCCCGGCATCGAGACGCGGACGGTCAGTAGGCTGCCCTTGTTGACGAGGATCGGCCGGCGCACTTCCGACAGGGACACGGGGCGGCCGGCGCGCAGGGGCTTGCGCGCCGCCATGCCGACCAGCTGATCGGCGCTTTCGGCCGTGTTGGCCGGCAGCGCCGTCGCGATGGCGCCATCCGTCAGGTCGTCGGCGTTCAGCACCTCGCCGGTGGCGATGTCGCGCAGCAGGACGGGAACGATGGTGCCCGCGTCTTCCGCCCGGACCGGAATGGC
This sequence comes from Zavarzinia sp., assembly GCA_025869435.1. Lineage (GTDB taxonomy): Bacteria > Pseudomonadota > Alphaproteobacteria > Zavarziniales > Zavarziniaceae > Zavarzinia. The sequence continues at coordinate 7,520 of JAOZVS010000071.1, forward strand.
AAGACCGAAGGCGAGAAGCCACAGCATCATGCCGATGGCGAAGCGGATCATGGCGGCTCTCCTTCAGCGGATCTGGGTGATCGTCTGCAGCATCTCGTCGGATGCCGTGATCACCTTGGAGTTGAGTTCATAGGCGCGCTGGGCCGAGATCAGATTGGTGATCTCCTGCACCGGATTGACGTTGGCGGCCTCGACATAGCCCTGCAGCAGGGTGCCGAAACCCTCGTCGCCCGGCAGGCCGACGGTGGCGGTGCCGGATGCCGGGGTTTCGGTGAACAGGTTGTCGCCGGTGGCGGCGAGCCCGGCGGGATTGATGAAGGTCGCCAGATCGAGCTGGCCGACCACCTGGGGATCGACCTGACCGGGCAGGGTCACCGCGACCTCGCCGGTCGCCGAGATCGCGACATCGGTCGCGTTCTGCGGAATGACGATGCCGGGCTGCACGGTATAGCCGTCCTGGGTGACGATCTGGCCGTCGCCGTTCAGCTGGAAGGCGCCGGCCCGCGTATAGGCCTCGGTGCCGTTCGGCATCAGGATGCGGAAATAGCCACGGCCCTGGACCCCGAGATCATAGGTATTGTCGGTCGACGTCATGTTGCCCTGACCCATGATGCGATAGACGGAGCCCGTCTTCACACCGGTGCCGAGCTGAACGCCGCTGGGGATGACCGTGCCGGCATCGGACGAGGTCGTGCCCATGCGCTTGATGTTCTCGTAAAGCAGGTCCTGGAACTCGGCGCGCTGACGCTTGAAGCCGGTCGTCGACATGTTGGCGAGATTGTTCGAGATGACTTCGACATTCAGCTGCTGGGCCAACATGCCGGTCGCGCCGATGGAAAGGCTGCGCATGGGGATCTCCTTGCCTTAGCTCTGCTGGACCTTGCCCAGCCGCTGGATGGCCGTGCGTTGCAGGTCGTGATCTTCCGAAAGCAGGTTCTGCATGGTCTGGTAACGGCGCTGCAGCTCGATCATCCGGGTGATTTCGATGACGGGCTGGACATTCGAGCCTTCGAGCATTCCCTGCACCACCTGGGTCTCGCCATCGGCGGGGGTGGCGGTCACGCCGGCCGGGGCTTCGAACAGGCTCTCCCCCACGGCCTTCAGGCCCTGCTCCTTGTCGAAGCTGAACATGCCGACCTTGCCCAGCAGCGTGTCGCCCTGGGCGATGGTGCCGTCGCCGCTGATCACCGGGGGGCCGAGGTTGGGATCGTCCACCGTGATCTCGGCGCCGCCGTCGTCCAGCAGGGGATAGCCCTCGCGGGTCGTCACCCGGCCGGTGGGGTCGAGGGTGAAATGGCCGTTGCGCGTGTAGCGGATGCCGTCCGGTGTCTGCACCGACATGAAGCCTTCGCCGTTGATGGCGAGGTCGAACGGATTGTCGGTCGGGGTCATCACGCCGGGGCGGCTGTCGCGGGCGACGCCATAATCGAGAACGAAGGAGACCGGCTGCCGGGGTCCCGCGTTCATCACATATTCCTGGAAGACCGGACGAACGGCGCGGAAGGCGGTCGTGTTCAGATTCGCGATATTATTCGCGACCAGGTCCATCTGGCGCTCGAGCACCATCTGTTGCGACAGGCCGACATAAAGCGCGTTATCCATGGTTTCCGGTCTCCTTTCCGCCGCCGTCGCCTCGAAGGCTCGCGGTCGAAGGGATATGTGCAGATCGCGTGCCAAGTGCGAAAGCCGCGGAAATCAAGGGATTTCGACCAGGGCCGGGGGAGGTGCCGGAGAGTCCGGGGGTCAGCTTTACCCGGCAGAAGTTGCCGGGGCGGGCCGCGATCACAACCGCTTGTTAAGGAAGATGCCTGTAAATTCTCCGTCGACCAGAAGGCTTTTCCGGAGTTTGGCCCCACGATGGCAAGCAATGCGGCATCTCAGCAGGATCTAGACGCGCTGGTCAGCGGCCTCCCTGCGGGCGAGGCCGGGGCGAATGGCGAAGGCGGCAAGGCGAGGAAGGGCGGCAAGCTGAAGCTGCTGCTGATCGCGTTGCCGGTTCTCCTGCTCCTCGGCGGGGCCGGGGCCTATTTCGCCGGACTGCTCGATCCCCTGCTGGGCAAGGGCACAGAGGAAGGCGCGGCCGAAGGTGGTCATGGAGAAGGCGCCGCGGCCGGCGAGAAGGGCGGCGAAGCCCATGCCGATCCGATCTTCTACGACATGCCGGACATGCTGGTGAACCTTCACACCACCGGCAACAGGGCGGCTTATCTGAAGATCAAGCTGTCGCTGCAATTCGGCGACCCGGCGGTGACCGCCGTCCTGCAGAAGGTGCAGCCCCGCCTGATCGACAGTTTCCAGATCTATCTGCGCGAACTCCGGCTCGAGGACCTCGAAGGTTCGGCCGGGCTGATGCGCCTGAAGGAAGAATTGCTGGCGCGGGCGAATCAGATGATGGCGCCCGCCGCGATCGACGACGTCCTGTTCAAGGAAATGCTGGTGCAGTGATGGCGAACGAGACCGAAACCGGTGCTCCTGTCGACGAAGACGCACTCGCGGCGGAATGGGCCGCCATGGCGGGCGGCGACGAGGCCGAAGGGAACGAGTCCGGCGCCGAAGCCGCGCCGGGCGAGGGGGAAGAGGGTTTCGAGGATGCCGCGCTCGCCGGCCAGTCCGGCCGCGCCCTCAGCCAGGACGAGATCGACAGCCTGCTCGGCTTCGATTCGGTCGACAGCGCGGGCGGGGCCCAGACCGGCATCCGCTCCATCATCAATTCCTCGCTGGTCTCCTATGGCCGGCTACCGATGCTCGAGATCGTCTTCGACCGGCTGGTGCGGCTGCTCTCGACCTCGATGCGCAATTTCACCTCGGACAATGTCGAGGTGACGCTGGACAACATCACCTCGATCCGTTTCGGCGAATATCTGAACTCGATCCCGCTGCCGGCGATCCTGACCGTGTTCCGCGCCGTCGAATGGGACAATTTCGGTCTGCTGACGGTCGAGTCCAATCTGATCTATTCGATCGTCGACGTACTGCTGGGCGGGCGCAAGGGCACCACGGCCATGCGTATCGAAGGCCGCCCCTACACGACGATCGAGCGTAACCTGGTCGAGCGCATGGTCCAGGTCGTGCTGAAGGACATGAAGACGGCTTTCGAGCCGTTGACCCCGGTCGATTTCACCTTCGAGCGGCTGGAGGTCAATCCGCGCTTCGCCACCATCGCCCGCGACGCCAATGCCGCCATCCTCGTCCGCCTGCGCGTCGACATGGAAGATCGCGGCGGCCGCATGGAGCTGGTGCTGCCCTATGCCACCATCGAGCCGGTGCGCGAATTGCTGCTGCAGATGTTCATGGGCGAGAAATTCGGCCGCGACACCATCTGGGAAAGCCATCTCGCCAGCGAACTCTGGGCGACCGAAGTCCAGATCGACGCGGTGCTGGACGAGCAGATGATGAACCTCGGCGATGTCATGCATCTGCAGGTCGGGCAGACCATCATGCTGAACTGCGGTCCCGATTCGCCGATCGAGCTGAAATGCGGCGGAATGCCGATGCTGCGCGGACGCATGGGGCGCGTCGGCAACATGGTCGCCGTCAAGGTGGAGCAATCGCTGATGAAAACCGGCAAGCAGGGCGGGGACAAGCCATGAGCACCATCGGATTGATCCTGGATCTGGGCCTCGCCGGCCTGCTGGTGGCCACGATCGTTCTGGCCGTCCGCCTGCACCGGAAGCTGGAAGGACTGAAGGGTGGCCACGATGAATTGCGCCTTCTGGTCGAGGGGCTGAACGAGGCGACGCGCCGGGCCCAGGCCGGCATCATCGAGTTGCGCATGGCCGCCGAGGCGTCGGCGGCGCGGCTCGGGAATCAGATCGAGGCGGCCCGCAAGTCGAGCGACGAACTCTCGCTGCTGGTCGCTTCCGCCAACAATCTCGCCGACCGTCTGGTCCGGGCCGGCTCGGGCGGCCGACCGGCCGATTCCGCCAGCCGGGCCGGTGCCGCTTCCGATCAGGGCATCCTGCGCGCCCTGAAGGATGTGCGATGAGCACGCCCTGGCACCGGCGGGTGACGCTTCTGCCCCTGGTCGCGGGGGCCGCCGCCGCCACGCTCGCGCTTCGCCTGCCCGATCTGGCGGAAGCGGTGGCCACGGCCTT
>JAOZVS010000072.1 GCA_025869435.1 Zavarzinia sp.
ATCGGGCGACTGGCGCTAGAGCGCGATCGCCAGGATCTCGCGCGGGGCGCCATAGATCGGCTGCAGCGTGTCGAGGGCGGATTCGAAATCGTCGTAGAACGCCCTGGCCGCGTCCTGCAGCACGGCCATGTAGGCGGTGAGCAGGGCATGGTCGGTCTCGATCGTTTTCGTCAGGGTGGTGATCACGCAGTCCGGCGCTTCCGGTCCCCAGACGTCGTTGGAATTGGCGAGATAGACGCCGTCGGCCTGACGCACCACGCTTTCGGCATAGGGCTGGGCCAGGGTGCAGACATCGACCGCGCCGTTCGACAGTGCCTCGCCCATGCCGACCATCGAGGGGAAGAAGGTCATCTCGTAGTCTTTGTACGACTTGCCGTATTGCGACATGGTGCCGTAACCGACCAGTTCCAGCGTGTCGAGCCGCAGGGTGCCGACGCGCAGGCCCTTGCCCGCCGCCTCGATGAATTCCTTCACGTTACGAACCGAGCCCTTGCGCGCCACCAGTTCGATCCCGGCGAGGCCCGAGCCGCCGACGATGCGCAGATCCTTGGTGCCCTCGGCATAGGCCGCCATGGTGGTGGTCCAGGGATTGTGCATGGCGGTGATGCCGCCGGCGATCAGCGCCTGAATATTATCTGCCGGGCCGTTGAACTGGGTGAGTTCCACGTTGAGGCCGGCTTTCTCGAACAGGCCGCGCGCCTTGGCGAGCAGCAGATGCGAGACGCAGCCCGCCGGCAGATGGCCGATCTTCAGCAGCTTGCCGCCCGCCGCCGCCTCGGCCCTCGTGGCCCTGGCGAGCAGGGCCGAGCCCGCCGCGCTGACCGACAGAAGCGCGCAGCCGCAGGCGGTGAAGAAGCCGCGGCGCGACAGACCTTCGCCGCGGCCGACCTCGGTGCAGACCGGGCTGTGGATGATGCCCTCCCGCGGGGGACGAATATCGCTCATGCCTCTGTTCCCTTCCGTCACTAAGCCTGACTGGTGTCGGGCGATGCCTGCCCTGGCACCGACCCGGGCAGCGACCGGCTCCATCCGCCGGGCTGTCCGGTCAAGGAGACCGATCGGTCTACAAAAATATTGTTTTCAAGAATCATGCCAGACTGCAAAGGCGGGGGCTTGCGGCATTTAACCTGCCCGATCACACGGATCACGGGGGCGGCTGCATAGATTTTGATCGTCGCTGCGCCGCTTTTTTCACCATCCCGCGAGACGGGACGGGTTGCGGCGGGCGGGAGAGTGGTTGCGTGGCGCTGCCGGCGACGGTAGGTTCGTCCGTGGGGTTTGCCACGCCGGTCGTTCCCCCGCACAGATCAGTCCGAGGACAGAAGAGGCATGACGTCCGCGCCCGAGACCAAATTGCTGCAGACCGCCCAGCGGCTTTTCTGCAGCGAGGGCATTCACGCGACCGGCGTCGCCCGCATCATCCGCGAGGCGGGCGTGGCGCGGAAAACGCTCTACGACAAATACGGCTCGAAGGAGAACCTGCTGCGGGCTGTGTTCCGGGCCGAGGCGGACATGTGGTTCCGCTGGTTCGATCAGGACCTGCCGGGGACCGGCGCCGATGCCCGCGGGCGCATCCTTTATCTGTTCGACCTGCTGCAGCACTGGTTCGAAAGCGGCAGTTTCTTCGGTTGCGTCTTCATCAACGCGGTCGCCGAACACGAGAAGGAGGGCGGCTGGGTGCGGGGAATCGCCCTCGATCACCGTCGCAGGATCAACGAGCGCCTGCTCAGCCTGGTCGTCGAGGCGGGGGTGGAGGACGCGGACCTCGCGACCGAGAAGCTCAGTCTTGTTATCGACGGGGCGATCGTCACCGCCATGGTGACGGCCAATCCATCGGTTGCCGCCATCGGCCGTGCCACCGCGGCCGATATCATCGATCACGCCCTTCTCGGCCGGGCGCATTAGGGGCGCCGCCCCCGCCCCCGCCCCCGCCCCCGCCCCCGCTCTGGCGGCGCGGCGCCAATACCGGTTCAGGGGGCGGCCGTGACCCATCCCCATTTGTTGAAGATATTCAAGCCCTCGGGGCCCTTCGGAAAGGCGATGAATTCGCTTGCGGTCGGCTTGCCTCCGCCGCGATCCGTCGCCACGATGTCGGCATCATATTCCAGAGGATCCCGGCGCCGAAGGCCTGATCCTAACGGCTTCAGCGGGGCCGACGGTGGCGGTGGGGGCAGTCTGGTCGGCGGACGCCGGCGCCCGAGATTTTGAACGGCCTTGCCGACGAGGTGCGGCGGCAACTTCGTCGCCAGGTTTCACCAGGCCGCGTGGTCGCCGAGCCGATCGGCAAGACCGCGCGGTCCATTTGGGGGGACTCATCGAGCCGTGTCAGGGCAGCGGGTTACCTGCGGTCGCCTTGCTGCCCCGCAGCAGGATGTAGATCGCCGGAATGACCAGCACGGTCAGCAGGGTCGACGAGGCGAGACCGAATAGCAGCGACAGGGCGAGGCCCTGAAAGATCGGATCGGCCAGGATCACCATGGCACCGATCATGGCGGCGAGCGCGGTCAGCAGGATCGGCTTGAAGCGTACTGCCCCGGCCTCCAGCACGATATCGAGCAGGGGCCGTCCCGGCGTCCTTGCGTGGCGGATGAAATCGACCAGCAGGATCGAATTGCGCACGATGATGCCGGCAAGGGCAATGAAGCCGATCATCGATGGTGCCGAGAAAGGCGCGTCGAACAGCCAATGCCCGGTCATGATGCCGAGCAGGGTGAGTGGAATCGGCGTCAGTACAACGAGCGGCAGCTTGAACGAGCCGAACTGGGCGACCACGAGAATATAGATGCCGAGGATGGCAATGGCGAAGGCGGCACCCATGTCGCGGAAGGTCACCCAGGTCACTTCCCATTCGCCATCCCACAGCAGGACAGGGCGGCTTTCGTCGTCCGGCTGGCCATGGAGGCGGATCTCCGGCTTCGGGACCCTGCCCCAGTCGGCGGCGGCGATCGCCTCTTCGACCGCCATCATGCCGTAAATCGGCGCCTCGAAGGCGCCGCTCAGGTCGGCCGTGACCATTTCAGCCGCGCGGCCGTTGTGGCGAAAGATCGGGTAGGAGGCGGTTTCGCGCCTGACGGAGACGACATCGCCGAGTTCGGCGATACCCCGTTCGCCCGGCAGGGCGTTGGCCGGCACCGGGGTCGACAGCAGGTGCGGATTGATCACCAGCGCACCCTTCGGCAGGGCGATGGTGATGGCGATCGGGGTCCGGCCGCCGCCGCGATGGGAATAGCCGACGGATTCGCCCCTCAGCAGCAGGGCCATCGTGTCGTAGACGTCGCCCTGTTCGACCCGCCAGTACTCGAGATCGTCCTGGTCGATGACGAGACGCTCGCGAATGGCGGGAACGCCGAAGGAATCGTCGACATCGACGATGAAGGGAATGCTCTCGAAGGTCTCGCGTACTTTGGTCGCGACGGCTCGCCGTGTCGCTGCATCCGGGCCGTAGATTTCAGCGAGAAGGGTGGCGAGCACGGGCGGGCCGGGTGGCGGCTCCACCAGCTTCAGGGCGATACCGGCGGGCAGGCCCATCGCCTTCAACCGTGTCCTGATGTCGAGGGCGATCTCGTGGCTGCTGCGGTCGCGGTCGCCTTTGGGCAGCAGGTTGATCTGGATATCGCCGCCCCAGGGATCGGCCCGCAGATAATAGTGCCGGACGAGACCGTTGAAGCTGAAGGGCGACGCCGTACCGGCATAGGTCTGGAGCGAGGTGATCTCTGGCACCGGGGCCATGGTTCGCGCCAATACCTGCAGCAGGCGGTCCGTGTCCTCGACCGAAGCACCTTCGGGCAGGTCGACGACGAGATCGAGTTCCGCCTTGTTGTCGAAGGGCAGGAGCTTCACCGTGACGTCGCGGGTATAGAAAAGGCCGAGGGAGGCCATGCTGACGATGGCGACAGCCGCCAGGAACAGGCCCGCGCGTCGGCGGCTGCGCAGAATGGGCCGAGCGAGGCGGGCATAGAGCCGGCCGAGACGCCCGCCGTCGGCGTTCTGATCGTGGGACCCCGCCTCGCCGTGATCGGGCGATAGTTCCAGCATCAGCCAGGGCGTCACCGTGACGGCGACGAAGAAGGACAGCACCATGGCCGCCGAGGCATTGGCGGGAATGGGGCTCATGTAGGGACCCATCATGCCCGAGACGAAGAGCATGGGCAGGAGCGCGGCGACCACGGTCAAGGTGGCGACAACGGTCGGATTCCCGACCTCGGCGACCGCATCTATGGCCGCTGCGCGCTTGCTGCGACCATCGGCCATGGCCCAGTGACGAGCGATGTTCTCGATGACCACGATGGCGTCGTCGACAAGGATGCCGATGGCGAAGATGAGAGCGAACAGACTGACCCGGTTCAACGTGTAGCCCATCAACCAGGCGGCGAAGAGGGTCAGCAGGATCGTCGTCGGGATGACGATGGCCACCACCACCGCCTCACGCCGGCCGATCGCGACGGCGACGAGCAGCACGATCGACAGGGTGGCGAGCCCAAGGTGGAACAGCAACTCGTCCGCTTTCTCGCCCGCAGTCTCGCCGTAGTCGCGGGTGATGCTGGCCTCGATACTGGCGGGGACCACGCCCCCCTTCAGCTGGTCCAGCCGGGCCTTGATGCGTCCGGCGATGGTGACCGCATTGGTTCCCGGTCGCTTGGCGATGGCGAGCGTGACGGCCGGCGTCGTGGCGAGCCCGTCCGCCGCGCGTGTGATGTTTGACACCCGAGTCTCTGGGGTGTCGGTTGCCAGCACGGTGTCCGCGACGTCGCGGACATAGACCGGGCGGCCGTCACGCGCCGTCAGCAGCAGGTTTTCGATCTCGCCCGGGTCCTGCAGGGTCTGCCCGGCGACCACGCTGTGCTGACCGCCGAATTCTCGCACGAAGCCGAGCTGGAACGAGCGGTCGGCGCCCGCGACCTTGGCCGCGAGTTGCTGCAAGGTGATGCCGTAGAGCGAGAGCTTTCCGGGATCGGGCTGGACCTGGATCTCCTCGACCTGCTCGCCCACGATATAGGTCAGGCCGACATCGGGCAGCTTGGCGATCTCCGCCTGGATTTCGCGGGCGAGACGGGTCAGGCCGGCGGCCGTCCAATACCCGCCGTCGGTCGGCTTCGGTGCCAGCGTGACGGTCATGATGGCAACGTCGTCGATATCGCGGCCGACGATCAGCGGCTCCGGTATACCCGTCGGTATACGGTCCATGTTGGCGCGGATCTTCTCGTGCACGCGCAGGATCGCGGCATCCGAACTGGTGCCGACCAGGAAGCGTGCGGTGACCAGAACACCGTCATCCATGGTCTGGGAATAGACGTGTTCGACCCTGTCGATGCTCTTGACGATGGCCTCCAGTGGCTCGGTCACGAGTTTGACCGCATCTTCCGCCTTCAGTCCGTCGGCAATCACGCGGACATCAACCATGGGGACGGAAATTTGCGGCTCCTCCTCCCGTGGCAGGATGGAGAGGGCGAGCAGGCCGACGACCAGCGCCGCCAGCAGGAACAGCGGGGTCAGCGGCGATGTGCAGAAGGTCCGGGTCAGGCTTCCGGCGATGCCGGGTTTCATGGCCATTGCACCCGGTCGCCGTCGCGCAGGCCGGACAGGATCTCGACCATTGGAATATTGGCGTCGGTGAAGTCCGCGCCCAGCACCACCGCGACTTCGATCGGGCCCTCCGCCGTGGCCAGGGTGACGTAGTCCATGCCGTGGCGGCTTTCGACCGCGGCGGCGGGAATGGCGATGCCCCGGCGCTCGCCAACGGGAATCGTCACCAGCAGGCGCTCGTTCACGAAGTAATCGCCAAGCCCGTCCACTTCCACGTCGGCGCTGACCCGGCCTTCGGAGATCTCGGGATAGACCCGGACGATGCGGCCGCTGCGGATCGGCACGCTGCCGGCGGCGCTAGACGGCCGCCCGGCGACATCGACGCTCATGCCTTCGACCAGGCGTCCGGCATGACGCTCGGGCAGGGAAAGCCGCAGGTAATACGGGCCGGTGGCGATGCGGGCGATGGTCTCTCCGGGCAGGATCACGGAGCCAGGTGTAACGGGTACGGTCAACACCCGGCCGGCAGCGGGGGCGAGGACGGCCCCCTCCTTCGCCTGCTGATCGATCACCGATTTGGCTGCTTCCGCGGCGGCGATCTGATTGCCGATCACATCAAACTGCATCTTCGCCTGGTCGACCCGGCTTTGTGGCACGATGCCGCTGGCGCGCAGTTGCTGGGCGCGATCGAGTTCGAGCCCGGCATTGGCCAACTGGTTACGCAGCGCCGCAGTATTGGCGTCGGCGGCAGCCATCTGAAGTGCCAGCTTGTCGTCGACGACGAGGGCAATGGCCGTATCCTTGTCGACCGCGCTGCCCTCGACCACGGAAATACCGTGGATCGTACCGCCGATACGGGCCCGCGCCGGCACCACCGCCCGGCTCTCGACCGTGCCGTAGACCGCCTTGGTGTCGGTCATGGCTCGCAGGGTGACGGCATAGTCCGATGCCCGCACGGCCGGCACCGCCCCGAGCAGGAGGGTGGCGCAGAGCCCGGCGAAGGCAAGGGACCTGATCATGGCAAGGCTCACAATCCGCCCGTCAGTCGGCCGGTCATCCAGTACCAGAGGGGCGAGGCCATCATCTCGGCGAGCGCCATCATGAACCAATCGATCAGCATCATCACTATCGGCATGGCGGGTCTCCTTTCCGGGTCAGTCGGCCGGGGTCGTTCCCGACTCCTTCAATTTGTGGATGCCGACGAGGTCGAGCATCAATTTCTCGTAGAAAGTCTCGGCCTCGCCGGCACGGACCTTGTGCAGGAAATAACTCTCGAAGCCGACCTTGGCGGCATGAACCCAGGCACCGCGGGCGGCCCAGTTGACATTGCGGGGCGGGATTTGCGGCTCGGCGACGAAGGCGATGCCATCGTCGCCGAAATCGGCGAGACAGACCGCATTCAGCGTCGGCTCCGCCCGCGGCGCCTTGCCGGCGAGCAGGGCCTCGATGTTTGCCGCAGCAGCCCGCGCCATGGATTCGATCATGAAGCCTGTTTTCGGCACGCCAACGGCGATTGCCGTCTGGCCTACGGGCGGGATGGCGACGCAGACGCCGATGGCAAAGACATTGGGAAAGGCCGCGTTGCGCTGGTGGCTGTCGACTAGAACGAAGCCCCGGGGATTGACCAGTCCTTCAATGCCGCGAACGGCCGCGACGCCGCGAAAGGCCGGCAGGATCATGGATAGGGCGAAGACGAGGTCGTGTGTCGCTTTCGGCGTACCGTCCTCCGTGAATTCCTGCACCGCCATGCGGCCGGCCTCGACCCCGGTGATCACGCTGTTGGTCAGCCATTTGATGTGCCGGTTGCGCAAGGCGCTTTCCAGCATGCCCCTGGTGTCGCCGACGCCATCAAGGCCGAGGTGGCCGATGTAAGGCTCGGGCGTGACGAAGGTCATCGGTACCCGGTCGCGCAGCTTCGCCTTGCGCAGCGCCGCGTCGAGCACGAAAGCGAATTCATAGGCGGGACCGTAACAGGAAGCGCCGGCTGCCGCCCCGACGACCACCGGCCCGGGGCTGGCCATCAGCGCCTTGACCGCACGGCCTGCGGCTAGGGCATGGTCGATCTCGCAGATCGACTGTGTATGGCCGGCAGGGCCAAGACCGGGAACCTCATCGAAGGCAAGCTCGGGGCCAGTCGCGATCACGAGATAATCGTAAGGCAGGAACTCGCCATCGTTCAACTCGACGGCATTGCGTTCGGGATGGACGCGCCTCGCGCCTTCGGGCCGAAGTTCGATACCGCGGGTTTCGAAAACACCGGCGAGGTCGACACAGATGTCTTTCGCCTCGCGCCAGCCGACCGCGACCCAAGGGTTGGAGGGCACGAAACAGTAGCGCGCCCCCTTGTTGACGACGGTCAGGCGGTCGTCCGGCCCCAGCCGGTCGAGCATTTCATAGGCCATGATCACACCGCCGAGCCCTGCGCCCAGGATCACAACATGAGACATGGCTTCACTCCCGTCCGCAGGCCGTTCCTTCCGCATCGGGATGCGTAGTTTGGAACCGTTGTCCTTTCATATAAATATAAATTGATAGCCTGTCCTTGATCGACCTCAATGTGGGTCCGGCGAGGATCGGGCCTACTCCAGGCGCGAGGTGGAGCGACATGGATTGGCAGAAGCACTTCCCCGAACTTGCGGCGCTGGAACCCGGAACGGTCAGGCTTTTGACGGAACGCGCCCGCATGGTGCAGTTTCAGGCTGGTGTCACGGTCTTCGGGCCTCGGAATGGGCCGGACAATCTCCTTCTCCTGCTGGAGGGGACGATCCGGGTGCAGCAATTGTCGGAGAGCGGCCGGGAAATCATGCTTTATCGCGTCCTCGCCGGTGAGAGCTGTGTGCTCACCACCGCCTGCATGCTGGCCTACCAGGGTTTCGGGGCCGAGGGCGTGACCGAGACCGAGGTTTCGGCCGTCGCCATCCCCCGCGCGGTGTTCGAGGAGATGATCGCGGTCTCGCCCGCCTTCCGGCAATTCGTCTTCACCGCCTATTCCCGGCGCTTCAACGAATTGTTCTTCGTGATCGACGAGATCGCCTTCAAACGCATCGACGGCCGTCTGGCGCGCCGTCTGCTGGCCCTGCCGGCGGCCGAGGGCCGGGTCAGCGTCACCCACCAGGAACTGGCGACGGATCTGCGCACCGCGCGCGAGGTCGTGACGCGGCAGCTCCAGGCTTTTCAGCAGAAGGGTTGGGTCGGCCTGTCGCGCGGCGCGGTCGAGCTGCGCGATCGCCCCGCCCTGGAGCATCTTGCCGCAGCGGGCTGAGCTTTGTGACCAAGTCACCGGGGCGGTGGCCGGCGGCGTGCTAGTCAGGCCGGGTACCGATCCCACGCGATGACAAGGGAAACCCGCGATGAATGTCTTCAAGATCCTGCCCGTGCTGGCCACCCTCGGACTTGGCGTCTCTCCGGCGATGGCCGCCGGGCCGTCGCTGGTCACCGTGATCACCGCCCCCGAGGCGCAGGTGCAGATGATGAGCCTCGTGCTGACCCTGCAGGTGGTGAAACAGGGGGCTTCCGCTCATATCCTGCTGTGCGGTCCGGGCGGCGATCTCGCGCTCGACGAGGCCCCGGCCTCGGCGACGGCGCCCCAGAAGCCCACGGGCGCCAGCCCGCGCGATCTAATGGCCAAGGCGATGCAGGCCGGGGTGCAGATCGATGTCTGCGCGATCTATCTGCCGAACAAGGATCTGCCGGTGGAGGCCCTGATCGAGGGCGTCGGCGTCGCCAAGCCCGACGCCATGGCCGCCGAGCTGATGGCGGCCGATCGCGTCCTGTCGTTCTGAGGCGCCGCCATGAAAAAGACGCTCGCCGCGCTCGCCGCCGGCTTCTCGCTGCTGGCCTCGACCGCGCTCGCCGCGCCCGAGCCGGCGGACCCGAAGAAACAGACCGCCTGGCACCTTTACCTCACGGCGAAAGAAGCCTTCGACATGAAGCAGGCCGAAGGGGCGAAGGTTCTCTTCATCGACGTGCGCGAGCCGGTGGAGATGATGTTCGCCGGCTTCACCGATGTCGTCGACGTGAATGTGCCCTTCCTCCTGGTCGATCCGACGAAATTCAACCCGTCGAAGCCGGTTCTCGCCATGGAGCCCAATCCGGCCTTCCGCGACGGCGTGCTGAAGGCGCTGGAGGCGCGCGGCCTCGACACGTCGACGCCGGTGCTGCTGATGTGCCGCTCGGGCGGGGAGCGGGGCGCGCCTTCCGCCCGGGCACTCGAGGGCACGGGTCTCGAGAAGGTCTATGTCGTCGTCGACGGCTTCGAGGGCGACAGCGACAAGAGCAACCCCAAGGGTCCCTGGCGCACGGTGAACGGCTGGAAGAACAGCGGCCTGCCGTGGAGCTATGATCTCAATCCGGCCAAGGTCTACCTGCGGCCGGCCCCCTGAACAGGAGCGAACGACGATGCATGTCGAGGACGTGAACGGCGCCCCCGCCGAATGCTGGTCCCCCGAGGACGTGTTCAATGCTTTCGAGCGCAACGAGATCGTGCTGATCGACGTGCGCACGCCCCAGGAATTCGCCTTCGAGCATATCGAGGGCGTGTTGCTGGCGCCGCTCGCGACCTTCAGCCCCGCCAATCTGCCGACCCAGGACGGCAAGCGGATCGTCTTCCACTGCGGCTCGGGCATGCGCTCGCGCAAGGTGCTCGAAGCCTGCGCCGCGGCCGGCATGACGCCGCTCGCCCATCTCGATGGTGGTTTCGCGGCCTGGAAGACGGCGGGCCTGCCCTATATCGCGACCGATCCCGCGACCGGCGGCATCCGGCGGGTGGCCCGGGCCGCCTGACCCTTCGGGATCGCGAGCAATGCCCCGGCCCTAAGGCCGGGGCATTGTCCGGGTGTCAGAGCGTCTTCTTCGAGAAGAACCAGTCGGTGTAATCATAACCGAGGCCGGCGCGGGCCTCGGCGTCGGCCGCGGTCTTCGGCGGCGGGACGATGACCGGCTCGCCCTTCTTCCAGGCTTCCGGGGTGGCAACGCCGTTGGCGTCCGAGGTCTGCAGGGCCTCGAGCAGGCGGAGGAATTCCTCGACCGAGCGGCCGTTGGACATGGGATAATAGACCATGGCCCGCAGGATGCCCTTGGGATCGATGAAGAAGGTGGCGCGCACCGCCGAAGTGTCGCCCGCGCCCGGGTGGATCATGCCATAGGCACGGGCCACGTCCATCGACAGGTCCTCGATGATCGGGAAGGGGATCTTCACGCCGAACTTCTCGTCGATCGTCCGCATCCAGGCGATATGGGCGAAGAGACTGTCGATCGACAGGCCCAGCAGTTCGCAGCCCAGCGCCTTGAAGCGATCGGCCGCCCGGGCGAAGGCCATGAATTCGGTCGTGCAGACCGGGGTGAAGTCGGCGGGATGCGAGAACAGCACCAGCCATTTGCCCTTGTAGTCGGTCAGCGACAATTCGCCGGCCGTGGTCCGCGCCTTGAAGTAGGGGGCGGGTTCGTTGAGCCGGGGCAGGCCGGCGGCGGGGGTGGCGACGGTATCGGTCATCATGTCCTCCAGGTGTCTTTATTAGACGAATTCTAAATATACTAGTTTGTGAAACGTTGAAAGAGAAAACCTGAGGCGGCGCTGCGCCGAATGTCGCGTCAATGTCTAACTATATGATATTAAATAATTATATCTCATTTTTATCAATTCGCTAAAATATGAAATGAAAGCCATGATCACCCTTCGGGCTGCAGCAGGTGTCCCGCGGCGGCGGCCCGGAGGGTGCGCAGCGAGACGAAGGTGACGATCGCGCTGGCGATGGCGAGAACCAACCAGGCGAGCGGGGCGAGGGCCGGGCCCGGATGGGCCGCGAC
>JAOZVS010000073.1 GCA_025869435.1 Zavarzinia sp.
GGCAGCCCATCGAAGACAACAAAAAGGCCGCCCGAATGGGGCGGCCTTTTCGCGATGGATGCCGGTGCCTTACGCGGCGCGGGCCTGGGTGCCCATGCCGCCATAGGCGCGGTAGCCGCGGTTCAGGCGGAACAGGCGCTCCGGCGTGTCGCTCGACACCCGGCCGTCGTCCAGGCGATAGACGACGATATGGGCGATACGGCCGGCGTTACGGCCCTGCATGGTCGCGAAGTCGATCACGGTGCCCATCTGCTCGCCCCACAGACCGGGAACGGTGATGCGCTCGCCGACGCGGAAACCCCAATGTTCGTTGATCATCAGTAGTCCCTTTCCAGCCAGATGCGGGGTCAGATGCAGATCGTGTTCAGCGGCGCGAAGCCGTTGAAATTCACCGAGGAGTAGGAGGTCGTATAGGCACCGGTCGCCAGGATCTCGATCCTGTCGCCGATCTTCAGGTCCACCGGCAGTTCGTAATTGGCCTTCTCGTAGAGGATGTCGGCCGAATCGCAGGTCGGGCCGGCCAGGATCACGGGACCCGTGGCGCCGCCGTCATGCGGGGTGCACAGGCGATACTTGATCGCCTCGTCCATGGTCTCGGCCAGGCCGGAGAACTTGCCGACATCGAGATAGATCCAGCGCTTGTCTTCCGACTCGTCCTTCTTCGAGATCAGCACGACCTCGGTCTGCAGGATGCCGGCGTCGCCGGCCATGCTGCGGCCCGGCTCGATGATGATGTCGGGGATCGCATTGCCGAAATGGCGATAGATCGCGGCCATCACCGCCTCGGCATAGGCCTCGAGCGGGGGGACATCCGAACGGTACTTGGCCGGGAAGCCGCCACCGAGGTTGATCATGCGAAGTTCCACATCCCGCTCGCGCAGGATCGAGAACAGCTGGGCGACACCGCCGACCGCCTTGTCCCACTGGCCGAGGTCGGTCTGCTGCGAGCCGACATGGAACGAGATGCCATAGGGGTCGAGGCCATGCTCGCGCGCCTTCACCATCAGGTCGGCGGCCATTTCCGGGGCGCAGCCGAACTTGCGGGACAGCGGCCATTCGGCGCCGTCGCATTCGACGAGGACGCGGCAGAACACGCGCGAGCCGGGGGCGGAGCGGGCGATCTTCTCGAGCTCGGCCACGGAGTCGAAGGCGAAGAGCCGGACACCGAGGGCATAGGCCGTCGCGATGTCGGTTTCCTTCTTGATCGTGTTGCCGAAGGAGACATTGGCCGGATCGGCGCCCTGGGACAGCACGAGTTCGATCTCGCCGCGCGAGGCGGTGTCGAAGGACGAGCCGAGGCTGCGCAGACGGCCGACGACTTCCGGCATCGGGTTCGCCTTGACGGCATAGAAGATCTTCGCCGCCGGCAGAAGGTTGTGGAGGTTCAGGTAGTTATCTTCGATCACGTCGAGGTCGACCACCAGGCAGGGGGTGGCGGGGCGACGCTCGTCGAGGAAACGGCGAATCTTCTCGGTCATGTGAGTAGTCCCAGACGTGCCGCCGTGAGGGGCGGACGAGAAACAACGACAATTCGGGTGATGTTTGGGTCTAGGCGGTCACGGCCCATCGGGGCCGGTTGCCGGAAGTCAGTCCGGCGCCCGCATACTGGAGCGGACGCGGGCGCTGAAAGCGGCGGCGAAAACCTGCCGGCCTCCCATTACGGAAGCGTAGGCGGTTTCTCGAATGTGTCGGTGGGCAGTGCCAGCCTTCAGGCCTTCACGGTCCAACATGTTGGTTCCCTCTCGGGTTTCGGGACGAGCCCGGAATTCCAAAAAGGACGCCTAACGTCGTTGCTGTACCACCGTGGGCCAAGGGCACGTGCGGGTGCGTCTTGACCGGAGATATAGGGCAAAAATCCGGGGGTGCAAGCGGAAATTTATGACATTCGCCCCAGAGATCCCCCCCTGTGACCGCAATCACGCGGCAGGGCGGCAGGGGGTGCGAAAAGGGGCGGAAAACCAAGGGTTTACGCGGGCCTGGCCCGGGTCGGCCCGACCCCGGCCCGTGGCGGCGGCGTCGCCATCACCCGTGAGATGCGCCGGGTTGTGGCCGGGGCGGCGTGATCGATTCGATCGCGATGCCCGAAATGCGGGACGCGAAGGCAAAAAACACGGGCAGCGGCAAGGCGGCGCATCACGACTTGGCCTCAATCCCGCGTATAAGTCGTGTCATGAGACGCAAGAATTCGCCCCTTCGCCTTTTCCTTCATGTGCTTGCCCTTGCGCTGGCGCTGATGGCCTTGCCGCGCCTTGCCATTGCCCAGCCTGTCACCACGGAAAATGCCACGGCGGAACTGATCGCCGAAGGGCCGGCGGTGCCGGGGCGCACCCTGAGTGTCGCCCTGAAGCTGGTGGCGAAACCGGGCTGGCACACCTATTGGATCAACCCGGGCGATACCGGCCTTGCCACCACGATCGCCTGGTCCCTGCCCGCGGGCGTCTCGGCCGGGCCGATCGGCTGGCCCCGGCCCGAGGCGATCCCGGTCGGCCCCTTCATGAATTATGGTTTCGAGGGCGAGACCTGGCTGCTGACCGACGTGAGCGTGCCCGAAGGTTTCACGGGCCCGGTGCTTGAGGTGCGCGCCCGGGCGGACTGGCTGATCTGCGCCGAGATCTGCGTGCCGGAAGGCGCCGATCTTGCCCTGGCGGTGCCGGTCGCCGCCGCCTTCGCCGCCGATCCCCTGCATACCCTCGGTTTCGAGCAGGCGCGCGAGAAGCTCGCCCTGCCGTTGGCCGAGCCGGTGGTTGCCACGCGCGCGGGCGAGACGCTGGAAATTCTGCTGCCCGAGAGCATGAAGGTCACGACCGCGCGCTTCTTTCCCTATGACGGCGACAGTGTAATCGCCGCCGCCCCGCAGTCCTTCGAGGGCAATCGCCTGAGCGCGGTGCTGGAGAAGGACTTCAAGGGCACGCGGCTTTCGGGCGTTCTTGTCGTCGAGGGGGGCGGCTGGACCCGGTCCTATGTCGTCGATTCGGCCCTGGCCGGTCCGGTCGCCGCCCCGGCTGCCGCGGCCGCCTCCGTGCCGGCGCCGGATGCGCCGGATATCGGCATCCTGCTGGCGCTGGCCTTTGCCTTCATCGGGGGGCTGATCCTGAACCTGATGCCCTGCGTGCTGCCGGTGCTGTCGATCAAGATGCTGTCGATGGCGGGCAAGGGGCCGGGGCCGGTGGTGCGTCACCACGGCATCGCCTACACGTTCGGCGTCCTTGCCTGTTTCGCGCTGCTGGCGGGGGTGCTGCTCGGCCTGCGGGCCGGCGGCGAGCTGATCGGCTGGGGCTTCCAGCTGCAGTCGCCGGTCGTCGTCGCGCTGCTGGCTTATCTCTTCTTCGCCCTCGGCCTGTGGATGCTCGATGTCGTCACCTTCGGCAACCGCCTGATGGGCGCGGGCGAAGGGCTGGTGCGCCGGGGCGGCCTTGCCGGGAGCTTCGGCACCGGGCTTCTCGCCGCCGTCGTCGCGACCCCTTGCACGGCGCCCTTCATGGGCGCGGCTCTCGGCTTCGCCCTGACCCGCCCGTCCTATGAGGCTTTCGCCGTTTTCATGGCGCTCGGTCTTGGCCTGTCGTCGCCTTTCCTTCTGGTCAGCTTCGTGCCGGGCCTTGCTCGCCTGCTGCCGAAGCCCGGCGGCTGGATGGTGCGGCTGAAGAAGCTGCTGGCCTTCCCGCTCTTTGCCTCCACCGTGTGGCTGCTCTGGGTGCTGGCGGTGCAGGCGGGGCCGATGGGCGTGGCGGCCGGGGGTGCCGGGCTGCTGCTGATCGCCCTGGCGGCTTTCTTCATTCACGAATTCGGCGGTATCGGCGGACGGCTGGTCGGCACGGCGGCGGTGATCGGGGCGATCTTCCTGGCGGTCATGCCGGGACAGGGTGTCACCGGCACGGGGCTCGCCGAACAGGCGGGGGCGGAAAGCTACAGCCCGGCGCGGCTGGCCGAATTGCGGGCGCGGGGCCAACCGGTTTTCGTCAATCTGACCGCGGCCTGGTGCATCACCTGCCTGGTCAACGAACAGGTGGCGCTGGAGCGGCCGGCGGTGAAGGACGCGCTGGCGAAGACCGGCACGGTCTACATGGTCGGCGACTGGACCAACCGGGATGGCACGATCACCCGCCTGCTGGCCGAGAACGGCCGCTCGGGCGTGCCGCTCTATCTCGTCTACCGGCCGGGGGCGGAGCGACCGGTGGTTCTGCCGCAGCTGCTGACCGAAGGTCTGGTGGTCGAGGCGCTGACCGGTCCCTAGGGTTTATCGTCGTCCCGGCGATGACCTTCGAGGCGTTTCTCGTCCAGGGTCTTCTGGGCCGTCTCGCGTTTCTTTTCGGCGCCGGTGCGGCCGAAGCGGGCGCGGTTCTCGGCCGCGAGGTTTTCCGCCTCGACCCGGGCCCTGGCCTTGCGGGCGCGGCGCAAATTGATGATGTCTGCCATGCGGCGGTTTCCGTCCTGCACTTGTGGCGGCTACAATGGCACGAGAATTGGACGGAGGCATGATTTGCGCAAGCTTCTGATCGGCGTGGGGGCGGTTGTCGGCGTCGTGGTCGGGCTCGGCTTCGCGGCGCCGCTGCTGGTCGACCTCAACGCTCAGAAGCCGCGAATCGCCGCCCTGATCGAGGAGGCGACGGGACACCGTGTCAGTCTCGGCGGCGATATCCGCTTTACCCTGCTGCCGGTGCCGGCGGTTTCAGTCCGCGACATCGTCGTCGAGGGCGATGCGGCCGATGCGCCCGATGTGGCGACGATCGCCGCCATCGACCTGCGGCTGAGCCTGCTGCCACTCCTTGGTGGAACCATTGATGTCGCCGAAATCCGCCTGGCGAAGCCGGCGTTGATCCTGGTCGAAGCGGTGCCCGCGGCCAAGGTGGCGGGGACGGCTGACATTGATGCCGGCGCCGGGCCGGGTGGAACCTCCCCCGGCATCGCCGTTCAGCGCGTGGTGATCGAGGACGGCAGTGTCGAATACCGGCCCCGCGAAGGCGACATCCAGCGTATCGAGACGATCGAGGCCAGCCTGTCCGCCCCCAGCCTGCAGGGACCCTTCACGGCACGGGGCGGCGCTTCCTATCGGGGGATGCCGGTCCTGCTCGATCTCGTGCTGGGGCGACTGACCTCGGGCGAGCCGATCGGCTTCGATGCGAAGCTGGGCCTGGCCGGGGCGGGGATCCATGCTTCCGGCAATCTTCTGCTCGGGCCGTCCGGGCCAAGTGTCGATGGCAAGGCGACCCTGACGATCGAGGACGCCGCCGCCGTCGCCGGCCTGACCGGCATCAGCCTGCCGATCGCCGGTGCCGTGTCGGTCGAGGGCCTGTTGAAGGCGACGGCGAAATCCGTCGTGCTCGATGATCTCGTCGTCGCGGTCGGCGAGGCACGGGGCTCGGGACGGATGTCCGTGCAACTGGGCGACACGCCCGCGATTTCCCTGAAGATGCGCCTGCCCCGGCTGGACGGCGATGCCCTTCATGCTGCCTTCGTCTCGGCCGGGGGCACCGGCAGCAAGCCGGCACCGATCCCGGCCGCGACGGCGGAGCCGGGGACGGTGCCCGCGGGCATCACGCTGCCCCAGCGCGTGACCGCCGATATCGATCTCGGTATCGACGCCGTTCAATACGCGGGTGCGGTCGTCCAGAAGATCGCGGTCGTCGCTTCCCTCGAAGGCGGACGGCTGACCTTGTCCAACGCCTCGGCCGTGTTGCCGGGGGGGACGGATTTCGGCCTGTCCGGCGCGGCGGCCAGTCGTGACGGGCGCTTGCGTTTCGAGGGCAGCGTCGACATGGCCTCGGACAATCCCCGGGCCCTGACCGATTGGCTGAAGATCACGCCGGATGGACTGCCGGCCGATCGCCTGACCCGTTTCGGCCTGACCGCCAAGCTGGTGACCGATGGCGTGGGCGGCACGCTCGGCAATCTGGTCGTCAAACTCGACGGCGCGACGGCGAAGGGGAGCGGGGGCTGGCAACCCGGACCGCGACCGGTGGCCATGCTCTCCCTCGATATCGACCGGCTCGATCTCGATGCCTATCGGGGCGCTGTGTCGGCGGTGCCGGCAACGGCGGAAGCGCCCTCCAATCCCCTGGCGCAGATCGGCGCCAGCACCCGTTCGCCCCTCGCTGATCTTGGTTTCGATGTCGCGCTGCGCCTTGCGGCCGCGAGCGTGACCTTCGACGGGCGCGAGGTGAAATCCGTGCTGCTCGACGGCACGGTTTCGCCCGAGGTGCTTCGCCTCGCCGAATTCACGGTCGGGGATTTCGCCGGTCTTGCCCTGTCCGCCAAGGGCAAGCTCGGTTTCGTCAAGGATGCGACGGAGGGGGATTTCGAGGCCCGGGTGACCGCGCCTTCGCCCGCGCCGCTGTTCGCGCTGGCAGGGGTGGCGCCGCCGGCGGATGTCGGGGATCTCGGGGCGCTGATCCTCGAGGCTCATGTGACCGGCAAGGCCGACAGCCCGATGGTCGACGCCAAGCTGGGGCTGGGCGAGACGAGGCTTGCCCTCGCCGGCTCCATTGGCCGGCTCGATGCGCTGGATTTCGATCTGAAGGGGGCGCTCAGCGCGCCGGAGCTGATCGCCGTCGCCCGCCAGTTCGGGCTGACGCCGGCCCCGGCCGGCCCCGTGCTCGGTCCGGTCGACCTGACGGTGTCCTTGCGGGGCGCGCCCCTCCATCCGGCCTTCGCCGTCAAGGGCAAGCTCGGCACGGCGGATCTCGAAGCGGCAGCCGATGTCGAGACCGAAGGCGGCTACAGGTTCACCGGCCGGCTGGACGGGGCCAACAGCGCCGGAATGCTGACCCGCCTTGGCGTGACGGGTCCGGTTTCCGGCCCGCTGAGGCTGGATATCGATGCGGTCGGCGCGATCGATCAGGTAAAGTTGAGCAGTTTCAAGCTGGTGCTGGGCGACAGCGATGTCTCGGCGCGGGGCACCTTGGGGCTGGGCGCGAGCCGTCGCTTCGACGGGCAGATCAGTTCGTCGCGGCTGTCCCTCGACCTGTTCGGTGGTGACGGCGGCGGGGAATCGAAGCCCGGCGCCGGATCGAAGCCGGTGGCGCAGGCCACCCGGTGGTCGACGAAACCGGTCGATCTCGCGGCGCTTCGCCAGATCGAAGGGACGATCGATCTCTCGGCCGACCGCATCCAGTCGGGCCGTTTCGTCTTCACCGGGGTCAGTGCCCGGATCGATGCGGCCGCCGGGCGGATCGCCGTCTCCAGCCTCAAGGCTTCGGCCGAGCCGGGCAATCTGAAGGGCGGCCTCGTGCTCGATGGCTCGGGCGATACCCTCGCCCTGTCGGCCGAGGTGAAAGCCAATGGCTTCGATCTCGACCAGTTGACCGGGCGTAAAGGTTCCGAGCCGGGCCTGTCGGGTTCCATCGCGCTGGTGCTCGATATCGCCGGGCGGGGCCGCGGTCCGTTTGAAGTCGTGTCCAGCCTGGCCGGCAAGGGCACCGTCGTCGCCACCAAGGGCAAACTTCAGGGCATCGATCTGAAGGCGCTGTCGGATGGGCTCTCGACGGTCAATCAGCCGGGGGACATCATCGGCCGGGTTTCGCGGGCGATCAAATCCGGCAGCACCGATTATCGCCAGATCGCCACCGGCCTCGTGATCGACAAGGGTGTCGTCAGGCTCGACGGTCTGGTCTCCGACATGGATGGCGCCAGCCTCGGCGGCGATGGCACGGTGGATCTTCCGGCCTGGGCGACCAAGGTGCGTCTCGCGCTGAAACTGGTCGCGCCGGCCGATCTGCCGGCCCTCGGCATCGATCTGACCGGGCCGCCCGACGATCCGCAGGCCACCGTGCGCAGCCGCGATATCGAGAGTTACTATGTGCAGAAGTTCATCGGCTCGAAGCTGCCCGGGCTTTCGGGGGGGGGCACAGGCGGCGGCTCGGGCAAGGCGATCGTCGATCAGTTGCTGAAGGGCCTGGGGGGCAACTGATGGCCGGCCTGCTGACCGTCCGACATGTCACCCGTTACACCTATGCCTCCGAGGTGAGGTTCGGCCCGCATCGCCTGATGCTGCGTCCACGCGACAGCCACGACCTGCGCCTGGTCGAGGCCACCCTCAGCATCTCGCCGACGGCGGATCTTCGCTGGATTCATGATGTCTTCGGCAATTCGATCGCCATCGCGGACTTCCCGGATGAAGCCAGCGAACTGGTGATCGAAAGCACGCTGCGACTGAAGCGCTATCCCTATGTGCCGCCCAGCATGGATATCGATGAAGACGCGGCGACCTATCCCTTCATCTATGCCCCGGACGATCGCCGCGATCTCGGCCCCTTGCGCGAGAACCATTATCCCGATCCCCGGGGCCGGCTGGCCGAATGGGCCGCCGGCTTCGTCATGGCCAAGGGCACGGACACGCTGGCACTGCTCGAGGACATGAACCTCGGCATCCATCAGGGCTTCGTCTACATGCCGAGGGAAGAGGAGGGGACGCAGAGCCCGGTCGAGACCCTCGAGCGCGGCAGCGGCACCTGCCGCGACCTCGCGCTTCTGTTCATCGAGACGGCGCGCCATCTTGGCATCGGCGCGCGCTTCGTCTCTGGATATCTCTATGATCCCGCCCTCGACGATGGCGAGGGCGGCGAGCCGGTGCAGGGCGCCGGGGCCACCCACGCCTGGGCCGAGGTCTTTCTGCCGGGCGCCGGCTGGATTGAATACGACCCGACCAACGGACTTATCGGCAGCGAGGCCCTGATCCGCGTCGCCGTCACCCGCGACCCGTCACAGGCAGCCCCGGTCTCGGGCAGTTTCACCGGCGATACCGGCGACTACCTCGGCATGGAGGTCGAGGTTTCGGTGTTGATGGGCGAAAGCGGCGACTGACCGACTGGCCGGCAGGCTGACCTGTCCGCCTCAGTCCTCCTTGGGCGGTGGCAGTTTGCCCGCCCGCGCCGCCGCCAGCAGGAATTGGCGGATGGCGCTGGACAGGTTGCTGTCGGGATCGCGGCCGGCGTCGATCTCGGTCACGAGCGCGTTGATCGTCACGCCCTGCTGCCGGGCGCAATCGGACAGGGCTGCCCAGAAACTATCTTCCAGGCTGACCGACGTGCGATGGCCGGCGATCTCGATCGAGCGCTTTTGCATGGTGCTCCTCTAGGGTTTGTCGGGGCCGAGCATCTGGCGGGGATCGACCAGCGCGTCGAACCGTGCCGCGTCGATCAGGCCGAGGTCGAGCGCGGCCTCGCGCAGGGTCTGGTCGTGGTGATGGGCGTGTTTGGCGATCTTCGCCGCGTTGTCGTAACCGATGTCGGGGGCGAGGGCGGTCACCAGCATCAGCGAGCGGCGAACCGACTCGTCGAGTTTCGCTTCGTTGGCGATGGCGCCGGTCACGCAACGGTCGGCGAACGACCGCGCCGCGTCGCCGAGCAGGGCGATCGACTGCAGCAGGGCCGCGCCGATCACCGGCTTGAAGACATTCAGTTCGAAATGGCCCTGGGTCGCGGCGAAGGCGACGGTCGCGTGATTGCCGACGACCCGGGTCGCGACCATGGTCAGGGCTTCCGCCTGGGTCGGATTCACCTTGCCCGGCATGATCGACGAGCCCGGCTCGTTCTCGGGCAGGGACAATTCGCCAAGGCCGGAGCGCGGGCCGGAGCCCATCAGGCGAATGTCGCTGGCGATCTTGAAACAGGCGATGGCGGCAACCTCGACCGCGCCCGACAGCGCCGCCGCCGGCTCGTGTCCGGCGAGGGCGGCGAATTTATTGGCGGCGGAGCGAAAGGGAATGCCGGTCAGTTCCGCCAGTTCGGCCGCGACCCTCTCGGCGAAACCGGCGGCGGCGTTCAGGCCGGTGCCGACCGCGGTTCCGCCCTGCGCGAGGTCGAGCACGCCGTCCAGCGCGTGTTCGATTCCCTTGATCGCGAAGGCGAGTTGCGCGGCATAGCCGCCGAACTCCTGGCCCAGCGTGAGGGGGACCGCGTCCTGCAGGTGGGTGCGGCCCATCTTGACGAGATGCGCCCATTCGCCGGCCTTCAGCAGCAGCGCCTCATGCAGGTGGCGAAGCCCGGGGAGAAGGCGATGCGTCACTTCCCCGGCGACGGCGACATGGATCGCGGTCGGGAAACTGTCGTTCGAGGATTGGCCGTGGTTGACATGGTCGTTGGGGTGCACCGGCGTCTTCGAGCCGCGCACCCCGCCGAGCGCGTCGATCGCGAGGTTCGAGATCACCTCGTTCACATTCATGTTCGACTGGGTCCCGGATCCGGTCTGCCAGATCACCAGGGGGAATTCGGCCTCGTGCCGGCCCTCGGCCACTTCCCGCGCGGCGGCGGCGATGGCGGCGGCGATTTCGGCCGGGATCTTGCCGGTGGCGCCATTGACCCGCGCCGCCGCCAGTTTCACCAGGGCAAGGCCGCGAATGATCGCCGCCGGCATCCGTTCCGCCGGACCGCCGATGGGAAAATTCTCCAGGCTGCGCTGGGTGTTGGCACCCCAGAGGCGATCGGCCGGCACCTCGATGGGGCCGAAGCTGTCGCGCTCGATGCGGGTATTGCCCATCTGCTCCTCCATATGGACGGTCTCATGGTAACGGTATTCGGCGACTGTTCCGTGTCAGTCCACCTTCAACGGGGTGGCGATCAACGACAAGGTGGGGATGATGGCCCGGCATGTGCAGATCGTCTTGTCCAATCCCGCGAGCCCCGATCGGGACGGCGAATACAACGACTGGTACGACAACCAGCATATCCCCGACCTGATGCGTCTGCCCGGATTCGTGGGCGCCCGGCGTTATCGGGTCGCGCTGCCCTTCCGGGGCCAGGTGCCCTGGCGCTATGCCGTGGTCTATGATCTCGAGGCCGATGACCTTGGCGAGGTGCTGGGCGAACTCGTCGCCAGCCATTCGGACGGCAGGATCGCGGTCAGCGACGTGCTGGACAGCGCCAGCCTGACCGCCCTGGTGTTCAGTCCGATCGGCTCCTGGCAGGGCCTAGCCGGGCATCGCCGCCAGATCTTCCTCGCCCTCTCGAAACCATCGGACGGGCAGGAAGCGGCGTTCAACGCCTGGTACGACGGCACCCATGTGCCCGAGGTGACCGCGATTCCCGGCATTTTCGGCGCCCAGCGCTATCGCCTCGCCATGCCTTTTCTGGATCCCCTGGGGGAGGGGCACGGCTATCTCGCCCTCTATGACGTCGACTGCGACGATCTGGCGGCCCTCGCCGGCGAGGTACGGCAACGGGCGCGCGATGGCCGGACCCATATGTCCGATGCCATCGACATCGCCAGCCTGACCGCCTTCTTCCTCGAGCCGCTGGG
>JAOZVS010000074.1 GCA_025869435.1 Zavarzinia sp.
TGGGCACCGGGTTCTCGATCATCGACGCACCTCCCGCTCCCGCGTGCATTGTCAGGAGGGGGGACGGCTCGGCGCACGACCCCGGCCTCCGCCGGGATGACGCTGGTTTTGCTCGTCATCCCGGCGAAGGCCGGGATCTCGGGACCAGAGAGCGCAGCCCTTCAAC
This sequence comes from Zavarzinia sp., assembly GCA_025869435.1. Taxonomy (GTDB): domain Bacteria; phylum Pseudomonadota; class Alphaproteobacteria; order Zavarziniales; family Zavarziniaceae; genus Zavarzinia. The sequence goes on from JAOZVS010000074.1 coordinate 167, forward strand.
CACGATCAGCCTAAGCCAGCGGCCGCGCCCTGTGATCAGGGAAAGCTAAAACTCCGCTTTGAGGCGCGCCGTCAGCGCCCGGCCTTGGCCAGCAGGCGAAGGGCGAGGGCGAGATTGCGGCGGTCGACCGTAGCGCCGCCGGGCAGCGTGGCAAGGTCGTCCGCCGTCCCGTCGAAGGCGGCGACGATGGCGCGGGCGAGGGCGATTTCATCGTCGGTCGGCGTGAAGATCGCCCGCACCTGATCGGCATCGTCGAAGCCGGTGACGATCTTGGCATCGAAGCCCATGGCCCGGGCGCGGCAGAAGGCATCTGTGCGGGCTTCCCCTTGCAGGGGGCGGGCCACCGGGCCGTCGATCACGAACAGACCATGGGTGCGCGCGGCCATCAGGGCCATGGCCCGGGCCGTGAGCACCGGCGGGGCATCGTCGTCGCGTGCGCAACCCAAGGCGCGCGACAGGTCGAAGGGGCCCATGGTGAAGCCGGCGAGGCGCGGCGTTGCCGCCGCGATATTTTCCAGATGAATGAAGGCGGGCGGCGATTCGAGGACGGCGATCAGCGGGACCGGCCGGTCCGTCACGGCGTCGATCGCCGCTTCCGCCAGCAGCAGGTCCTCGGCACCTTCGACCTTGGGCACGACGATGGCGTCGAGGCGCGGCAGGGCGGCGATCACCGGCACATCCGCAGCGAACCACGGCGAGCGCACGGAATTGCTGCGCACGAAGACAGCGATCCCCGGATCGAGCGCCGCGATCCGCCCCGCCACCCTATGCCGGGCGGCATCCTTGTTGGCCGGCACCACCTCGTCCTCGAGGTCGATGATCACCGCGTCGATCCGCGCGGCCGCGACCTGCGTCCAGCTCTCGTCCTTCTCGACGCTGCAGAAGAAGACATTGCGCGGGGCGATGACAGTCACGGCCGGAAACCCTCGAAGATGATGTTGTCGGCGTGCTCGCTCGCGCGCTTGCGTTCGGCCGGGGTGCGCACGGTCCAGGTCAGCAGGAGCAGGCCCTGCGCCCTCGCGCGCCGTGTCGCGTGGTTGGGCAGGGCGCGGATGTCGTAGGCGATGAAATGCGGCCTTGTGATCCGGTTCAGCAGCATGTGGGTCATCACCCATTGCTCGTGCAGGCGCAGGGGTTCGTCGTCCATGCGGAAATCCATGGCGATCTGGCCGCGTGCGACGAGGGGGGCATGGCGCTTGAACCACAGGATGCTGCGCGGGTTGAACGACTGGATGGCGAAGGCGCCGTGATAATCCTCGAGGGCGGCGAAGGTCGCCGCTTCCAGCGGACCGACCTTGCCGCGCGCGGCCTTCACCTCGATCAGGAAGGGCACCCGGCCAGCCACCAGCTTGAGGACGTCACGCAACGTCGGAATGGTCTCGCCGGTCTCATTGAGGGTCATGCCGCGCAGGTCGCCGGCGCGGAAGGCGTCGACACGCCCCGTCTCGCCGGTCATGCGGTCCAGGGTGTCGTCGTGGAACACCATGGGTACGCCGTCGGCCGAGACCTGAATGTCCAGCTCGATGGCATAGCCCGCCTCGGCGGCGGCCATGAAGGCGGCGCGGCTGTTCTCGGGGATGTCGGCCGTCTTGTCATGAAGGCCGCGATGGGCGATGGGCTGGCGGCGCAGCCATTCCAGGCTCGGGTGCGGCAAGATCAGGCGATCTCGAAGATGGCTTCGACCTCGACCGCGGCGCCGAGCGGCAGGGCATTGGTGCCGACGGCGGAACGGGCGTGACGGCCAGCATCGCCGAACACCGCGACGAAGAGATCGGAGGCGCCATTGGCGACCTTGGGCTGATCGGTGAAGGCATCGTTGCAGGCGATGAAGGCGACCAGTTTCACCACACACTTCACCCGGCCGAGATCACCGCCCAGCGCAATCTTCGCCTGCGCGATCAGGTTGATGGCGCAGAGCTTCGCCGCCGCATTCCCGTTTTCCGCATCGAGATCGTTGCCGAGCTTGCCCTTGACGAGGCCCTCCGGCCCGATGGGTAGCTGGCCCGAGACGAAGAGCAGGTCGCCGGTCACGACGAAGGGCACATAGTTGGCCACCGGGGCGGCCGGCACCGGCAGGGTGATGCCGAGTTCGGCCAGGCGGGAGTCGGCGGGGGAAAGGCTCATGTCAGGTCTCCGAAATCAGTCCGGGCGGCCGATAGGCTGCTGCTGGGTGATGCAATGGATGTTGCCGCCGCCGAGCAGGATCTCGCGCCCCGGCACGGCGATGACCCGGCGCTCCGGGAACAGGCGGGCGACGATGGCCTCGGCCGCCTCGTCGGTCGACGGGTCGAGCTTCGGCATCACGACGGTGCCGTTGCCGATGTAGAAATTGACGTAGGAGCCGGCGAGGCGAAGCCCCGGCGTCCGCTCCTGGCCGCCATCGTCGTCGAGGCCGCCGAAATCGACGCTGTCCATTTCCGCCTCGGCGCGGAACAGCGGGCCGGGGGCGGGGATCTTCACCACCTCGATGGCGCGGCCCCGGGCGTCGCGGGTCTTCGATAGGCGCTCGAAGGCATCCTGCGAGATGGCGAATTGCGGATCGTCGCGGTCCTCGGTCCAGGTCAGGGCGACGACGCCGGGCCGGACATAGCAGGCGAGATTGTCGACATGGCCGTCGGTCTCGTCGTCCAGCACGCCGGGGCCGAGCCAGATCACCTTCTCGACGCCGAGGTAATCCTTCAGGTGCTGCTCGATCTCGCCGCGCGAGAGGTGCGGATTGCGATTGGGGTTCAGCAGGCATTCCTCGGTGGTGATCACCGTGCCCTCGCCATCGACATGGATCGAGCCGCCTTCGAGAATCAGCGGCGCGCGGTAACGCGGCACCCGCTCGATCTCCAGGATCTTGGCCGCCACCAGTTCATCCTGATCGCAAGGGCGATAGAGCCCACCCCAGGCGTTGAAGCCCCAGTCGACACCACGCAGGCGGCCCTTGCCGTCGGTGACGAAGCTCGGCCCGGTGTCGCGGCACCAGGCATCGTTGGTCGTCGCCTCGACGACGCGGATATGCGCCGGCAGGCGGCGGCGCGCCTGCACGAACTGCCGGGCCGAGACGAGGACCGTGACCGGCTCCCCGCTCGCGATCGCGGTCGCGACTTGTGCGAAGGCCTCCTGCGCCGGCTTGGCGCCATTGCGCCAATTGTCCGTCCGCTCGGGCCAGATCATCCAGCAGCCCTGATGCGGCTCGAACTCGCCGGGCATACGGAAGCCATCGGCGCGCGGGGTCGATGACAGGGTTTCGGCCATGGTCCTCTCCTGATGCGGCGCCCATCCTGCCGTCAAGGCCCCTTGGCGGGCAAGCCGTGTCGGCTACAATCGCGTCATGCGCGTTTTTCTCTTCTGTCTCGCCCTGGTGGCGCCGGCCCAGGCCGGCCCGTCCAAGCCCTTCTGCGGCGAGAAGACGGAGTGCCGTCAGATGGCGGATTGCGCCGAGGCACGATTTCATTACAGCCAATGCGGTCAGACCCGGCTCGACCGGGATGGCGACGGTGTGCCCTGCGAAGAACTGTGTCGCTTCAAGTAAGGCCGAAGCTGGGGCAAACTGCGGCCGCAGCGAGAAGGGGAGTTTGAAGATGCGTGAAGTCACCGTCGCGGCGACGCAGATGGCCTGCGGCTGGGACCTGGCCGCCAATATCGCGCGGGCCGAGGGCCTGGTGCGCGAGGCCGCCGACAAGGGCGCCCAGATCATCCTGATCCAGGAATTGTTCGAGACGCCCTATTTCTGCCAGGACCAGATCCACGACTTTTTCAGTCTGGCCAAGCCCTTCGACGACCATCCGCTGATCGCCCATTTCGCCGCGCTGGCGGCCGAGCTTGGCGTCGTCCTGCCGATTTCCTATTTCGAGCGCGCTGGACAGGTCCATTTCAATTCGATCGCCATCGCCGATGCCGATGGCTCGATCCTCGGCAATTACCGCAAGAGCCATATTCCCGATGGTCCAGGCTATACCGAGAAATTCTACTTCTCGCCGGGCGATACCGGTTTCCGGGTCTGGGACACGCGCTTCGCCCGGATCGGCGTCGGCATCTGCTGGGACCAGTGGTTCCCGGAATGCGCCCGCTCGATGGCGTTGATGGGCGCGGAAATCCTGTTCTACCCGACCGCCATCGGCTCCGAGCCGCATGATCCGACCCTCGATTCCGCCGCCCATTGGCAGCGGGTGATGCAGGGCCATGCCGGCGCCAATCTCGTGCCCCTCGTCGCCTCCAACCGGGTGGGCACCGAGGCCGGGCGCCATGGCACCTCGATCACCTTCTATGGCTCGTCCTTCATCGCCGATCCGACGGGCGCCAAGGTGGCCGAAGCCGACCGCGCGACCGAAGGCGTGCTGACCGCCACCTTCGATCTCAATGCTACCGCGCATCAGCGCCGGTCCTGGGGTATCTTCCGCGACCGGCGGCCCGAGCTTTACGATCCGGTGCTGTCGCTCGACGGGGCCAATCCGCACGCCGCCGCGGGCTATTGAGGGCAATTGTATTCCGCTTGATCGAGTAACGAATGTCGTCGTCCCGGCGAAGGCCGGGACCTCGCGACCAGAGGGCACCCTTGCCTGTTCGAGATGCCGGCCTTCGCCGGCATGACGAGAGAATAGAAGTCACTCCGCCATTCGAACATCGTCTTCAAGGACAATCGGGGCGCGCCCTTCACCAATATTTTACCGTCATCGGGCAAGGATGGGCCGATCGCGCCGGAGGCCCATCCCATGTCCGATACCGAAGTCCTGACCCCGCTCGAAGAGGCGGCCTTTCCGTTCCTGCAACATGCGGTCCTGCTGGATCAGGCGCGGGGGGCATTGGCCGTCCTCGACAAGGCGCTGGCCCAGAACGCCGAACTCTGGCTGCGCCTGTCCGAACATACGGTGGTGAATGGCGCCGACCTGTCGCTTGACGCCATCGATTTCATCAATCGCACCGCGACCTTCACCGCGAAAGTGGCGAAAACCCTCGAGGGCGAGGTGGACAACGAGCTGATCGACAAGCTGATCGCGCTCAATCTCAATATGTCGGAAGTGATTCTGAAGGGCGGCGCGCCGGCGGAAGGCTGAGAGACCTTTTGGAAACCCCGGACGGGTCGATCCAGCGGATCTTTTCACGCCCCGCCCCTTCGGGGCAGGGCATCAGCCGGAATAGGCCGTGCCCATGATGTCGAGCACGCTCTGATCCGTCACGCTGTCTTCACCGATCAGGGCACCGATCACTTCGCGCTGGGCCTGGGCGGCGAAGGCGATATTGCTGGTCATCAGCGAATAGCGCGTCTCGATCGCCTTTTTGGCCGCGGCGAGTTCTTCCGCTTCCGTGTCGCTGACCTCACGCGCCGTCTCGCCCAGCGAGGTGAGCTGGTTCTGCAGCGTGCTCAGGCCGATTTCGGACTGAAGATTGGTGTTGCTCAGGGTCACCACCGCCTTGGCCACGATGCTGATCGAGGCCTTGATATCGTCGATCGCCTGGGTCTGGCCGGCGCCGGTCAATCCGCCATAGAGCCAGGACGAGGTGACCGGCAGACCACCGGTGTCCAGCGTCGCGTTCCAGGTGGTGGTGCCATCGGTGAAACTGACGTCGTTACCGTCGCGCGAGACGAGGGAGAGCTGCGAGGTGGCGATCTGCGCTCCGCCCATGCTCAGGGTCTGCGACAGGAAATTGGGCGTGTAGAGCCGGCCGTTGTCATCGTCGGTCAGGACATAGCGCGAGCCGAGCGACTGCAGCGCGACGACGACCTGGGTCGCGCCGGTGCTGATCGCCATGGTGCGCTGGCCCGACTGGCCGGGGGCGGCGTTGCCGATCAGGTTCTCGAGATCGGCGCCGCGACTGCCGACCAGGATGTTGATCTGGTTGATCGCATTGTCGAAGGCGGAGGCACGCCCTTCCGCCGCCGCGGCATGGGCGGTGTTCAGGTACTCCAGCACCTTCTGGGCGTTGGTGCTGGCCTGTTTCAGGGAAAAGACGGCACCCGCGGCGGTATCCTTGCGGGCGGCCAGGGCATCGATATCGGCCTGCAGCGAGGGCAGCGCGGAATTGGTGACGTATTTATCCTGGACCTTGGCCAGTTCCTTGGCCTTGCGGGCGGCGATGCCGTCCGCCACGAGGGTATAGGTCCGGTCGAGGGAGTCGCTGACCGCCTGCTTCTGGGCGGCGGCGCTCATGCCGAAATAGATTGCCGTCATGCCTCCACCCCCATGCGGAGCCGGTGTGCCGAGCGTTCGGCCAGCGCCGTCTCCAGATCCGCGATCAGGCCCAGGGTTCCATCGCGCATGAAGAGAACGGTGGAGCGATATTCGGCCAGGAAAGTCGCCATCATCATGGCACGTCTTTCCGGGTCCGTCATCCGGTGGCTGAAGTACATGCCGATCTTTGGCATCGACCGGATGGAGCCATGGGCGATGCTTTCGGTCCTCGCGTATTGGTCCTTGAAACCATCCATGAAGTCCGACAGGCGGTGCCAGAAGGCGACCAGGTCTTCGCCTTGGGCGATCGTCTCGTCGACGAGCGCGAGCAGATCGTCATAGAAGGCGGTCGCCCCTTCGAGCAACTGGCCGGGTTCCCACCGTTCGAAGAAACTGCCGGCCGGGCAGGCCCTGGCCAGCCGGCGCATATCGGCGCGCACCTTACCGGCGTCGGCCTGGCGCGGCAGGTTGCGGATCGATGAGGCGACGCGCGGCATGACGCCATTCAGCAGGGCGCCATCGGACGTGTTGAGCACGTTGAGCTTGTAGCGCCGGGTGATGTCGCCAAGGATCTGGGCGCAGAGCGCCAGGATCCAGTCGCATTCGACGATGCCGCCGAAATTGCCGGGCAGGGTCTGATTGTATTTCAGGTTCCGCTCGAACGTCTTGTACTTGTCGGTGACGGCATAGACCGAATCCCGGGAATGCTTCACCTGGCCGAGCTTGCTGCCGCAATCGGTGCCGAACAGGATGTAATCGGTGAAGCCGAGGGCGGCGGAGACCCGCAGGGCGGTATTGACGCAGGTCGGCCCCACGCCGATCAACTCGTGGCGCTCGGGCGCCAGGATCCGGGTCGAGCTGACCGAATCCCGGAAAAAGAAATAGACCTCGTCGAACAGCGCGGCGACCCGGGGATCGACGGTGACCGAAGCGATCAGGGTGATGCCCGACAGGTCGAATTCCCTGGACAGGGCGGTCAGCACCTCGACCGTCGGATCGCCATTCTCGAGTTCGCAGTGAAACTGGGGACGGATGCCGTTCCGCAGGCAGACGCGCAGGCTGGTGCCCGCCGAAAAGACCACGCCCTGGGGCACCAGCCGGCGCAGGTCGTCCATCGAGCGGTCGATCGACGGGCCGGAGCCGATGATGATCGCGGTCTCGGGCCGGGCCGGCTTCGGCTTCGCGTCGATCAGGCGGCTGTCATAACGCAGGAGGTTTCCCACCGCGTTGCTCATCATCTTCAGTTCGTCCTCGTAGAACCCCTTCGAGATGAACATCTGGTCGATTACCTGCTGCAGGCGATCGCGGGTCTCGGTCAGGACCCACGAGGGGTAGTGGACGAAGACGAAGGCGCCGTCGATGAACGGCTCGCCGATCCGGTAAACGAGGCGGCGGATCTCGGCGATGATCTGATCGGGCTGGGCGGCGGAACTCAGCTTGATGTCGATGCCGCGGCGGTCCGCGATCTCGAACAGGGCCTGCCAGTCCTGCGTCGCGGCGGCATGGGCGGTGAATTCCGGCACCGGCTCGACGATCAGGACATGGCGGGCCTTGGTCGTCTCGATCAGGGGACGCAGATGGTAGCCGAGGCCAAGGCCGAGGATGACGAGGAAGGAGCCCTCGTAATCCGGCTTGTTGCTGTAGGACGTGATGCCGTTCTCGGCCATGCCTTCCAGCATCCGGTCGCGCATCCGGGCCGAAACCTCGCTGCCGATATTGGCGCCCGACAGGTCCTGGGTGAAGAACTGCAGGGGTTTCACCTCGAAGCGGCCGACCTGTTCCGCGGCCAGGGCCTCGGCGTCGCCATTGTAGACCCGGCCACGGCCAAGATCGATGTCGATCGCCCTGCCGGTTTCGTCCCGCACGATGGTGCTCAGGGTCGTCGCCGGCAGCGACCCGGCGATGGCGGGGAAGCGCTCGGCGAAACCCGGATTCATTCCTCGAGGCTCCCGAGCAGGGCCGAGGCGAAGCTCGACGGATTGAAGGCCGGGGCGACGGCGGCGGCGGCGGCGAAGCGGCGGCTGGCGTCGGCATCGGCGGCGAGGGCGGCGGCGATCGTGATGAACTCACCGATGTCGGCGGCGGCATATTCGCCAAGACCCAGGGCATCGAGCGCGGCGGCGCCGAGGTTCAGGTGCCGGGCCGGGCCGCGCAAGGCGACGCAGGGCGTTGCGACGGCGGCGGCCGTGATCACATCCTGTCCGCTGAGCGCCCGGAAGGGCGCGACATAAAGGTCGAGACCGGCGGCGAAGGCAAGAGGCGAGCCATCGACGATCTCGATGCGATCGGCGATGCCGCGCGGCTGGCACCGCTCGATCAGGATGGCGACATTGTCCTGATGGCTGAAGTCGCGATCGCGCAGCAGCAGCCGGGCTTCCGGCAATTGTTCGAGAAGCGCGGCGAGCGCGTCCAGGAAATCATCCTGCAACTGGCCGGGCAGGACATCGGTGCCGATCAGCAGCGGACCGTCGCCTCTCCCGGGCCGTGTCGTCGTCTCCAGCCGGGCGAGGCTGGCCCCGGCCGGAACCGCGTCCTCGGTCCAGGGCAGGGCGCAGGGTGCGTTCAGCCACGACAGCACGCGCCTGGCGGGGTGATGAGCGAGGGCGTCGGCGTGAAGCGGGGCGGCGAGGCCCCCGGCGTCGAGCAGCAGGTCGATGCCTTCGCCGGCGATGGTATAGGCCAGGGTTTCGCCGTCGAAAGCGGCGGCATCGACCAGGCGCGACACCCGGCCCTGAAGCAGGCGGTTGTGCGGCAGGTCGAGGGAGCCGGCGCCGAAGACGACGAGTTCACCGAGATTGCCATCGCGCAGGCCCTGGCCCAGGGCGGCGATGGTCTCGACATCGGCTTCGTCGCCGAGGGCGGTCGCCAGAACGCCGATCCGGGGGCGCCCGGACAGCGGCGATGGCGCCACCAGGGACACGGCCTTCGGCACCAGCGGCCCCCGAGGCTCCAGCACGCGGGCGGGATCGCCATCGGTCAGGATGGCGACGGTGGCGGCGGCGCACAGCACATCGGTCGCGGCGGCGGGGTCGCGGGTGCCCAGCACCAGGGCTTCGGCGATGATGCCGGTCGCGGCGCCATCGCCGATGGCGGCCAGCGCCCGGCCGAGCCGGGACAGGTCGAAGGCGTCGGCGGCGCCATTGGCCGCGAAGCGGGACAGGATTTCGGCCGCCTGGCGGTGCCGGCCGATGGCGATCAGGGCATCGGCATGGGCGCGCTGGGTCTCGCCATCCTCGGGACTGAAGGCGACCTGCGCCTCGATCAGGCGGAGGCCGAGATCGGACCGGCCGGCAGCCATCTGCTTCAGGCCCTGGGCGAGCAGGGGCCGTTCGCGAATGTTGCGGAACACGAAGGCGAAGTCGGGCCAGCCGGCGGGCCGCATGTTCAGCGTGTCTTCGTCGAGACCATTGGCCTGGGCCAGCTTGGCGTAGAAGGTCGCCTCCGCCAGTTCGCCCGCGATGGCGTAGAGAATGGCCAGACTGTCGGCCGCCAGCGCGCTGCGGGGCGCGGTTTCGAGCGCGTGTTTCAGCGCATCGAGCGCGGTGACGATCTGATCGCTGGCGAAAGCGATGAAGCCGAGGCCGATCAGGGCGGCGGGGTCGCGGGGATCGTGATCCATCAGCGCTTCGATGCGGGCGATGGCCTCCTGATGCTCCTGCTTCTCGATCAGGGGCCGGATTTCGAGGAGGAAGGGGGCAAGGCGCCCGTCGGCCCCCTTGCCCGATCCGGTCGCGGGCATTGACGAATCCGCCATGGTCACCGCCTGCATGAAATTACACCGAATGGTTGATGCCGCCGCCGGCCGCGGCCGGGGGGGTGGGCGTGTTGGGGAGAACCGCGCCCTCGGTCGGGTTCGCCAGCAGACCGGCCGCGATCTCGCGATTGATGCGGATCAGGATGTCCAGCTTCTGGGGCTGGGGATCGGCCAGGATGCCCACCGTGTGGCGATCGATGAAATTCGCCAGCGACAGGACATTGGACTTCAGGTCGACGGGCATCGGCGAATCGGGCGAGGCGACGCCGGCCTGGAAGATGGTCCACAGGCGCCAGTTGCGGCGGACGGCATCCATGAAGGCTTCTGCATTGTCGGGCGAGCGCTGGGCTTCCGCCAGACGGCGCGCGGCCTCGGTCAGCGCCCAGCCCTCGGTGCGCCGTGGATCGCCGGAAGGCGGGGCCTTGTTATAGGCGGGACGACGCTGGGTCGGATACATGATCGAGAACCTCCTTCTCGTGGACGAGCAGCTTCTTCGCGCTGCGCAGGGCCTGATAGACCGCGCCCGTCGCCAAATGCTTGTTGATGGTGTCGATGATGGCGGCGCCGCTGGGGGCCGCCGCCGCGTAGTCGGCGAGGAACGCATCGGCGGCCTTGCGGTAGTCGGCCGCGCGGTCGGGGAACAGGTACAGGCACTGCAGGACGTAGTAGATGCGCGTCGCGGGGGTGATGGCGTCATCCTGGGTCAGGATGTCCTTGCCGCGCAGGATTTGGGCCTGATTGAGGACCGTGATCGTGGCATGGCCGCCCGCATTGGCGAGAACGGCGCCATTGACGATGATCTTTTCTTCAGGGGCGAGCGTGATCTTCAGGGGCACGCCGGGGACTCCGTAGCTGGTTCGTCCCCGAGAGTGGCGCTGTTTCCTTAATTCGAGGTAAAGCGATCAGCGACTCCACCCGACATGAGAAAGGGGCGGCTGATGCCGCCCCTTTCCGGTATTGCCTGCCTGCGCCGCGATTACTGGAGCAGCGAGAGGACGTTCTGTTCGCTCTGGCCGGCGAAGCTCAGGGCCTTGAGGGCGAGCTGCTGGCGGGTCTGCAGGGCGACCA
>JAOZVS010000075.1 GCA_025869435.1 Zavarzinia sp.
GGCTCCGGCGGGCCCCGGGGCTAACCGGCCCCCTGGTTCTTGCTCGTCTGAAGGCCCCGGCCTTCGCCGGGACGACGATGCCTCAAAGTTCAGGGAACAAGCCTTGTCCTACAACAGCTTCGGCCATCTGTTCCGCGTCACCACCTGGGGCGAGAGCCATGGGCCCGCCCTCGGCTGCGTCGTCGACGGCGTGCCGCCGCGCCTTCCGCTGACCGAAGCCGACATCCAGGGCTTTCTCGACAAGCGCAAGCCCGGGCAGAGTCGCTTCACCACCCAGCGCCGCGAGCCGGACGAGGTGAAGATCCTGTCCGGCACCTACGAGGGCCTGACCACGGGCACCCCCGTCAGCCTGATGATCGAGAATACCGACCAGCGCTCGAAGGATTATTCGGACATCGCCCAGAGCTTCCGCCCGGGCCATGCCGATTTCACCTATCAGGTGAAATACGGCATTCGCGACCCCCGGGGCGGCGGCCGCTCCTCGGCGCGGGAAACCGCGGCGCGGGTCGCCGCCGGGGCGATCGCCCGCAAGATCCTGGGGCCGGATGTCACCATTCGCGGCGCCCTCATCCAGGTTGGCGCCCGCCTGATCGAGCGCGAGCGCTGGAATTGGGCCGAGGTCGACAACAATCCCTTCTTCTGCCCCGACGCCGAGACGGCGAAATTGTGGGAAGCCGATCTCGACGCCGTTCGCAAGGCCGGCTCGTCGGTCGGCGCTGTCGTCGAGGTCGTCGCCTCGGGCGTGCCGGCGGGAATCGGCGCGCCGATCTACGGCAAGCTCGACTCTGATCTGGCGGCCGCCTTCATGTCGATCAACGCGGTCAAGGGCGTCGAGATCGGCGCGGGCTTCGCCGCCGCCGCCCTGCATGGCGAGGAAAACGCCGACGAGATGCGCATGGAAGACGGCAAGGTCGTCTTCGGCTCGAACAAGGCGGGCGGCATTCTCGGCGGGATTTCGACCGGCCAGGATGTGGTCGCCCGATTCGCGGTGAAGCCGACCTCGTCGATCCTCACGCCGCGCCACAGCGTGACGCTGGACGGGCAGGACACGGAAGTCTCGACCAAGGGCCGCCACGACCCTTGCGTCGGCATCCGCGCCGTGCCGGTGGGCGAAGCAATGATGGCCTGCGTGCTCGCCGACCACCTGCTCCGCCACCGGGGCCAGATCGGCTGATCAGGCGCCGAGCCAGGCGTCCGCCGTCTTCACCTCGGCATAGCCGAAGCCGAGCGCCGCCATGAAGGCGGCATGAACATCGGCCGCCGGGACCTTGCGCCCGTTGAGTTCCAGATCATGGGTGGCGCAGGCATCCTCGATCACCGTCACCTTGTAGCCGAGGTCGGAGGCCGCCCGGCTGGCCGCGTCGATGCACATGTGGCTCATGCTGCCGACGATGATGACATCGCTGACACCCGCGTCCCTCAGAGTCGCGTCGAGCGGGGTCTTCAGGAAGGCGTTCACCTCGGTCTTGGTGATCACCGGCTCGCCCGGCCGTGGCGCGGCCTTGGGATGGATGTCCGTGCCCGGGGTGCCGACCGCGAAGAAGGGCGCCTCGGCCGGCGATTCGTGGCGGATATGGACGACGAGATCGCCCGCCGACCGCGCCGCCGCGATCACCGCCGCCGCCTTGTCGGCCGCCGCCTCCACCCCGGCGAGGGGCCAGCGCCCGTCCGGGAAATAATCCTGCTGGATATCGACGACGATCACCGCGCGCTTGCTCATGATGGGGCTCCTTGCCTTGTGCCCCTTATTGATATCGGCAAGCGGCCGTGATTTGGATTGGCGAAATCGACATTCAGCGGGCCGGAACCGACAAATGACCGCCATCCCCATGCCCGAGATCGCCCTTCTCCTCTATGACGGGGCGCAAGCGGCGGCGATCCATGGCCTGACCGACCTTTTCACCGTCGCCACCCGCATGGCGCGGGAACGGGGTGGCCCCGGTGGCCTTCGGGTCAGTCATTGGCGGCTGACCGGGGACGCCATGGCCTGCGTCCACGACAGCGGCCCCGGCCCCGCGCATGACCCCGCCATCGTGATCGCGCCGCCCAGCCTCGCCCCGCTCATGCCAGCGGCGGACATGCGCCCCCTCGCCCGCTGGATGACGGAAGCCCACGCCCGGGGCGCCGTTCTCGCCTCGGTCTGCGCCGGGGCCTTCCTGCTGGCGGAAACCGGCCTGCTGGCCGGGCGGCCGGCGACCACCCATTGGGGTTATGCCGGGATGCTGGCAGGGCGTTTCCCGGAGATCAGGGTCGATGCCGACCGGCTGGTGATCGATGATGGCGACCTGATCACCGCGGGCGGCGTCATGGCCTGGGCCGACCTCGGCCTCGTCCTCGTCGAGCGATTGCTGGGGCCGACGATCATGCTCGACACCGCGCGCTTCCTGCTGGTCGATCCGCCGGGGCGGGATCAGCGCAGTTACCGCGCCTTCATCCCCGTCCTTGGCCATGGCGACGCCGCGATCCTGAAAGTTCAGCACGGGTTGCAGGCCTCGGGCGCGGTTGGCACCGATCTCGCCACCATGCTCGCCCTGTCGGGGCTGGAGGAGCGGACCTTCCTCCGCCGGTTCCGCAAGGCGACCGGCATGACCCCGACCGAATATTGCCAGCAGATCCGCGTCGCCAACGCCCGCGCGGCGCTGGAATTGACCCGCCGCAGCGTCGGCCAGATCGCCTTCGACGTCGGCTATGAAGACCCTTCGGCCTTCCGCAAGCTGTTCCAACGCCTCACCGGCCTGTCGCCCGGGGCCTATCGCAAGCGCTTCGGCCGTCCCGGCTCAGGGACCTGAATCACCGGGCGCCAGGAAAAACCGGACGATCGCCTCGGTCGCGTCGAGATTGTCGGTGGAGCGGCCGGCGCGCCGCTGGCCGATCTGGCTGGGCAGCGGCGGCCAGGCATGGCCCCCACCCTTGATCCACAGGCCCCGGACGCGGACACCGGCGGCGCAGCCCGCGTAATCGACGCGGCGGATCTGCGTTCCGTCGTCGATCCTGGCCGGCAGATCGCGGACGACGGGCGCGCCCTTGCAGCCGGCCCCATCGGCGAAGCGGCGCAGCGATTCTTCCGCCCCCGCGACCTCGCCCCGCTCGCAGAAGATCTTCGGCACATCGGCGCAAACCGTGCCGCCGGCGAAGGGCACGATGGGATCGTCCATGCCGTTGATGGCGAGGATGGCAATCGGCCGCGAGGGCCGGCAATCCGGATAGATCGGCCGGGCCACGGCGCCGATCACCGGCGCGATGCCGGCGACGAGATCCGCCGCCTCGCAGCCGATGCGGTAGGCCATCATGCCGCCGTTCGACGCCCCGGCGACGAAGACACGCCGACGATCGAGCTTGACGCGCCGGCCGATGTCATCGACCAGCGCCCTGATGGCGGCGACATCGTCGATGCCGGCCTCGCTCGACGCCAGGGTACCCCGCCCGTCGTTCCAGCGTAAGGTCCGGCGCGCGCGCCTTTCGCGAAAGGCATCGGGATAGGCGACGACGACCCGATAACGCTCGACGTAAGGCTCGAACCCCAGGTGCCTTTCCATCTTGTCGGCGGTGCCATAGGTGCCGTGCAGCACGATGATCAGCGGCAGCGCGGCACCATCCGCCCGGGCCGGCACGGACAGGAGGTAGTCGCGCGACCTGCCGTCCGGCGCGGTGAAGCGGAATTCATCCCCGGCCGCGAGCGCGGGCCAGGATGACAGGATCGCGAACAGCAGTACCAGTATCCGCATGACCACTCCCTACCGCACGACGCCCCAGAACTTCAGCAACTCCAGCGAGGAACAGACGCCGACATCGCTGACCAGCTGGCTGACCCCCTTGGGCGCGACACCGCAGCCATGGCGCGAATCGACCGGCACCGAATGGCCGACGCCCTGAAGATCGGTGAATTGCACCGCCGGCCGGCCGTCCTTGCCCATCCAGGTGGTGCGTTCATAGGGACCGATGCGATCGGCGACCGGCCGCTGCCCGTCCAGCCCGGTCAGGCCCAGCCACTGGTCGCGCACGCGCGGGCCATTGGAGGGCGCGACCATGGGATCGTCGCTGCCCTGCCAGACCGACAGGCGGGGCCAGGGGCCGGGCCAGTCGATCACGCTGGTGATCCGGCGGGCCAGGGCCTGCGGCGACGATTCGCCGAAACCCAGCATGGCGACCGGGGCGGTCAGCATGATGTCGGACTGACCGACCGGCAGCGAGCCGAAGACGCCGCCCGCGTTGATCAGGTCGGGGTAATTGGCCATCAGGATCAAGGCCATGCTGCCCCCCGCCGACAGGCCGGTGACGAAGACCCGCCGTTCGTCCAGCCGATAGGCGGCGATCATGGCGGTGATCATCGAATGGATCGAAACCGGCTCGTCGCCCTTGGCCCCCTGCTGCCAGTCGTTGAACCACTGGAAGCAATAGTTGGGATCGTTGAAGGGCCGCTGCTCGGGCATCAGCACGGCGAAGCCGTATTTGTCCGCGAAGCTGAGCCAGCCGGTTTCGGCGGCGTAATCATCGGCGGTCTGGAAGCAGTGATGCAGGGCGACGACGAGGGGCGCCCCCGGTTTCAGGCCGCGCGGCACATAGGCGCGCATCAGCAGCGATCCCGGATTGGGACCGAAATCCTCGAACAGGGTCGACTTCGGCTCCGCGACCGGCAACTGCAGCGCGCAGCCCCCGGCGAACAGAAAACAGAGCACCACCGGAAGCCGCAGGACGGTGGAAAGCATGAACATGAAGGGTCCCTTGTCGTGGTTAATCGCACCTTGGTGCCAAGTCGGGCGCTTTGCAAGAACCCGGGCTGCCCCTATAGTCCGCGCCGGCCGGAACACGCGCCGGTGCCGTGATTGAATCGGCGTAGGGAAGACCAGAACAGATCATGCGCCTGTCCCAGGAACTGCTGCTGATCCTCGCCAGTGTGATTTTTCTGGCCTTCACGATCGGCTATTTCGCCTATTTCCGGCGGCCGGAAGGCACGCCCTGGCCGATGCGCGTGCTGGCGATCCTCTCGGGCGCGACCACGGGCGGCGTCATCGCCGAGATTTCCGGGACCCGCGCGACCTGGGACAGTTTCGTGCCCGCGCTTGTCCTCCTGCTCGCCTCGGCCGCGCTGTACGGCTGGGCGATCATGACCACGCGGCGGCAGCGCCTGTCCCTCGCCTTTTCCGGCGACGAGCCGGACTTTCTCGTGGCCGAGGGTCCCTATCGCCTGATCCGCCATCCCTTCTATACCGCCTATCTGCTGTACTGGATCGGCGGGACGATCGCCGCGCGTCAGCCCCTGCTGCTGATCGCGGTGGCCGTGATGGCGGCGGGCTTTACCTGGGCGGCCCTGCGCGAGGAAGCGAAATTCGCCTCGAGCCGGCTGGCCCCGGCCTATGACGCCTATCGGCGACGCACCGGCATGTTCCTGCCCTGGCGGATCTTCAGGACCTGACGCCATGTCCCATCGTCCCGAAGCGGCGGCGCGGCGGCGGGAGTTGGACCTGCTGCGCATCTTCGCCTGCTTCATCCAGTTCCCCTTTCATACCGCCAAGGTCTTCGATCACGATCCGGCCTATCATGTGAAGAACGCGGTCGCTTCGGGCGCGCTCGATCTTTTCGCCGCCTTCGCCCATGTCTGGCGGATGCCGCTGTTCTTCTTCATCGCCGGTTTCGCGGCGGCGACCGCCCTGTCCAGCCGCAGCCTTTCCAGTTTCCTGAAGGATCGTTTCACCCGCCTGCTGCCGCCCCTGGTGGTCGGCCTGGTGCTGTTCGCGCCCGCGATCAAATATCTGGAGAGGCTCGGCGGCATCGACCTGCGGCCGAGCGGCCTTCGTCCGGGGGCCGAACCGCTCGACATGGGCTATTTCGAATTCTATGGCCGCTTCGCCACCAGGCTGAACCAGTTCACCTGGTCGCATCTCTGGTTCATCGTCTATCTGCTGCTGTTCTGCCTTGTCTTCGGCTGGCTGCTGAAGCGGATCGCCAATGCCTATGACCGGCTGGACCGGGGCTGGGCCTGGCTGGCGGGGCCGGCGCTTCTATGCGCGGCGGCCGAGATCCTGTTGCGACCGATTTACGGCGACCTGCCCAATCTGTCCGGCGATGTCGCCAATCTCTCGATCGAGACCGTGTTCTTCCTGATGGGCGCCATCGTCTCGCGCCAGCCCCGGATCGAGACGGATATCGCCGCCCGGCCCTTCGCCTTCCTCGGCCTCGGGCTCGCCGCCTTCGCCCTCTTCTATATTGGTGAAGCGCGATGGGGGGCGGTGGCGCTGGGCGCGCGGGGCATCGCCGCCTGGTGCCTGGTCGCCGGGCTTCTGGGCCTCGGCCGGCGGATGCTGCGGCCGCACGGCGCCTTCGACCGCTACATGGGCGAGGCGACGCTGCCGCTCTATGTCCTGCACCACCTGCCGGTGGTCGCGCTGGCGTTTCTGGTGGTGCCGCTTGCCCTGCCTTTGTGGGTGAAGGCGGCGGTGATCTGCTTCGGCTCCGCCGCGATCACCTTCGCCGCCTATCACCTTGTCGTCCGGCCCTTCGGCCCGGTGCGTTTCCTCTTCGGCCTGAAGCCGAGGCGCCAAGCCGCCAAACCCTAAAGACCGCTTCCAGAAGACGGAAACGCCGAGATCCCTTGTCGTCATTCCGGCGCAGGCCGGAATCTCGTGCCGGCAAGGGCGCCCGTCTCGGATAAAGGCTCCGGCCTTCGCCGGAGCGACGAGGGATCTAGTCAGTCATTCTGACGACGGCTCTAGGCCGCGCGGGAATAGGCCGAGGCGCCGCCCAGGATATATTCGCTGACCTTTTCCGCGGTCATGATCGTCGGCGCGTTGGTATTGCCGCCGATCAGCGTCGGATGGACAGAGGCGTCGACGACGCGAAGGCCCTCGATACCATGGACGCGGCACTGGTCGTCGACCACCGCCAGATCGTCATGCCCCATCTTGCAGCTGCCGACCGGGTGATAGACCGTCTCGGCCCAGCGCCGGACATAGGCTTCGATCTCGGCATCGGTCCTCGCCGCTTCCCAGGTGAAGTCATGGTTCTTGCCGCGCTTGTCGGCGAAGGCCTGGTCGAGGATGACGTCGCGCGACAGCTTGAAGGCGCGGATCAGACATTCCACGTCTTCCCGCTCGGCCAGGTAATTGGGATCGATCGCCGGATCGGCGAAGGGATCGGCCGATTTCAGCCACAGGCGCCCGGTCGAATGGGGCCGCAGCTGGCAGGCATGGGTCGAATAACCATGGCCGAACTTGGTGTTCAGCCCGTGGTTCTCGAGGATCGCCGGGATGAAATGCATCTGCACGTCGGGCCGGGGATCATTCGGATTGGTGCGGGCGAAGCAGCCTGCTTCGGCGACATTGGTCGTGTAGATGCCGCGCTTGCGGACCCAGTAATCCATCAGGCCGATGGCGCCGCGATAAGCCATGCGCCACGAGAAACCATAGGATTCGGCGGTTTTCGTGCGCTGCTGCAGCGTGATGTCGAGATGGTCGCGCAGGTTCTTGCCGACGCCCGGCAGCTCGTGACGGACGGCGATACCCGCCGCCTTCAGGTCGGCGGGATCGCCGATGCCCGAGAGCTGGAGCACCTGCGGCGAATTGATCGCGCCGCCGCACAGGATGACGCTCTGCGCCGCTTCCTCCAGCCGGGCCTCGCCCTTCTGGCGGAAGCGCACGCCCCGCGCGCGCTTGCCGTCGAATTCGATGCCCATGACATGGGCGCCGGTCAGGATGGTGAGGTTCGGCCGCGCCATGATCTCCCACAGATAGGCGCGGGCGGCGGAATAGCGCTGCCCTTCCTTCTGGGTCAGCTGGTAATAGCCGACGCCTTCCTGCTCCGCCCCGTTGAAATCCGTGGTCTCCTTCAGGCCCCAGCGCTTGCCCGCCTCGATATAGAGATCGCACAAGGGATTGGGATGGCGCGGATCGGTGACGTTCAGCGGGCCGAGGTTGCCGTGATACTGGTCGGTGATGCGCTCGTTGTGCTCCGCCTTCTTGAAATAGGGCAGCACCCGGTCATAGGACCAGTCGGCGAGGCCGAGCGCGGCCCAGTCGTTGTAATCGTCGCGGTGGCCCCGCGTATAGATCATCGCATTGATCGAGGACGAGCCGCCCAGGGTCTTGCCGCGCGGCCAGAACATCTCCCGGCCCTCCATGTGCTTCTGCGGCACCGTGTGATAGCCCCAGTTCCGGGTCTTGGAGCGCATCAGCGCGACGACGCCGAAGGGCATCATCACCGACCAGTGTTTATCGGTCGGCCCGGCCTCGAGCAGCAGGACCTTCGTGTTGGGATTGGCCGACAGGCGGTTGGCCATCACGCAGCCGGCCGAGCCGGCACCGATGATGATGTAGTCGTACATGTCCCTCTCCCCGGGGCTTATCGTTCTCGCCGGACCCGCGAACGCCAATCCGACAATTTGTCAGTCACGAAAATAGCGCATCGGCGGCGCGTGGAAAGGGAAATTTGGGGGGGGATAGTGGCTTGAATTAAACATGGCGGCCACTGAACACACCCCAAGGATCGGCGGATTCCGGGCACGGGCTTTGCTCGTCGCCAGACTGGACAGATCATCGACGAACGCACCAAAGGCCGCCTATCTTTGTAAAAATGGCGCGGAAAAAAGTAATTGGCACTTTGCGAAGCGACCAGCGCCTCAGGCGTTCGGCGTCACCCCGCCTTTCTTCAGAAGCGCAGCGCCGATGCGGAATAGGTCGGGCATGTCATAGCGCCCGTCCAGACGGCTTGTGAGGACGCCCATCTTAGTCAGGCGATCGGCGAGGTCTGGCTCTCTACCCGACTTATCGGGTTTCAGAGACAAATCGATCGGCACCGGAGGGAGAGCTTTCTCTCTGCGCGAAATTTTCAAGGCAGCATCCACCGTGGCGTTCTCTTTCCAAGCGTCGAAGAAGACCTGTGGCGTTGCTGGCACCCGCAGACCCGCGAGCGGTTGCAGAACCCGCTTGATCCAGGGGTATTCGGTGTTGAGCTGCTCGATGCGGACCTTAGAGGCTTCCCGGAGCCCGTCGCGGATCGTTTGCGGCAGAAGGATGAGGTCACCGGCATCTCGGGATCGGGACCGTTCCGCAGCGTTCTGCATCAGGATGAGAAAGCTGCGTGGCGTCACATCTCCGAGGCCATCTGCAAGATGGTTATACGGCCAGTCGAAGGTTTTTCCCTTTCGTGGTCCTGCGCCCATGAAGCTGCCTGCCATGGCTTCGAAAAGTTTTTCTTGCTGGGCCTCATTGTTAGACAGCTTCCAGGTCGGAAGATCTTCTTGTCTTTCCGGCGGTTTGCCTAAGCTATAGGCCTCGAGGAAACGACCGAAGGCCTCCGCCGCATCTTCATCAAAAGCCAATCTCGCAAACATCAGCCCGTAGAGATCCGCCTGCTTCCACCCAAGTTTAGCCGCTCCGCTCCGCAGCTTCGGCAGTTCCACAAACCGTAAAGTGAGCTCGCTCAACTGATCCGGTCGCATGAAGAGCTTGGCACGGATCGCATTGAAGCCGCGCAACTCCCAAACGGAGCGCATCAGCGCGTCAATGAGCCCGCTAAGCCGTCCCCAATCCTCCGAGATTGCGTCGAGCGCGTCAAAGACGATGAGGAGAGTCTCACCCCGGCCGGTAAGGATGTCATCAACCTCCACCATGGCATCGGCCCAATCTTGGGGATTCGCGAAACGGCCAAGCATTTCTTTGGGGGAGTGCTTCTGATCACGCTCAGTCACCTTGAGGGCCGCACCTGCGATGACGGCTTGCCAGAAAGAGTCTGCGGTGGCCTTCTCCTGCCCATAGGGCACCAGTTCGTCGATGACGGCCTTCGACACGCCCGCGCGGCCCACACCGCCGAAGCCAATCTGGACTTGGAGCTTGTCCAGCCCCAGACGCGGGTAGAGGTCGGCGGCGAGCTGCCTTGTGTCTTGGTTAAAGAGCACGCTCGCCCAGAAGCTCTTACCGGCCCCGCGCGCGCCGAGAACAAGCGTGGTCGCGGGGTCGAGCGCTTTACTATGGGCCGTGGGCGCAAAGACGTCCCGCAGCTTAGCCTTGTCCTCTCCGACAATTGTCGTCGACGCGCTGGGGTCAAACTGAGCGACGGCATCGCGGATCGTGGAGATATCCTCCGGTTTGAGGGAGATGGATTTCTGGCGAGCGCTCATTTGATTAAATCCATCTGCTCGTCGAGCCAATCCAGAAGCTCCCCGAAGGTTGATCGCACGAGTTGTTCATCGAGCTGGACGCGTTTCTCAACTGGGCTAAAGCTGCGGTAGCGCTCGTCGTTGAGGATGCGAAGCACGGGCACAGGTTCCTTCGGTAGGGGGGTCGGCGCATTATTGTCCGCCCAAACCAACTCCAGATCGTCCGGCCCGAGCCTTTCGGGCTGTGCGAGCTGCCCCTCATCCTTGCTCCAGAGGGCGTCAAAACGCTCTCGGGCGGCCTTTGAGTCCCCCGGATCCGCTTTGGCCTGCACGAACCAGGCGTTCTCCTCCCAGTCCGTGCCACCCGGGACACGTTCGCGGATGTGAGCCAAGAGGAAGGCATAGCCTTGAAAAGTTTGCGGCTCATTGATGCCAAAAAGGAGCACTTTTGCCCCGAGCCCAAGGACCGGGGCCGCTGTCGTTTCATGCAGGCCCGCACGCCCGTCGATCAAAACAACGTCGTAGTCGCCGGTGGCCTCGAAGCTCACAAGCATTTCTTGCAGCTGCTTGCGAAGGGGTATAGGGGTGCCGTCCCGCATGTCTTCGAGGCTTGCCCGTGCGATCTTGGCAAGCGCATCGGCGGGATGTGCCAGGGTTTGGCTGCCAAAAGCGGGCACTACGGAAATCCCGTCCAAAAGTGAAGATTTGCCAATGCAATCAGCGCGGAACGTGCTGTCAGCCCCGGAGAGTCCATTCTCGACGAGCCAATCCACGACGCCATAAGTAGGTAGTTCTTCTGGCTTCAGGAGCGTCGCGCCAAGCCCCGGAGCTTCCAGATCGAGATCTACAGCAAGTACCCGCAAACCTGCCTTGGCCAGATGTGTCGCCGCAATGGAAA
>JAOZVS010000076.1 GCA_025869435.1 Zavarzinia sp.
AGTCCGGCGGCTGAGGCCCTGGCCGGACTGCCGGCCGAACTCGCTGCCCATGTCGAGACGGTCTCGGGGATCGATGCCGCCGGCCCGCTCGCCGCCGCGCTGTTCGAGGGCGACAGCGACACGCTGGCCGAATTCGCGCGGGCGCTGGCGGCGATCGAGACGGGACCGATCCTCGGCCTCGACGGTGTCGCCACCGGCGCGGCGGACTATCGGCTGGAAATGCTGGTCGAGGAAGTGTCGGTCAGCACCAACACGGCGGCGGCCGGCGGCAACGCCAGTTTGATGACCATTGGCTGATGACCATCGGCTGAGGTGCCCGGGATGGGCACTTGCCGGGTGCCCGGTCCGGCCCTTACTCTCGGAATCTGACAAAAAATCGGGGAGAGCGACCATGGGCCAGCAGCGCATTCATATCGTCCGCGACTTCAGGACGCCGGTCGCCGAGCTTTACGCCCGCCTGGCGGAACACGAGAACCTGAACGCGGTCTTCGCCCCGGCGAAGATCACCAGGCTGCGGGATGGCGACACCAGCCGCAACGGCGCGGGCTCCGTCCGTCGGCTGAAGATGCCGGTGGGCGGCCCGTTCGAGGAAACGGTGACCCGCGCGGTCGAGAACGAGCTGATCGAATACCGCATCACCAAGGGCAGCCCGCTGAAGAACCACCTCGGTACCATGCGCTTCTCGGCGACACCGGGCGGCGGCAGCCGGCTCGACTATACGATCGTCTTCGAGGGCAAGCTGCCCTTCATCGGCGGGATCGTCCGTGCCGCGCTGGAGAAGGGCATCACCAAGGGCCTCGGCACCATTTCCTGAGCATTTGACGCCGGCCGTCGCCTTGCCTAGGGTCCGGCGAGGCGGCAGGGGGTTGGCATGGCGTATCGGGTAAAACTTCCGCAGTTCGGGGTTGAGATCGACGTACCGCGCGGCATGACCATCCTCGACGCCGCGCTGGAGGAAGATCTCGACTATCCCTTCTTCTGCCGGGGCGGCACCTGTGGCCGCTGCAAGTCGGTGCTGGTCTCGGGCACGGTGGACATGAAGCCCTACGCCGGTTTCGCCCTGCCGGAGAAGGAGGCCGCGGCCGGCCTCATCCTCGCCTGCAGGGCGCTGCCGCAATCCGATTGCGAAGTCACTTTTCTCGATGCGCCGGCATTGCCCGGCTGAACGGAATCTCCATGGCCATCACCATCGCGACCTGGAACATCAATTCGGTGCGGCTGCGCATCGGCATCGTCGAACAGTTCCTGGCCGCCGAGGCGCCGGATGTCCTGTGCCTGCAGGAAATCAAGACGATCGACGACAGCTTCCCGCGCAATGCCCTGATCGAGGCGGGCTATCCCCATCTCGCCATCGCCGGGCAGAAGGGTTACCACGGCGTCGCCATCGCCTCGAAACTGCCGTTCAAGACGGTGGAAAAGGACGACTGGGTCGCCATGGGCGATGCCCGCCACCTGCGTGTCCGCTTCGAGGATGGCCTGCTGCTGGATAATTTCTATATCCCGGCGGGCGGCGACGAGCCGGACCCGGTGGCGAACCCCAAGTTCGATCACAAGCTGAAATTCCTGCGCGAGATGGTCGCCTGGGGCGACAGGCGCCGGAAGACGGAAAAACGCGCTATCGTCGTGGGGGATTTCAACGTCGCCCCGCTGGAGCATGACGTCTGGAGCCACAAGAAACTGCTCGACGTGGTCAGCCATACCCCGGTCGAGACCGCGCTGCTGGCCGAGGTGCAGGCGTCCCACGACTGGGTCGATGCCGTGCGCCACTTCGTGCCGCCGAGCGAGAAGCTCTATTCCTGGTGGTCCTACCGCGCCGCCGACTGGAATGCCGCCGACAAGGGGCGCCGTCTCGACCATATCTGGGTCACCCCGGATCTGGCCGGCGGCCTGGTCTCGACCCGGACGTTGCGCGAGGCGCGGGGCTGGGAAAAGCCGTCCGACCATGTGCCGGTGATGCTGACTCTTGAAATCTGAGGCCGGTATACAACCGTTATGGGTTTATTAGGGGGTTGAATATTCAATATGGGGGCAAAATAAACCAAGTCCGGGAGGACAAGGATCATGCCCCAGCATCTCCGTCCCGCCACCACGCGGTGCCTGTTCCTGTGCGTCTCGGTTTCCATGGCTGCCCTTCTGTCCGCCTGCGGTGGCGGCGGGGGTGGCGGCAATAGCGGCAGCAGTGGCGCCACGACCACGGCGCCGGCCACCTCGACCACGACCACGCCGACCACGCCGACCACGACGGTCTCGGCCCTGGTTCCCACGGTGGCCAGCGTCTTCGAGACCACGGAGTATAAACGCCAGGCCGCCCTTGCCATGGTGGGGGCCAGCACCGCCTGGGCCACCGGGGCTTCGGGCCAGGGCATCGTGGTCGCGGTGAACGATGGCCAGGTCGATACCTCGGTCAGTGAACTTTCGGGCCAGATCGCCAGCGGCGGCTATAACTGGATCGGCGATTCGACCCCCGACAGTCATGCCACCCACCTCGCGGGGACCATCGCCGCCAGCCACGACAGCACCGGCATGGAGGGTATAGCCTGGTCGGCCAGCATCCTGCCCCTCACCACCTTCGACACCGACAATTACAGCGAAACCCGCGCCCCCTACGACGGCATCATCTATGCCGCCGATGCCGGCGCCGACATCGTCAACAACAGCTGGGGCTCCAGCCCGACCGACGCCACGCCCTCGGCCCTGATCTCGGCGGTTCGTCACGCGACGGATCGCGGCACCGTCGTCGTCTTCTCGACCGGCAATGCCGGCGCCGATCAGCCCAATGCGACGGTCATGGTGCCGCTCTACGATACGCTGACCAAATCCATGGTGGTCGCGGTCACCGCCGTCGGCACCGATGGCACGCTGGCGTCCTATGCCAATGCCTGCGGCAAGGCGGCGGCCTGGTGCCTCGCCGCGCCGGGCACCAGCATCCTCGCCACCGATGCGGGGGGCGGTTACATCACGATGACCGGCACCTCCATGGCCGCCGCGCTGGTTTCGGGCGGGCTGGCCGTCGTCATGTCGCGCTTCCCCGAACTGACGCCGGCGCAGGTGGTCTCGCGCCTGCTGACCACGGCCAAGGATACCGGCATCTACGCCGACACCACGCTGTACGGCCAGGGCCTGATGAACCTCGCGGCCGCGACCAGCCCGATCGGCACCCTGGTCACCGCCTCGGTCGGCAGCAATGTCCTGACCGATGGCTCGGCGACCACGGCTGGCACCTCCCTGTCCTCGAACGCGGTCCTGGGGGATTCCCTGGTGCGGGCGCTGGCGGGAACGCCGGTGGCGCTATTCGACAGTCATGATGGCGCGGCCTTCGACGTCGACATGGCCAGTCTGGTGACGACGCGCGGCGGCACGAAGATCGCCGATCTGGCCTTTGGCGATTTTGGCCGAGGCCATTTCTCCGAGGTCAGCGGCGTGCCCGGCCTTCGCCTCTCGATCGGCGAGAGGCAGAGCGGGATCGGCGCCGAAGCCGCCCTGACCAGCACCAATGTCACCGCCAGCAGCACGGTCGCGGTCCTGCGCCTTGCCTTCGACGAAGCCACGGTGGGCTTTGCCGGCCTGCGCGCCGGCTTCGCCGAAGTCTCGCCCACCCTCGACCATTTGCCGATCGAGGCCGGCCTGGCCCTGACCGAAGGGGCCTTCACCCCGGGCGCCCTTGGACTTGCCGATAATGGCGCGGTTGTTGGTTTCGACAGCGAACTGGCCGGGGGGCGTCATCTGTCGCTCGCGGTCATGAACGGCGCCGGGCCTGACGACATTTACGGCGCGAGCGATGTCGGCACCGGCGCGACCGGGGCGCAGGCCAGCCTGCGTCAGGATATCGGCCGCCATCTGACGCTGGAGGCCGCTGTTGGCTATGTCGTCGAGGACGGCCAGATGCTGGGCGCCACGGGCCAGGGGCTTCTGTCGATCGGCGGCGCGGAAACCGCCCAGGTCTCCATCGGCGCGACCTATGCCTTCGACGAGAAAATCTCGCTTTATCTGCGCTACGACCGGGCGGTGACCTCGGCGCGGGATACCGGCGCCTTCATCGCGGATGCCGGCGCTATCGCCAGCGACAGCTGGACGGTCGGCCTGCTGGGTCAGGATGCGTTCGCGGCCGGCGATCACTGGGGCTTCAGCGCCCATCAGCCGCTGCGCGCCAGCTCGGGCCATGTCACCATCGACCGGCCGCTGGGCCGGACGGCAGACGGCACGGTTTACGGCGACAAGGTCACGCTGGCGCTGGGCGGCGACGGGCGGGAGATCGACTGGGAAGCCTACTATGCCCTGCCGCTGGGCGATCAGGCCCTGCTTGGCTTCAACCTGCTTTATGTCGTCGATCCGGGCAACATGGCCGCGGCCGACGACGAGGTGCTGGGCATGGTGCGCTACCGCCGCCGCTTCTGACGCTCAGCGGCTGTGCAGCAGGGTGGTGGAGCGGTCGAGACGCCGGGCCAGTTCCCGCATGACGGCGATGCCGACGGCGGGGAATTCCTGGATCAGGTCGAAGAACAGGTCGGCGTCGAGACGCAGCACCGCCATCTCGCCCTCGGCCCGCACCGTCGCCGTGCGCGGCACGTCGGCCAGCAGGGCGACCTCGCCGAACAGCGTGCCGGCCGGCACCGGCCCGACACGCAATTCGCCACCGCCCGCGACGGTGACGAAGGCGGAGGCTTCGCCCGACAGGACGACATAGACCGCGTCACCCGCTTCGCCCTGACGCACCAGTTCCGTGCCCGCGGGCACGGTCAGTCGCTCGGCGGCGAAGGCGATCAGCTTCAGGCGGGCCGGGTCCACCCCCTGGAACAAGGGTACGGCGGCCAGGGTGGCGGCGTCTTCGCTCAGGCTCATGTCAACTCTTCCCCATTTCCAGCCGCAGGATGCGACGGCCTCAGCCGGGCTGCAAGATGCGGCCGCGTTCAAGTGTCAGGATACGGTCGAAACCTTCGGCATGGCCGGCGTCGCCAAGGGCGGCGACCACCGTGACCCCGGTGCTGGCCTCGTCCCGCAGGATGCTCAGGATGTCGCCCCGGCAGGTGCTGTCGAGGGCGCCCAGCACATCGTCGAGCACGATCACATCGGGCCGGCGCAGCAGCGCCCGCGCCAGGGAAATGCGTTGCCGCTCGCCAAGGCTGAGCCGGGCGCCCGCGATGCCGACCTCGAAATCGAGCCCCAGCAGGCGTAACGCGACCCCGAGGCCAAGGCCGTCCAGAATCTCCGCCGCGAGGGCCGGGACCTGGCCCGCGGCCCCGGCGCGGTCGCTCGCGATCCGCCCGAACAGCACATTGTCGAGGATGCTGGCGGCGGGATTGACCGCGTCCGCGTCGAAACGGGCGATTCCGGCGCCCGGCCATGCGTCCCGCAACTGATGGCGGGCGCGGACCACGGCGGCCTTCAAACCGTCGTCGAGGGCGTTCAGCCGGTGGCGCGCGGCGACCACGCGGAACGGCAGATTGGTCAGCAGGGCGCGGTCGGCCCGGGTCAGGGCGGCTTCCGGGTGGCCGGCGATGGCGCTCAGGTGACGCAGCTCGGCCGGGGTGACGAGGGCGAAGCGCCGCACCATCTCGTGACCGGGATCGAGATCGGCGAACAGTTCGATCATCACGGCCGCGATGGTCTTGCCCGCGCCGAACAGGCGCCCCAGCAGGCCGCTGCGCTCCAGCAGCCCGTGGATCAGCGGGTGATCGGCCAGACGGTCGGCATCGATGGCCGGATCGGTCGGCAGGCCGAACAGGAGGTTTTCGGCCAGCGTGGCGTGGTCGTTGTAGCGATCGTCCTCGAAACGGGCGATCAGGCCCCGCAGCCCCCGCGCGTGAAGGGCCTCGGCGAGAGCGGCGCGGGCGGCGACGATCCCGGCGCGCAGCCGGTCGTCGGCGCCGGCCGGCAGGCGGGCCTGCAACCCCAGCCGGAACAGGCCATCGCCAAAGCCGAGGCGGGTCAGAAGCTCGACCATGCGCAGCCGAAGGCTCTCGCGGTCCGCGACACCGGCGGCGGCATAATCGACCCAGTCCGTCTCGATCGGATCGGCCGGATTGCCCGACAACAGGGCCTCGCGCAGGTCCTGACCGCCGCCGCCGCCCGGCTGGCGCTGCAGGCCGAAGGCGAGATTGTCGGCGATGGAGCGGGCCTGCAGGCCGCTGCCCGGCCCGACATAGGCGATGCGCCGGTTGACGAGGGAGGCGGGCAGGCGGGCAAGGTCCTGCCCGGCGATGCTGATGCGGCCCGCCGCCGGTTCGACAAGGCCGCAGAGCGCCTGCGCCAGCACTTCCCGCCCGCCACCCGAGGGGCCGACAAGGGCGGTCAGCCGGCCGGGGGCCAGGGTCAGGCGCACCCGGTCGAGGCGGGTGGCATCGCCTTCGTCGCGGACCACCAGATCCTCGACGGTAATCGCCTGGCCACGGAAGTTCACCGCCTCGTCGGGCAGGGCGTCGCGCGATTCGGGCAGAAGGTCCGGCCGGTTGAACAGGCGAAGCACGTTTTCATATTTCACCCGGGCATCTTCCCGGCCCTGATACCAGTCCAGCAACTCGCGCCAGGGGGTGGCCATGTCCTTGTGGGCGGCGATCGCCGCGATCAGCGTGCCGACATCCAGCCGCCCCTCGAGCACCATCAGGCCACCGGCGCCATAGAACAGCACGGGGCCGGTCTGCTGCAGCAGGGTGTTGATGGCCTTGATGGCGAACTTGCGCTGGTCGATGTCGAAGCGGACGCGGAAGATCTGGGCCAGCTGGGCACCCAGCCAGGCCCGGGTCCAGCGCGTCTGGTCGTTGGCGTGAATGTCGGTCACGAGGCGGAAGGTCTCGTCGATCCGCTCGCCGAGGCCGCGCATCAGGCCGCCCCTCTCCCGCGACAATTCGTTCACCTTCCGCTGCAGGTGGGGCACCACCACCATGCTCAGGGGATAGATCGAGGCGGCGGCGGCCGCGATCAGTGGGTCCTGCCAGATCAGGAAGATCATGATGACGGCGAGTGTACCGCCCTGATAGGCCGGGACCGAGACCGTGTCGCCGACATGGCCGCACAGGCTCTCGAGATCGCCGCCCATGGCCGCCAGGGTCTCGCCCGCCGTCCGCTGGCGAAAGGCGTGCAGCGGAAAGCGCAGCACGAGGGCAAGGATCTGGAAGCGGATGCGACGCAGGGCCCTCTCGAGCGTCAGATTGCGCAGCCGGCTGATCCAGAAGCGGAACCGCAGGTTGATCACGACGAGCGCGAGCAGGATCAGGCACTGCAGGCCGAGGACGAGTGGCCGGTCGATTACAAGGCCGAAAGCCTGGCCGGGCAACTCGATGCCGAACAGACGCGGTATCTGATCGGGGCCCGAGCCCAGCAGCGCCACGATTTCCTTCGGCATCTCGTAATAGAGCCAGAGGAAGGGAAAGGAGGCGAGCGCAAGGCCAAGCATGGCGAATTGCGACGCCGCCGAATACCGCCAGATGAAGCGCCGAATGTCCCGCTGCACCGCCCTGTCGCCCCCCGGCCCCGGCGTCTCGCCCCGGCTAGCCGCCCTGGCCGACGCTGGCGGCGGGCAGGGTGCCATCGGCCGGCGCGGCCGGCGGCGGCAGGATCTCGGTGATCGCGCCGGGCACCCGCCAGTCCAGCGTGTCGAAGGAATGGCAGGACGGGCAATGCGGTGCCCATTCGGCCGGGGCATGGCCGCAGGCCCGGCAGAACCAGCGGGCCTCGGCTTCGCCGCTGGCGGATTTCTCCTGCCATTCGGCGGCCCGGCGCTGGTCGCCCTTCTCGCGCCGCTCCAGTTCGGCGAGGAGGTCGTAGGTCCGCCGCGTCGCTTCCCGGGCGTTGACGAGAACCATCAGGGCTTCCCGCGCCTCGGCCCATTGCCGCAGGTTCAGGGCCTGTTCGGCGGCGAGAAGCCGGCTTTCGCGGGCCGAAGGGTTGATCGCGGCGAGGCTGGCCAGCCGGCGCGCGCGCTCGTCTTCCGACAGCTCGCCACCGATGTCGGCATAGGCGGCGGCGATATCGGGATGGGGGCTGCCGGCCCAGGCGTTTTCCAGCAGGCGCTCGGCCTTGCGCCGCTTGTCGGACGCGGACAGCAGGCGGGCCAGCCGGGTGGTCGCGGGCACGAGGTCGCCGGCAAGGCCATGGGCGGTTTCGATCAGGCTCAGGGCCTCGCGGGTCTCGCCCCTGGCGGCGGCGGCGTCCGACTGGCCGACCAGGACGACGGCGCGGTGGCGCTTGCCCTCGGTGCCGTCGATCAGCTTGTGGCGCAGGGCACCGGCCAGGGTTTCCTCGGCGGCGTGCCATTCGCCGAGCGCGGCCTGCAGGCCGAAAATCTCGCTGGCGACCCAGGGCGCGCCGGGGCGCAGGGCCTGCGCCTCGCGGGCAAGGGCGAGGGAAGTATCATTGTCGCCCCGGCGCCGCGCCAGCACGATCAGCCCGCGCAGGCCCAGGAATTTCGTCTCGTCGTCATCCAGCATCAGGCGATAGGCGCGCTCGGCCGCCTCGGTGTCGCCGTTCAACTGGGCCGCCTGCGCCGCCAGCAGCAGCGCGAGGGGGGAGGCATTGGTCGCGCCTTCCGCCGCCACCGCCTGCTTGCGGGCATCCTTGGCGTCGCCGGCGGCAATGGCGACAAGGCCGCGCACGATGGCCAGTTCGCCCTGGCGGCGGCGCTTGGCGAGGCGACGGGCGGCCAGCAGGCGCGGCCCGCGCGAGGCGATCAGGATCAGGCGGCCGAGAGCGGCGATGATGGCCAGCACCAGGATGAGGCCGACCACCAGCACGCCGACCGAAGTTTCGATCCGGTAGCCCAGCCAGTCGACGGCGATGGCGCCCGGCCGGTCGGCCAGCCAGGCCGCGACGGCGGCGATGACGACGACGATCAGGACGCCGAGGGCGATCTTGAGGACGGCGCGCATGGTCAGTTCGCCTCGGCGAAGCGGGCGGAAACTTCGCCGTCGAGCAGGTCGACCGCGCTTTCCGCCGCCAGCCGGGCCTCGGCATCGGCCTTCCAGGCGGCGAGGGCGGTGGCCGCCGCGCCCTGCAGCCCGGCGATTTCGCCCAGGGCACCGCCAAGGTCGCCGCGGGCAAGGCGGATTTCCGCCCGGGCGAGGCGGGCTTCGACCGTGTCGCCTTCGATCTCGCCGATCGGACGCACGGTCACCAGATTGCCGGCTTCCGCCAGCAGGCGATCGACCATGCCGCTGTCTTCGGGGATGCGGGCGGCCTGCACGGCGCCCCGGGCGGCCGCGCCGAAGCGGGCGGCCAGGGTGGCCCGGCCAGGCAGGCCGCTGGCGGCATGGGCGGCCAAAGTGTCCAGCGCCTTGCCGATCGCCGGCTCGCGCAGCAGACCAAGGGCATCGAAATGACCGCGCACGGCATCGAGCGGGGCGGCATAGGGCGCTTCCGCCGCGACGCCGGCCCGCAGCCGGCCGATGGCATAGACGAGGGAGACGCCGCGCCCCACGGCCTTCAGCCGCTCGGTCTCGCTGGCGATTCTCGTGTCGGTCTCGGCAGTGGCCGCCTTCAGGGCGGCGATATCCCGTTCGATCGTCGCCAGGGCTTCGGTATCGACCGTGGGCGCGGCGGCGAGCTTGGCCTCCAGCGCCGCCATCCGCGCCGACAGCGCGGTCTCGGCGATCATCGAGGATGGCGGCGGGGGGGCGGTGGTGGTTTCGCCATCGGTGGGCGGCGCTCCGCCATCGGTGCCGTCCTCGGCCGAGGCCAGGTTTTCTTCCAGCGCGCCCTGACGCTCGCGCAGGGCGGCGATCTCATCGCGCAGTTCGGCGAAGGCGGCATCGGCGCCGGAGGAATCGGTCAGGTCGCCGACATGGCCTTCAAGCGACAGGAGCTTGCGGTCGAGGCTGTTCACGGCCGCTTCCACCGCGCTGACGCGGCCCTCGAGCGCGCTCGGCACGGCGGCGGTGACGGTGCCCGGGGTGATGGTCGTGGTGGTCGTCGCAAGCGGCGCCATGATGCGGTCGCCATAGAAGTGCCAGATACCGGCACCGGCGCCGATCAGCAGGATGGCGCTGACGCCGAACCACAGGCTGCGACGGGAGCCGCGTGGTGCCGGCGGCATGGCGTAGGCCGAGGAATCGAGGCTCGGTGGCGGGTCTTCCAGCGGCTTGTCCAGAATCGGGGTATCGCCCGGCGGGTTCGCATCGCCGCCGGTCGCCGCTTCGATCTCGCTGTCGAGGTCGCGCGGGTCGGGTTTCTGGCCCGGCTGGTCGGGACGCTCGGTCATGTCGTGCTCCGTAGATCAGGCGAAGGGGCGAGCAGCGCCCGAAGATCGGCCTCGGTCGGATGCGCCGCCACCAGGACCCGGCCGAAACCGAGGGGGGCGAGCGCATCCGCGACCGCTGCCGACAGGCAATAGGCTGTCCTGCCGCTGAAGTCGGGTTTCGGCAGGCCGTTCCGCGTGAGGGTAACAAAGGTCGCCGCCGTGCGGGGAGAGAAAAACAGAATTCCCTCGAAGTCGCCGGCCATCAGGCTTTCGCGAATCTCGTCGGGCAGCGCGCGGGCCGGCTGAGAATCATAGAGCGTGACCCGTTCGACGTCGAAACCCAGCGCCGTCAGCCGCCCGGCCAGATCGCCGGCCAGGCTGGCGCCGGCGGCATGGATCAGGCGCCCCGCCCCGGGATCGAGGGTGCGGCGGGCAAGGTCGGTCAGCGCCTCGACATCGCCATCGGCGTTGCGCACATCGCGGAATCCGGCGGCGCGGGCCTTGCGGGCGGTCGAATCACCCACCGCGAGAACCGGCAGGCCGCGTTCCGGCGTCGCCCCCGCCAGCGCGGCGACACCGCTGCCGCTGGTGACCAGCAGGGCCTGAACCCCCGACAGGTCGAGGGTGATGCCGGTGCGCGGCACGATCTCGATCATCGGCGCGATGCCGCAGACATGGCCCGCCGCAGCAAGCTCGCCGGTCAACCGGGCCGCTTCGGCGGCGATGCGCGTGACGAGAAGGCGCATCACCCCC
>JAOZVS010000077.1 GCA_025869435.1 Zavarzinia sp.
CGCAGGTCGGGCCGGTCGCGAAGCCTGCCATAACGGCCAAGCTCCTGGCGGATGAAGGCGGCCAGGCGGGCGCGGGCGCCGGCCTCGCCCGGTTGCCAGCAGGGGCCAAAGTCCAGGGCCCAGTCGGGCGACGCGGGCAACAGGTCCCAGTCTTCGAGCCGATCGCTCGCGACCGGGAAGCCGGGCGCGGGCAGGGCCGCCGGCGCGGGCTGCGGCCACTCGGGCGCGGGGGCGAGCCGGCTGGCGCGCCAGAACGGGGTGAAGACCTTGAAGCCCTGTCCGGCACCGGTGCGGATGGAGCCCGGCGGGAACAGCAGATTGCCGCCCGGCATCGCGACTTCGATGCCGGCGGCGCGGAGGTCCCGGGCAAGGCCGTCATCCCGTCCCGCCACCCCCGGGTCGGGGCTTCTGGTGAAGACAAGGGCGCGCGCCCCGGTTTCCCCCAGCAGGGCGGGAATGATACCGGCGGCCGAGCCACGGCGCAGCACGAGGCGGTTACCGCGCATGGCCAGATCGCGCCCGAGGCTGCTCAGGCTATGATGCAACCACCAGCGGGCCGCGCCGCCCGCGAATTCGTCGAGGATATAGAGCGCGATCACGGGCCGGCCGCTGGCGGCGGCATGGGTTACAGCCCTTTGGTCGGTCAGCCGCAGGTCGCGGCGAAACCAGAGAATGATCGGGCTGTTGTCGGTCATGGGGGTCCGCTGTCGGGTATCGGGTCATCCTGATACGCAAGGGGACGCAGCATGGATCTGCCCCCTTGATAAAGTGTTGATGTCATGGCCGACTGACGGGGCATGTTCCGGGCTGCCGATGACCGGCCGCCCTCTGGGGAGGACTGAACCGCGATGCCCGATGCCCTCGTTCCGTCGCTGGCGGCGCTGCCGCAGTGGACCTTGCTCTATGGCGGGCTGAACGGACTTCTGTCCTTCGTGCTGGCTTTCAGGGTCAGCCAGCTGCGCATGAAATCGAATGTGATTTTCGGCGACGGCGGTGACGGCGCGATCCAGCGGGCGATCCGCGCCCATGCCAACAACGTCGAATATGTGCCGCTGACCCTCGTCCTGATCGGACTTCTGGAAATCGCCGGCCAGCCGGCCTGGGCGATCAACGCCATGGGGGCGGCGCTTTTCATCGGGCGTGCGCTTCACGCCATCGGCCTGACCTCGACCGAGGACAGCTCGCCGCCGCGCTTCTATGGCATCCTGCTGACCTGGGCGGCTCTGGTCGCCGCCGCCCTCTGGTGCATCGTCGCCGCGCTGACCCTGTGATCAACGCGGCGGGCGCCGTTCAGTTCGCCTTGATGAATTCGACCAGCTGGTCGAGCACGGTGCCCCAGCCGTGGTAAAAGCCCATGTCCTCGTGCTGCTTGCGCGTCGCCTCGTCGCCATGGATGGCGTGGGCGGTGTAGCGGGTGCCGGTCCTGGTCGGCGCCAGCAACAGGGCGGCGGTGAAGAAGGGCTTGGGCGCCGGCCGGAAACCGGGCAGCAGCGTGTCGGTCCAGATCAGCCGCTCGTTCGGCACGATGTCGAGATAGCAGCCGGTGTTGGGAAATTCCTCCCCCTCCGGCGAGCGCATGGTGGTGCTGAACACACCGCCCGGGCGCAGGTCGATTTCGCAATGGGTGACGGACCAGGGCCGGGGCACGAACCAGTGCTTCACATGGTCGGGCGTGGTCCACGCCTTCCACACTTTCTCGACGGGGACATCCACCTCGCGCTCCAGCACGAGGTCGAGGCGCGGGTCGGGGGTGACGAGATACGTCTTCAAGGCGGGTCTCCTCCATCCTTCATGGTCAGCAGATAGTCGTCGAGCTGGTCGAGCCGGCGCTCCCACAGGCGCCGCTGTCGGCCCAGCCAGTCTTCCGCCAGTTTCAGCGGCTCGGCCGTCAGCTCGTAGGTGCGCACGCGCCCCGCCTTGCTCGACCGCACGAGACCGCAGTTTTCCAGCATCTTCAGATGCTGCAGGAAGGAGGGCATGGCCATCCGGTAAGGCTCGGCCAATTCGCTGACCGAGGCGCTTTTCCGTGACAGGCGCTCCAGCACGTCGCGGCGCGTGGGATCCGCGAGCGCCTTGAAGATGCCGTCCATCGCCACCAACGGCGGCGTGGCTCCGATCGCTTGCTGGTGCATATCCTGCCTCCTGGCCGCGATCATGCCGGCGGAATATACTGAGGTAAATACCTAAGTATTGGCGCGCGCGAGAAATGCGGGGGACGGCGCCCGCCGTTTCAGGTGCCGTAGCTCTGGATCAGGCTGGCGACGACGAGGCTCCAGCCGTCGACGAGCACGAAAAAGATCAGCTTGAAAGGCAGGGAGATGACCACGGGGGGCAGCATCATCATGCCCATGCCCATCAGCACCGAGGCGATCACCATGTCGATGACGAGGAAGGGCACGAACAGCAGGAAACCGATCTCGAAGGCGCGGCGCAGCTCGGAAATCATGAAGGCGGGCACGATGGTGGTCAGCGGCACCGCCTCGGGCGTCGCGGGCGGCGGGCCTTCGGACAGATTGACGAAAAGCGCCAGATCCTGCTCCCGCGTGTGCTTCAGCATGAAGGCGCGGAAGGGCGCCGCCGTCGCGTCGAACGCCGCGCGCTCGTCCAGCTGGCCCTGCATGTAGGGATTGATGCCGTCCCGCCATGCCTTGTCGAAGGTCGGCGCCATGATGAAGGCGGTCAGGAACAGGGCGAGGCCGATCAGGATGGTGTTGGGCGGCGTCGTCTGGGCGCCGATCGCGCTGCGCAGCAGGGACAGCACGATCACCAGCCGGCCGAAGGAGGTGACGACGACCAGGAGCGACGGCGCCAGGCTGAGCACGGTGATGAGGACGACCACCTGCACCAGATTGGAGGTCATGCCGCCTTCGCCGCCGAGATCGAGCGACAGGCTCTGCGCCAGCGCCGTGCGGCCGCCGAGCAGGAGGGCAAGGCCGGCACCGCCCGCGAGGGCGAGAAGATGCGGCTTCAGGCGGCCGGTCATGGCGACTCCGCGGCGGAAGGAAGAGGGGGCGGGGCAGGAGGCGGCGGGGCGCCTGCCCGTTCGATGACGATGTCGCCGCCGGGGCCGAGCAGCACGAGATGTTCGGCCCCGTCCTTGCGCAGGATGACGAGGCGGCGGCGGGGATCGAGGCTCAAGGATTCGACGACGGCGAGGCGCTTGCCGGCACGGCGCGGCACCCGGTCGCCGAAACGGCGCATGACGATGCCAAAGGCAAGGATCAGCAGGACGACGAGGCCAAGGGCGAAGGCCGCGCGCAACAGGTCGGAGGTCATCGCTGAAAGCCACCGGCCGGATGATCGGCGCCGGGCTGCATCGCCCGCGCCTCGCGCATCCGGTTGTTGGCCATGTAGACATGGGCGAGGATTTCGGCGACGGCGGCGAAGGCTTCGAGCGGGATGGTCTCGTCGAGATCGATGGTCTCGAGAATCTCCACCAGGTCGCCATCCTCGCGCAGCTTGACGCCATGGGCGAGGGCGAGGGCGATGATCCGCTCGGCGAGTTCGCCTTCGCCCCGGGCCACGACGCGGGGCGCGCTGTCCAGCCCGCGCTCGTATGTCAGCGCCACGGCCTTCTGCCGGCGCGGCGGTCTGTCGTCACTCATCGGCCCATGCCTTCGGTTTGCCGGTCCACTTTGCCGCAATAGGGTTAACGAGGTCTTGCCCCGGGAGAGGCCGGTTGTTTACCCGCCGTTAAGGGAGACGGGTGATCATGCAAGCATCGCCGTGTCTGGCAAGGACCGCAATCGTCATGGATCTCGACCGCATTCCCCTGATCGGCATGTTGGTGCGCAGGATGGATTTCCTGGGCGCCCGCCAGCGGGTGATCGCGCAGAATGTCGCCAATGCCGATACGCCGGGTTTCAAGTCGCGCGAACTTTCGGAAGAATCCTTCGCCCGCGAGGTCGCCCGGGCGACCGGCGGCGGTCTTGCCCCGGTCGCCGTGGCGACGACCACGGCCGGCCACATGCAGGGCACCAGGGTCGCCGATGGCGCCAAGCCCCGGCCGGAGCGCAGCGGCGATTACGAATCGACCCCCTCGGGCAATGCCGTCGTCCTCGAACAGGAGATGACGCGCCTCGCCGAGACCCAGATGGATTACGACACGATCACCGGCATCTACCGCAAGCAGGTCGCGATGATCAAGACCGCCCTGCGCGGTCCGTCGGCCTGAACCCGGCATCGAGGAGACTGGCATGGCCGTCGACGATCTGACCCGCACCATGATGATTTCCGCCGCCGGCATGCGGGCGCAGAGCGTGCGGATGCGGGTGATCGCGGAAAACCTGGCCAATGCCGAGACCGTCGGCATGAAGCCGGGCGACGAGCCCTATCGCCGCAAGGTGGTGAATTTCGCCAGCGAACTCGACCGGGTGACCGGCGCCGAGGAAGTGAAGGTGAAGGAGGTCACCCAGGACCAGACGCCGTTCGGCAGCCGCTTCGACCCCGGCCACCCGGCCGCCGATCCCGATGGCTACGTGAAGACGCCCAACGTGAACACGCTGGTCGAGGTCAGCGACATGCGCCAGGCCCAGCGCACCTATGAAGCCAATCTGAATGTGATCGATTCGGCGCGCGGCATGTTGATGCGCACCATCGATCTGCTGCGCTCCTGAAGCCGGCACGGGGGAATAGACCATGGATCCGATCGCCAGCCGCGCCGTGGGCGCCTATACGGATGCGCTGCGCCGGGGTGCGGGCTCGGCCACGCAAGGCGCCGATGCCGCGGGCGGGCTGGGCGGCTTTGCCGGCGGCGGCGACTCCAATTCCTTCAGCAGCGTGCTGGGCCGCGCCATGGACGACGCGGTCGCGACCTCGGTCAAGGCCGACCAGACCTCGATGTCGGCGGCGGTGGGCAAGGCCAATGTCACCGATGTGGTGACGGCGCTGACCAATGCCGAGGTCACGCTTCAGGCGGTGGTTGCGGTCCGCGACAAGGTCGTGTCAGCCTATCAGGAAATCATGCGTATGCCGATCTGACCGGATCGGCGGTCGGAGGCTGGATCTTGACGGCTGGCGAAGCCCTGGATGTCGCGCGCGAGGCGCTGCTGACCATCATGCTCGTCTCGGCGCCGGTCATGGTGGTGGCGCTGGTGGTCGGCCTGACCATCTCGCTGTTCCAGGCCCTGACCCAGATCCAGGAAGCGACTCTCAGTTTCGTGCCGAAGATCCTCGCGATCTTCGCCGTTCTCCTGCTCGCCCTGCCCTTCATGGGCTCGCAGATGAGCACTTTCACCCAGCAGATCATGTCCCGCATCGCCGACGGCAACCCGGCGGCGCCGGTGGCGGCGCCGAATGGCACCACGCCGGGCGCCAGCCCCGGGGGCGGCGGCTGACGCCATGCTGGACCAGCTTCTGCCCGGCGGCGTCTTCGCCCTGGCGCTGGTCTTCGCCCGGATCGGCGCCATGGTCATGGTGCTGCCGGTCTTCGGCGAGCAATATGTCCAGGCCCGCATCCGTCTTGCCCTCGCCCTGTTCCTGACCGTGATCATCCTGCCGCGGGCGGGGACCTTGCCGCCGCTGCCGGCCCAGCCCGCGCTGCTGCTGCCGCTGATCGGCGGCGAGGTGCTGGTCGGCCTCGCCATCGCCGGCATCGCCCGGCTGGCGGTCTCGGCCCTTCATATCGCGGGCACCATCATCGCCGTGCAGTCGGGCCTCGCCGCCGCCCAGAACGTCGACCCGACCCAGGGCACGCAATCGGCGGTCACCTCGAATTTCATCGTCATGACCGGGACGACGCTGATCGTCGTCGCCGACCTGCACCACCTGCTGATCGGCGCCCTCGTCGAGAGCTATCGCCTGTTTCCGGTCGCGGGCACGCCGCCGGTCGGCGATTTCGCGCGGCTCGCCAGTGGCGTCATCGCCGATACGTTCACCCTCGCCATGCAGATGTCGGCGCCCTTCCTGGCTTTCGGCATCGTCTTCAACGTGCTGCTGGGCCTGATGAACCGGCTGATGCCGGTGATGCAGGTTTTCTTCATCGCCATGCCGCTGCAGATCCCGCTGGCCTTCCTGCTTTTGTCGCTCAGCTTCGGCTATGCCCTGACCCTGTTCGCCGACCGTTTCGTCGACGCGCTCGGTCCCTTGGTCCGCTAAGGGGAGGGGGCGATGGCCGAAGACCAGGAGGAGAGTTCCAAAACAGAAGAGGCATCCGCGAAACGCATCGCGGATGCCGAGAAGCGCGGCGACGTTCTCAAGAGCACCGAGGTCGGCCACTGGTTCGGCCTCGCCGCCGGTCTCGGCGCCATCGTCATCATCGCCACGGTCTCGGGGCCGGACATGGGGCGGCGGCTCGCCGGTTTTCTCGACCATGGCTGGGCGAT
Source organism: Zavarzinia sp. (assembly GCA_025869435.1). GTDB lineage: Bacteria > Pseudomonadota > Alphaproteobacteria > Zavarziniales > Zavarziniaceae > Zavarzinia. The sequence goes on from JAOZVS010000077.1 coordinate 6,324, forward strand.
CTCGCTCGACGAGCGGACCGGCGTCGACATTCTGATCGAGGTCGGCCAGGACCTGCTGCTCGGCCTTGGCCTGCCCCTGCTGCTGCTGGTCGCGGCGGCGATCGCCGGCCATGCCCTGCAGCACAAGATCATCTTCAGCGGCGAGAAGATGAAGCCCGATCTGTCCAAACTCTCGCCGATCAAGGGCCTGGGCCGGATCTTCTCGCGCCAGGGGCTGATCGAATTCGTCAAGGGCATCGCCAAGATCGTCGCCGTGGGGGCGGGGGCGGTGATCGGCGCGGCGCCGACCTTCAACGCCATGATCGCGCTGCCCTTGCGGGAATTCGACGATATCGCGCTCCTGACCCTTCAGGCGGTGATCCGCCTGTTCGGCGGGGCGCTGGTGGTGCTGACCGTGATCGCCGGCGGCGACTTCATGTTCCAGCGCTTCGAGCGCCTGCGCCGCCTGCGCATGACCAAGCAGGAAGTGAAGGACGAGCACAAGCAGACCGAGGGCGATCCCCAGATCAAGTCGCGCCAGCGCCAGATGGCCCGCTCGCGCATCCGGCGGCGCATGATGGCGGCGGTGCCCACGGCCGATGTGGTGGTGACCAATCCGACCCATTTCGCCGTCGCCCTGAAATATGACCCGGCTTCGATGGGGGCGCCCGTCGTCGTCGCCAAAGGGGCTGATTCGCTGGCGGCCCGCATCCGCGCGGTCGCCGACGACGCGGGCGTGCCCCTCGTCGAGAACCCGCCGCTGGCCCGCGCCTTGTACGCCACGGTTGAAATCGACGAGGAAGTGCCGCCCGATCACTACAAGGCGGTGGCGGAAGTGATCGGTTTCGTGCTGCGACGTCGCGGGGGCCTTCCAAAGCGGCCCGCAGTCCCGTAATCAATAGGCATGGATCAGGTCGACGCCGACAAGCTGAGGGAAGCACCGCCACGGGAAAAGCGGTCGATCCTGCCGTTTCTGCGCGGCATCCTGGCCGGCGCGGGCGGCGCGCTGATCGGCGTCGGCGTCGCCACGGGCGATGTTCTCTACGGCGTGACGGGAATCGTCGCGGTCGCCATCCCGATGACCGCCATCACCATCAGCAATCATCTGGCCGAGCGCCACCGCCGGCAGTCGGTCGAGGCGATGATCGAGGAGATCGGCCCGGCGATGGAACTGTCGTCGGTGGCACGGGCGGTGACGGGCCCGGGTGGTCTCGTTCTCCAGCATAACCAGCCCTGGTATCGGATGGGGCTGCCGGTGGAAACCGTGCCGGAAGCCTGGGCGACGGCGGTCGAGGGCGGTCATGCCCGCCAGTTCACCCTGCCGGGCAACGGCCGCCAGATCGAGGTCTCGGGCCGCAGCCTCGGCCCCCGGGCGAGCTATCTGCTGCTGACCGTGCGCGAGGTCGGGATGCCGCCGCGGGTCGATCCCGGCATTTTCGAACATGCCGACCTCGGCTGGTTCGAGATGGATCACGACGGCTGCATCACCGCCCTCAACGCGACCCTGGCCAGCTGGCTCGGTCGCACCGCCGAGGAAATCGGCGAAGGGCGCCTGTCGATCTTCGAGGTGTTCCGGCCGGCGGAATATCCCGATGCCGGCGACGGCCGTTTCCGCGCCGATCTCCTGTCCCTCGAGGAGCCGCCGTTCCCGGTCGAGGTCGTGTTGCAGACCGATGCGCGGGGCGGCAGTTCGCGGGGCGGTCTCGTCATCGACCTGCGGGAAATCGTCCGCTCGGTCGAGGCGCTGGCGGAATCGGCCGAGCGTTTCGGCCGTTTCATCGACGACGCGCCGGTGGGCATCGCCGCCCTCGCCGCCGATGGCACGGTCGAGGAAGCCAATCCGGTCTTCGCCGAGCTTGCCGCCGGGGCGCCGGATCCGGAACTCGTGCTCGGCCGCGATCTGCACAAGATGATCGATCTGCCGGCCGAGGATCCGCGGCCCAGCATCGATTTCGCGCAGGTGCTCGCCGGGGCGGAAGGCGCCAGCGCCGAGTTGCGCTTCAAGGCGACCCCGGCCATGACCATGCGCCTGTTCGCCACGCGGGCCAGCCGGCTGCAGGGCACGCAGGAACAGCCGACCCGCATCGTCTACATGCTCGATGTCTCGGCCCAGAAGGCGCTGGAGGAGCAGTTCGTCCAGTCGCAGAAGATGCAGGCGGTGGGGCAGCTGGCCGGCGGCATCGCCCATGATTTCAACAATCTGCTGACCGCGATCATCGGCTTCTGCGACCTGCTGCTGACCCGTCACGGGCCGGAGGACGAGTCCTTCCCCGATGTCATGCAGATCAAGCAGAACGCCAATCGCGCGGCCAATCTCGTGCGCCAGCTGCTGGCCTTCTCGCGCCGGCAGACCTTGCGGCCCAAGGTCATCGACATTCGCGACACGCTGAACGACCTGTCGACGCTGCTGCGCCGGCTGATCGGTGCCAATATCAGGCTCGATCTCGATCATGCGCCGGACCTCGGCCCGGTGCGGGTCGATCCGTCGCAATTCGATCAGGTGATCATCAATCTCGTGGTCAATGCCCGCGATGCGATGCGCGAGGGCGGCCATATCCAGATCCGCACCCGCAACCTGTCGCGGCGCGATCTGCGCAAGTTTCCGTCGCTGGAACTGCCCCCGGGCGATTACGTGCTGATCGATGTGCAGGACAATGGCCACGGCATTCCCCGCGACGTGCTGCCCAAGATCTTCGAGCCCTTCTTCACGACGAAGGAAGTCGGGGCGGGCACCGGCCTTGGCCTGTCCACCGTCTATGGCATCGTGAAGCAGACCGGCGGCTCCATCGTCGCGGAGAGCGAGCCGGGGCAGGGCACCACCTTCCGCATCGCCCTGCCGCGCCATGTCGCCGGCAGTGATGCCGAGGAACAGGTGATCGAGGCCCCGGAAAAGCCCGAAGCGTCCGCCCCGGGCCACGAGACCATCCTCATTGTCGAGGACGAGGACGCGGTGCGCAATTTCGCCGTCCGGGCGCTGCGTCGCCAGGGCTACCGCGTGCTGGAGGCCCCGACCGGCGAGGAGGCGATGGAGTTGATCAACGGTGGCGCCGAGCGAATCGATCTCCTCGTTTCCGATGTCGTCATGCCCTCGATGGACGGGCCGTCGCTGGCCCGCGCCGCCCGCGACCGGCTACCGGGCCTGAAGGTGATCATGATTTCAGGCTATGCCGAGGAACAGTTCCGCAAGAGCCTCGATCCCGGCCTCGATTTCACCTTCCTGGCCAAGCCTTTCAGCCTGAAGCAGCTCGGCAATCTGGTGCGCGAGGTGCTCGACAGGGGGTGACGCGCGGGGGCTGACGCACAGGTCAGGACAAACGAGAACAAAACAGGATTGCGCAAGAGAACAAATGAGGTACGATGGCGGCAGGGTTGAATCCCGCCCGGGGCTTTGAAATAAGGAGTTCCACCTCATGTCGTCGCCAGCGTTGCGCCTCGTCGGATCGGAAAACATGGACAAGCAGAAGGCCCTCGAGGCCGCCCTCGGGCAGATTGAACGCGCGTTCGGCAAGGGCTCGGTGATGAAGCTCGGTGCCCGCGAAAGCGCGGTTGAGGCGGAAGCGGTCTCGACCGGCTCGCTCGGCCTCGACATCGCGCTCGGCATCGGCGGCCTGCCTCGCGGCCGCATCGTCGAGATTTACGGGCCGGAATCCTCGGGCAAGACGACGCTGGCCCTGCAGGTGGTGGCCAATGCCCAGCGCAAGGGCGGCATCTGCGCCTTCGTCGACGCGGAACATGCCCTCGACCCGACCTATGCCCGCAAGCTCGGCGTCGATGTCGATGAATTGCTGATCTCCCAGCCCGATACCGGCGAACAGGCGCTCGAGATCGCCGATACGCTGGTGCGCTCCGGCGCGGTCGAGGTGCTGGTGATCGATTCGGTCGCCGCGCTCACGCCCCGGGCCGAACTCGAGGGCGAGATGGGCGATTCCCATGTCGGCCTGCAGGCCCGCCTGATGTCCCAGGCCCTGCGCAAGCTCACCGGCTCGATTTCCAAGTCGAACTGCATGGTCATCTTCATCAACCAGATCCGTCAGAAGATCGGCGTGATGTTCGGTAGCCCGGAAACGACGACGGGCGGCAACGCGCTGAAATTCTACGCCTCGGTCCGTCTCGACATCCGCCGCATCGGCGCGATCAAGGACAAGGAAGAGGTGGTGGGCAACCAGACCAAGGTGAAGGTGGTCAAGAACAAGCTGGCGCCGCCGTTCCGGGAAGCGCTGTTCGACATCATGTATGGCGCCGGCACCTCGAAGGTGGGCGAACTGATCGATCTCGGCATCAAGGCCGGCATCGTCGACAAGTCCGGTTCCTGGTTCTCCTACGACAGCCAGCGCATCGGCCAGGGCCGCGAGAACGCCAAGACCTTCCTCGAGTCCCATCCCGAACTCGCCGACGAGATCGAGCGCAAGATCAGGGCCAATGCCGGCATCGTCTCCGCCGCCATGGTCGGCACGCCCGAGGCCGACGCCGAAGGCTCGGCCGAGGACGCATAGGGCCTGACGGGACGACGCGCCTTTCCGTAACGTCATGCCGGCCTTCGCCGGCATGACGGGGGTTTGGGGAAGGCGCGGGTGTCGATGGCTCCCCTGACGGGGCAC
>JAOZVS010000078.1 GCA_025869435.1 Zavarzinia sp.
CCCCGGACTGACCCAACCTGTTCCGTCATCCCGGCGCAGGCCGGGATCTTGTGCAGAATGGAGCCCCTTCCGTCCCGAGATCCCGGCCTGCGCCGGGATGACGAGAAGGGGGGCGGCACCATGCTCAGCGCCGGTCCTGCCGCAGGAAGGGCAGGCCGAGGCTGGCCGGCTCCGCGCTTCGGCCCCGGTGAAGCAGGGCGGGTACGGCGAGGACGGCGATGGTCAGGAGATAGGGCATCATCATCATCAGATAGGCCGGAACGTCGGCCCCGATCGCCTGCAGGCGCGGCGTCAGGGCATCGGCGCCACCGAAGATCAGCGCGCCGAGGATGGCGCGCGGCGGGCTCCAGCGCGCGAAGATGACGAGACCGATGGCGATCCAGCCCCGGCCCGCCACCATGCCCTCGACCCAGACCTGCGAGGCGACGACCGAGAGATAGGCCCCGGCCAGACCGCAGGCCGCGCCCGAGACCACGACCGCCGCCATCTGCGTCAGCTGGACGTCGACGCCGGCGACATCGGCCGCGCCCGGGTCCTCGCCCGTGGCGCGCAGGCGTAGGCCGGACCTCGTCCGCATCAGGTAGAACCAGCCGAGCAGGGCCAGCGCCACGGCGATATAGACGAAGGGATCCTGGGCGAAGAGGATCGGCCCCACCACCGGCAGGTCGGAAATGCCGGGAATGGCCAGTTTGGCGACGCCGGTCACCGTCGTATGGACATAGGGCTTGCCGATCAGCCCCGCCGCGCCAAGGCCGATGGCGACGGCGGCAAGGCCGGCCAGGATCTGGTCGGCGCGCAGCACGACGACGGCAAGGCCGAAGACGAGGCCGAGCAGGGCACCCGCGCCGATGCCGGCCAGAATGCCGGCCCCGGGGTTGCCGGTGGTCAGGGTGACGGCGACCGCCGCCATGGCCCCGACCGCCATCATGCCCTCCGCCCCGAGGTTGAGGACGCCCGCCCGCTCGCTGATGATGAGGCCGATGCAGGCGAGCAGGATCGGCGTGGCGAAGGTCGGCGTCGAGGCCAGCCAGGTGACGAGGAACTCCAGCATCACGCCACCCCCCGCCGCGCGACCGACAGCCGATAGGTCGAGAAGAATTGCGCCGACAGGAGCGAGATCAGCACGATACCCTGGATCAGCACCACGACAGCGTCCGACAAGCCATAGAAGACCTTCAGCGACGAGCCCGCCGTGAACATGCCGCCGACGCCGAAGGCGGCGACGATGACGCCCAGCGGATGGGTGCGCGCGAGGAAGCCGATGGTGATGCCGCTGAAGGTATAATTATTGCCGAGATATTGGGTCAGACGGAATTCCGTGCCGGCGACGATCACCCCGCCGGCAAGCCCGGCCAGCGCGCCCGACAGCAGCACCATGAGAGTAATGGTCGCCGTCACCGGCAGGCCGGCGGCCCGCGCCGTCGTGGGATTGAGGCCGATGGCCCTTGCCTGCAGGCCGATGCGACTGCGGTCGATGAAGACATAGGCAAGAAGGGCGATGGCGACGGCGAGCGCGGTGCCCATGCCGACATTGCCCCAGCCGAAGCGGGCGAGTTGTTCCGCCGGCCCCATCTGGGGCGAGACCGGAAAGCCGTTGTTCGGATCCTTCCAGGCACCGAACAGCAGATGCTGGACGCAGAGGAAACCGACATTGGACAGAAGCAGGGTCAGCACCGTCTCGGAAACGCCGAAGCGGGTCTTGAGGACGAGCGGCGGCACGATCCACAGGGCGCCGGCGGCCAGCGCCGCCAGCATCATCAGCCAGACGCGGATCGCCTCCGGCCCGATGTCGAGGATGCCGACGGCGGCGGCGGCGATGGCGCCCAGCCACAACTGGCCTTCGATCCCGATGTTCCAGAAGCGCACCCGCGTCGCCAGCGCCGAACACAGACCGACGAGGATCAGGGGCGCGGCGGCGGTCACGGTCTGGGCGAGGCCGTCCGACGACAGGAAGACCTGCACGACGAGTTCGTCGATCAGGCTTTCCGCCGGAACGCCCGCCGCGACCAGCAGCACGCAGGACAGCGCAAGGCCGAAGCCGAGGCCGCCGAGGAAGGTGGCGGTCCGCGCCGTCCAGGGCACATCCTGGCGGCGGACGAGGGTGATCCGGTCAAACATGGCCCATCATCAACATGCCGATGCGCTCGGCATTGGCTTCCTGCATGGAAAGTTCGCCCGTGATGCGGCCGGCGCAAATGACCGCGATGCGGGTGGAGAGGGTGAGGATTTCCTCGAGGTCTTCGCTGATCAGCAGGCAGCCCGCACCCCGCGCGGCCGAGGCGCGGATCGTGTCGTGCACGAAATCGCAGGCTTTGACATCGAGGCCGCGGGTGGGCGAATGGGCGACGAGGACGGACAGGTGATCGTCGATTTCCCGCGCCAGGATCAGCTTCTGGGCATTGCCGCCGGACAGCAGCCGGCTGATCCGCCCCGGCGCCGCGCCCGCGATGGCGAAACGCTCGATGGCCGCCGCCGCGCGCTGGCGCATCACCCCCGGCCGCAGCAGGAAGCCGCGATTGAGGGCGGGACTGTCGAGCGCGGTCAGGCACAGGTTCTCGGCGATCGTCAGGTCGCCGACAAGGCCGCTGGCGAAACGGTCGGACGGGATGATGCGAAGCCCGGCCCGCCGCCGCGCCGCGACCGGCGCTTGCCCAAGGTCGATGCCGTCGATCAGCAGGCGGCCGGCGGCGGTCGCGGCGAGGCCGATCAGGCCGTCGGCCAGCGGTTGCTGGCCATTGCCGCCGACCCCGGCGATGCCGAGGATTTCCCCCGCGCGCAGTTCGATGTCGATCCCCTCGACCCCCGGGGTACCATCGGGCCGGCGCACGGAAAAACCGTCCAGCTTCAGGCGTATGGGGCCGGGCGCGATGGCGGCGCGGGGCGGCGGCGGTGTCCGCTCGCCGACCATCAGCCGGGCGAGTTCGCTTGTGTCGAGGCCCGTCGTCGTCGCGTCCGCCAGCACGGTCTTGCCCTGGCGCATCACGGTCACCCGGTCGGCATGTTCGAGCACTTCGCGCAGCTTGTGGGTGATCAGCACGACGGCGGTGCCGGCGGCGGCGAGGCGGCGCACGAACTCCAGCATGGCGCGGGATTCGGCGTCGGTCAGCACGGCGGTCGGCTCGTCCAGGATGACGATGCGGGCGCCGAGGATCAGCACCTTCAGGATCTCGACCCGCTGGCGCTCCGCGACCGAGAGCGTGTCGATCCGCGCCGTGGCATCGACCGCGAGGCCGACCTCCCGGCCCTTGGCCTCGATGGCGGCTGCGGCGCTGCGCAGGCCGGTGATACCCGGCACCTGTTTGCCGGCAGCAAGCAGCATGTTCTCGGCCACGGTGAAACTGCCGACCAGGCGGTAATGCTGATGCACCATGCCGATGCCGGCCCTGGCCGCGTCGGCCGGGCCGCGTAAGGGGAATTCCTGCTCGTCGACCTCGATCGTGCCGGCGTCGGCGGCATAGACGCCGGTCGCGACATTCATGATCGTCGACTTGCCCGCGCCATTCTCGCCGAGGAGGGCATGAACCTCGCCCCAGCGGACGGTGAAATGGGCCCCGTCCAGCACCTTCTTGTCGCCGAACGCCTTGTCGATATGGCTGAGGGACAGGGCGGGACGCTGGCGCCGGGGCATATCGCTCACGATGCACCGCCCGTGAGGCCGAGGCCCTGCAGGCGGCGGCGATAGGCGATGGAGAAACGGTCGGACGGCAGATGGCCTTCCGCCTTGGCATCGAGCGGCAGCGCGGCGGGCACCTGGGATTCGACCATGGCCCGGTCTTCCTCGTTCACCGTCTTCTGGAAGTCGATCCATTCGTCGACCGGTTGGTCCAGGTCGTGGTCCCGCGCCTTCAGCATGAAGATGCGTGAACGGCCGGCCGACAGGGGCGCGACGATGTCGAAGATATGCTCGTCGCCGCGCGGGAAATGCAGGATCAGCCGGGCGGTGAAGGGCAGATAGACGTCATATTCCGACAGGAGATCGGCGAAATTGGGCTGGCCCTGAAACAGGCTGCCGTCCTGCTGCGGCGTCATCAGCTCGAAGCGCAGGCCCGTCGCCGTCTCCTCGACGCCGTAAGGTTTCACCTCGGGCCGGTCGGGCCAGCCGAAGGTGCCGGCATGGGCGAAGGAAAAATGGGCGGTGTCGCAGAAATTCTCGAGATGGCGGCCGGCGCCTGTCTCCCACACCGCATCCATCTTGATCCGCTGCCAGGCGGGATCGACCAGTTCCGGCCATTCGGGGATCGGCTGGTCGGACGCGCCCTTGAGGCAGGTCCAGACCAGGCCGTAACGCTCCATGACCGGGAAGGTGACGAGGTCGAGCCGGCGGGGCGGTGTCATGTCCGGCGAACCGGGAATATGCGTGCAGGTCCCGGCGCCATCGAAGCGAAGGCCGTGATACTTGCACACGATCTCTCCGCCTTGGAGGCGGCCGAGGGTCATCTTCGTGCCGCGATGCGGACAATAGTCGGCGGCGACGGTGATGCCGCCGCCGGTGCGATAGAGGACGAGGGGCACGTCCAGCAGGCGGCCGGCGACCGGCCGGCTGCCCACCTCGGCGGAGAAACCCACCGGGTACCAGAAGCCGGCCAGGATGTGCCAGTCTTCGGGCGTGAAGGACGAGACGGCCGGGCTGCCGTCGGGCCTGAACATCGACGCGTCCCCTCTTTCGCCCGGCTTACTTCGAGGCCGCCGGCATGGTGCCGATCACGCCCTTGACGAAGTAATCGAGCGCCCAGAGCTTCTCGTCGTCCATCACCGCGCCGGCGGGCACGGCTTCGGTGCCGTCCTGCTTGACCACCGGGCCGGTGAAGGGACTGAAGGTGCCGGCTTCGATCGCCGCGCGGGTCTCGGCGATCCTGGCCTGCGCCTCGGCCGGGACATTGGCGGTGAAGGGCAGCAGGTCGACGGTCTTGGTGTTGATGCCGACGAAGGCGCCGTATTCCTCGGGCGTCCAGCCGCCGGCGATGATCTTCTTGATCGTCGGGGTCAGGTAGTTTTCCCAGCGGAACACGACCGAGGTCAGGATGCCCTTGGGGGCATAGGCGGTCATGTCGATCTGGTAGCCGATGGCGTATTTGCCCTTCTTCTCGGCGGCATTGAGGGCCGAGGCGGCGGACAGGTTGGTGGCGATCACATCGGCGCCCTGATCGAGCATGGCTTCCGAGGTCTGGCCTTCCTTCACCGGGTCCCACCAGGAATTGGTGAAGATGGCGATCGATTCCGCGCCCGGCTTCATGGCCTGGGCGCCCCGGGTGAAGGCATTGACGTCCCAGTTGACGACGCTGACCGGGAAGCCGGCCAGCATGCCGACCTTGCCCGAGGTGCTGACCGCGCCGGCCGCCATGCCGGCGAGATACCAGGCCTCGTAGGTGCGGGCGTAGAAGCTCTCGAGGTTGGCGCCGTTGGTGGTGCCGGAGGCATTCAGGAAGGCGACGTCGGGATAGGCCTTGGCGGCTTCGAGGATCGGGTCGGAATAGCCGTAGGACGTGCCGACGATGATGTTGTAGCCGCGCTTCACATAGAGATCGACCGCCGCCTTGAAGGCCGTCGACTCCTCGGCGATGCTTTCCGAGGTGGCGATCTTCACGCCCAGGGCTTCTTCCACCTTCACGCGGGCGGCATCCATCGCCTCGTTCCAGCCGCCGTCCTTGATCGCCGCGGCATAGATGAAGGCGATCTTGGGCGGGCCTTTCAGGTCGAAGGCATCGGCCGGCTGGGCGCCGGCGAGGACGGCGAGGCCAAGACCAAGCGCGAGGGCGGTGCCCCTCAGGCCGGCGCGGGCAGCGTTGAAGAATGACATGGAATGATCCCCTGATCCTGTCGATGGCTATGCCGGAGATTTAGCAAGGAGCGTGCCATTGCCATCCTCCAACGGGTTATTGGATATCAATTTCACCGATTGCCTAAAATTAGAACAAATCTTGATGCAGACGGTACAAATTTTCGGCACGAAGGCCGCCGTGGGGGCACAAGCGATTGTACGGCCATGGAAAATTCAGGATATCCGCGCCGCTCGGTCGTCAGGGCGCCCGGGATTATGGCTATCCAGGGCCATTTATAAGATTCTCAAGTCTGATAGATTGGATACCAATCTTAAGGTCCAGCATTGGCATGGTGCTTGCTGGATCTTTCGGTATCGCCCCATGGCGGGCTCTTCAGGAACAAGGTGACGACAGTGACGGCAAAGGCGCAACTGGAAGCGGCGGGCCTCTCGGCGAGGGAGAGCGATTTCAGCGAGATCCCGCAGATCGACCTCGGCCCCATGGCGGGCGACGACCCGGTGGCCAAGCAGGCGACGGCGAAGGCGCTGCGCGATGCCTGCGTCAATGTCGGCTTCTTCTACATCCGCAATCACGGCCTGCCGCAGAAGGTGATCGACGATACGTTCGCGCTCTGCCCGGGCTTCTTCGGCCTGCCGCTCGAAGAGAAGATGAAGATCCATGTGAAGAAATCGGTGAACAACAGCGGCTATACCCCGCTGCTCGAGGAGAACACCGACGAAACCGCCCTCGGCGACCTGCACGAGGGTTTCGATATCGCGAACGAGTTGGCGGCGGACGATCCGCTGGCCAGGGGCCGGGAAGCCCTTTATGGCCCCAACCAGTGGCCCGAGAACCTGCCCGGCTTCAAGGAGCAGATGCTGACCTATTTCGAGGAAGTGAAGGCGCTCGGCCGGCGGCTGTTCCGGGCCTTCGCCCTCGCCCTCGACCTGCCGGAGGATTATTTCGATCCGATGGTGACGAAGCCCACGGGGGTGCTGCGCATCCTGTCCTATCCCAGCCAGGACGGCCCGATCGACCAGCGCCAGATCGGCATCGGCGCCCATACCGACTATGAATGTTTCACCATCCTCGGCCAGCAGCTGGGCGTGCAGGCGCTGCAGGTCCAGAACGGCAAGGGCGAATGGGTCTCGGCGCCGCCGATTCCGGGCACTTTCGTCGTCAATATCGGCGACCAGATGGCGCGCTGGACCAATGACGTCTTCGCCTCGACCCGGCACCGGGCGCTGAATCTGTCGGGCAAGCCGCGTTATTCGATGCCGTTCTTCCTCGGCACCAATTACGACACGCTGATCGAGGCGCTGCCGTCCTGCGTCGGCCCGGACCTGCCGGCGAAATATCCGCCGGTCGTGGCCGGCGAATACGTCCTGTCGCGCTTCGACGCGACCTACGCCTACCGGCAGGAGCCGAAGGCGGATTGAGCTGACACCTTCCCTTCGTTCGGGCTCAGCGCCGAGGAACGAAGGGAAGGGGCCTCATGACCTCAGCCGAAATGGACCTTGAGGATTTCGTAGGACTTGTGGCCGCCCGGCGTCGTCACCTCGATCTCGTCACCGACGGTCTTGCCGATCAGGGCGCGTGCGACGGGGGACGACACGGACAGGCGCCCGGCCTTCACGTCGGCTTCATCGACACCGACGATCTGATAGTCGACTTTTTCGTCCGTATCGATATCGACGAGGGTGATGTTCGCGCCGAACTTGATGACATTGCCCGAGAGTTTCGAGACGTCGATCACCTGGGCGCGGGAAATCTTGTCCTCGAGCTCGATCACGCGGGTTTCGATGAAACTCTGCTTTTCCTTGGCGGCATGATACTCGGCGTTTTCCGACAGGTCGCCGTGTTCGCGCGCCGCCGAAATGGCCTGGATCACCGCGGGCCGGTCCACCGTTTTCAACCGTTTCAATTCGGCTTCGAGGGCATCATACCCCCCCGCCGTCATGGGCACTTTTTCCATCGCCCCTCTACCTGATTATGGGCACGCCCCAAAGACTGAAGGCCACCGGATTTGCAACAGCCCGGCCGACCTGAAAGGGCCGACCGGGCGGTCGCGGGCATCAAGTGTAGGATTGCAGCGGGGCAACTTCAAGGCGCCCGAGGCGAAGCGCCGCAATAGCCTGTACCGCCGCCTCGGCCCCCGCCGTCGTCGTGTAGTAGGGGATCTTGAGGGTGAGGGCCGTGCGCCGTATCTCGAAGGAATCGGCGATCGATTTCGACCCTTCCGTCGTGTTGAACATCAGGGCGATCTCGCCATTCTTCATCGCGTCGACGATATGCGGCCGGCCTTCGAGAACCTTGCTGACGCGCCTGGCGGGAACACCGTTCTCCTCGAGGAAATCGGCCGTGCCCCTGGTCGCGACGATCTCGAAGCCCATGGCGACGAGCTGGCGCGCTGGCTCCAGCACCGCGGCCTTGTCGGCCCTGCGGACGGAAATGAACACCTTGCCCGATTGCGGCAGGCGGGTGCCCGAAGCCAGCTGCGATTTGGCGAAGGCCAGCTCGAAGGTCCGGTCGAGACCCATGACCTCGCCGGTCGATCTCATCTCGGGGCCGAGCAGGATGTCGACGCCCGGGAAGCGGGCGAAGGGGAAGACCGATTCCTTGACCGCGACATGGTCGAGCTTCTTCCACTTGAGGCCGAAGCTCGCCAGCTTCTCGCCGGCCATGACGCGGGAGGCGATCTTGGCGACCGGAATGCCGATCGCCTTGGCGACGAAGGGCACGGTGCGGGACGCGCGGGGGTTCACCTCGAGGACATAGATATCCTCGCCCTGGATCGCGAACTGGACGTTCATCAGGCCGACGACGCCCAGCGCCTTGGCCATCAGCTCGGTCTGGCGCTTCAGTTCGGAAATCATCGCTTCCGACAGGGAGTAGGGCGGCAGCGAACAGGCGGAATCACCCGAATGGATGCCCGCTTCCTCGATGTGTTCCATGATCCCGGCGACATAGACGGTATCGCGGTCGGCGAGGGCGTCGACATCGACTTCCGTGGCCTGGCTCAGGTAACCGTCGATCAGCACCGGATTGTCACCGGAAACGACCACGGCCTCGGTCATGTAGCGGTTGAGGCCGGGGATATCGCGCACGATCTCCATCGCCCGGCCGCCCAGGACATAGGACGGACGGATGACGACGGGAAAGCCGATCCGCTCCACGACGGCGCGCGCTTCCTCGGCGGAGGTGGCGATGCCGTTGTTCGGCTGGCGCAGGCCCAGCTTCTGCAGGAGGGCCTGGAACCGCTCGCGGTCCTCGGCGACGTCGATCGCGTCGGGCGAGGTGCCGAGGATGGGAATGCCGGCATTCTCCAGCGCCTGCGACAGCTTCAGCGGAGTCTGGCCGCCGAACTGGACGATGACGCCGTGGACGGTGCCGTTCTGCTTCTCGGTCTCGATCAGCTCGAGCACGTCTTCCGCGGTCAGCGGCTCGAAATACAGGCGGTCCGAGGTGTCGTAGTCGGTCGAGACGGTCTCGGGATTGCAGTTGACCATGATGGTCTCATAGCCCGCTTCGGTCAGCGCGTAGCAGGCATGGACACAGCAATAGTCGAACTCGATGCCCTGACCGATGCGGTTCGGCCCGCCGCCCAGGATGACGACCTTCCTGGCGTCGCTCGGCTGGGCTTCGCATTCCGGTTCGCCGAAATCGGCGGACTCGTAGGTCGAATACATATAGGGCGTGCGGCTGTCGAATTCCGCGGCGCAGGTATCGATGCGCTTGAACACCGGGCGGACGCCGACGGCGCGGCGATCGGCCCGCACCTTCTGCTCCGTGGTGTTGCCCAGCTTGGCCAGGCGCTTGTCGGAAAAGCCCATCGCCTTCAGGCGGCGCCAGCCGGCGGCGGTCCGGGGCAGGCCGCTTTCGATGACCCGGGCTTCCTCGGCGACGATTTCCTCGATCTCGCGCAGGAACCAGGGGTCCATCCTGGTGATGTCGGCGATCTCCTCGACCGAGAGGCCGGCGCGGAAGCCATCGGCGACGACGACGAGGCGGTCCGGCACCGGCTTGCCCAGTTCGACCTCGATCAGGTCGCGGTCGCCGTGCAGGCGCTCCACGGGATCGAAGCCGGACAGGCCGGTTTCCATCGAGCGCAGGGCCTTCTGCACCGATTCCTTGAAGGTGCGGCCGATCGACATGGCTTCGCCGACCGATTTCATCGCCGTCGTCAGCAGCGCTTCCGAGCCCTTGAACTTCTCGAAGGTGAAGCGCGGCATCTTGGTGACGACATAATCGATCGTCGGCTCGAAGGACGCCGGGGTAACGCCGGTGATGTCGTTCATCAGCTCGTCCAGCGTGTAACCGATGGCGAGTTTGGCGGCGACCTTGGCGATCGGGAAGCCGGTCGCCTTGGAGGCGAGGGCCGACGAGCGCGAGACGCGCGGATTCATCTCGATCACGACCATGCGGCCGTCGACGGGATTGATCGCGAACTGGACGTTGGAGCCGCCGGTTTCCACCCCGATCTCGCGCAGCACCGCGATCGAGGCGTTGCGCATGATCTGATATTCCTTGTCGGTCAAGGTCAGCGCGGGCGCGACGGTGATGGAATCACCGGTGTGGATGCCCATCGGATCGATATTCTCGATGGAACAGATGATGATGCAGTTGTCCGCCTTGTCGCGGACGACTTCCATCTCGTATTCCTTCCAGCCGGCGACCGATTCCTCGATCAGCACCTCGGTGGTCGGCGAGGCATCGAGACCCGAGGTCACGATGCGGTCGAATTCTTCCCGCGTATAGGCGATGCCGCCGCCGGTGCCGCCCAGGGTGAAGCTGGGCCGGATCACCGCCGGCAGGCCGATGTCGCCAAGGGCGTCCATGGCTTCCGCCATCGAATGGGCGACGCGGGACTTGGGGCTTTCCAGCCCCAGCTTGTCCATGGCGTCGCGGAAGCGCAGGCGGTCCTCGGCCTTTTCGATCGCCTCGCGGTTGGCGCCGATCAGCTCGACATTATATTTCGCCAGGGTGCCGTCGTCGGCGAGGGCCATCGCCGTGTTCAGCGCGGTCTGGCCGCCCATGGTGGGAAGGAGGGCGTCGGGCCGTTCCTTCTCGATGATCTTGGCGACGATCTCGGGCGTGATCGGCTCGATATAGG